>CADEDM010000020.1 GCA_902826065.1 uncultured Acidobacteriota bacterium | reverse complement strand
CGAGATCATCCACGTCACCGAGAAGCACACCATCCGCGCCATCCAGAAGGGCAAGATGGTGCAGATGGGCGCCGAGGAGAAGATGTCGGGCGCGCTCATGACGAAGCTGGCCGACAAGGCGTATGAGATCGTCGACCAGGGCTTCGGCCGCGGCGACGAACTCGAGGCCGACGAGAAGAGCCTTGCACTCGTCAACACCGTGGGCTACGCGCCCACCGGCATGAACGGCTTCCTCAACATGCTGATGGAACGGAACAAGGCCACCAACACCGAAGAGAAGAACGGCCTGTTCGCCTCGCATCCGCAGACCAAGGAACGCGTCGACAAGATGACGAAGCAGATCGCGTCGGCCAAGCTGACGTCGACGGCCACCGTGGACGCGCGCTACACCTCGACGATCACCTACAAGCCCGTGCCGGTGAGCGAACTCATCGCCATCGAGCCGGGGACGGCGGGCGCGGCCCCTGGCGGCAAGCCGGCCGAGGAGCCGAAGAAGAAAGGCCTGGGCGGCCTGGCCTCGAAGCTCACCCCGGGTGGCGGCGAGAAGAAGTCGGCCCAGGTCACCGGCACCGGCGCGGCCCGAGGGGCCGGCCAGGAGTCGAATGCCAAGGGCGGCCCGAATCCGGCGGCGGTGGCCGTGGCGGTGACCGCAGCCGATGTCACGGCCTTCAAGAAGGCGGGCGAACTCAAGTAACCCGAACAGCGGCTAGCGGCTAGGGGCTAGCGGCTCGGCCCACACCGCACCGCACCGTGATACAGCTGCCCATCGCCACCGGCGTCGCGCTCGCGGTCGTGCTCGCGGCGCTCGCGGCCGTGCGCAATCGCTTCGTGCGGGCGCGGCTCGGCTTCGCCGCCGTGCTGCTGCTCGTGGCCTTCGGCTTCGAGGCGGCGCTCGGCCGCGGCGTCGGCGACCCCGCGCTCGTCGGCGGCCTCGCGCGGCTGCTGCTGGTAGCCGGCGGCATCGTTGCCGCCGTCGGCCTGCTCTTCAATCCGTGGCGGCACGACCGCGTCTCCGAGCGCGTGCCGGCCATCGTGCAGGACGTCATCGTCATCGCGCTGTTCGCGGTGTCCGCGACGCTGCTGCTCGACGAGAAGTTCCTCACCACCTCCGCGGTCGGCGCCGTCGTCATCGGCTTCGCGCTGCAGGACACCCTCGGCAACCTGTTCGCCGGCCTCGCGATCCAGATCGAGAAGCCGTTTCGTGTCGGCCACTGGGTGAAGGTGGGCGACTTCGAAGGCAAGGTGCAGGAAGTCACCTGGCGGGCGACGAAGCTGCTCACGAAGTCGGGGCAGTTCATCATCGTGCCCAACAGCGTGATGTCGAAGGATCCGATCCTGAACCACTCGGAGCCGACGATCCCCACGCGCATCGACGTCGAGGTGGGCGCCAGCTATGACGCGCCGCCGAACGAGGTGAAGCGGGCGCTGCACGAAGCGCTCGAGAACGCGCCGCTGGTGCTGCGTGAGCCCGAGCCCGACGTGCTCATCGAGGACTTCGCGGCGTCGTCGGTGAATTACCGCGTGCGCTTCTGGATCGACGACTTCGGCCGCGACAACACCGCGCGCGACCAGGTCCGCAGCAACATCTGGTACACGTTCAAGCGGCGCGGCATCGAGATCCCGTATCCGATCCAGATCGAGTACAGCCGCGACGAGCAGCATCCCAGGCCACCGGAACACCTGCAGCGTCTGGCGGAACGCCTCGGCGCCATCGACTTCTTCGCCGGCCTTGACGACATCGAGCGGCTGCGGCTCGCGACGGCGTGCGAGGAGCATCTCTACGGTGCGCGCGAGCGCATCGTCCGCCAGGGCGACGCCGGCGAATCGATGTTCGTGGTGCTGCAGGGTCGCGTGCGGGTGACGCTGGAGCCCTCGGGCCAGGAAGTGGCGGTGATCTCGTCGCGCGGCTTCTTCGGCGAGATGTCGATGCTCACCGGCGACCCGCGCACCGCCACGGTCACCGCGCTCGACGACTCCACGCTGCTCGAGATCACGGCCGAGCGTTTCCGTGATCTGGCCGTCCGGCGTCCGAGCATGGTCGAAGAGGTGAGCGCGGTCGTCTCGGCGCGCCGTCAGGGCCTGGCGCAGGCGCAGGCCGCGGCCGACGAGGCCCGCTCCAGCGCGCCCGCGCCGCAGTCACTGCTGACGCGGATCAAGAGCTTCTTGAACCTGTAGCCGGGAGCGGCTGGCCGCTGTAGCCGTTCACCACCGCCACCGTCCGCCCTGGTTGCGGCGGCCGTCGCGGTAGCCGGCGTCGTAGCCGCGCTCGAATCCGGCGCGGTAGGCCTGGCGGTAGACGTCCTTGGGCCCGTATTCGCGGCGATAGCCCTGGTCGGCCGAACGGTAACGGCCGTGGCGTCGCACATCGAAGCGATCGCGGTCGCGGCCGTCGTCGCGGCCCTTGCGGTAGCCCTCTTCGAAGCCGTTCGACGACGCGATATCGACGATCGGCGCGCGCCGTCCGTAGACCGGACCGCGGTCCCGCGGGTCGCGGTTGCGCCACTGCGCGTCGGCCGTCGCGCTGGTGAGGACGATCAGGGCGAGTGCGGCAGGGATGAGCCTGGTGGCGTGCATGGTCGGCCTCCGTCGGCAGTGCTGGCACTGCGGTGGAGTGCAGCCAACGTGCCAACGGCGAGCCGCTCATGTCGCGAGCAGTTTCGGGCCGAAACCGGCCGCTGGGCTCGGCCCGATGCCTACTGCGGAGGCCGCGCCTGTGCCGTCAGGAGGACGAGGTCGCCGTCGGGGCTCTCGATGTCGAGCAGCACGCCGGGCCCGTAGCGCTGCAGGTCTTCGGCCTGGAGCCGCACGCCGTGGTCGTCCATGTCCGACACGTACTCGCCGAAGCTGATCGGACCTGACTTCATCCGCATCAGCCACAGCGGCACCGAGACCGAGACGAGCGCACCGTCGTCCTCGTCCCACGCCAGGACGTTGAAGCTCGCCACCTCGCCGTCGTTGCGATGCTCGGGCACACCCTCCGCGTATCGGGGACGGCGATCGTCTCCCATGACCAGCAGGGCTCGCCGGTCAGCGAAGCGCTGGCGCTCGGCTTCGAAGCGGGCCAAGGCCTCGGTGCGGCTGGTGCCGCGTGCGATCTCGAGGCGGTCGCGGAAGTAGAACCAGGACGCGGCGGCGACGCCGGCCACCACGACGCCCACCAGCAGGCAGACGCCGGCGACGACCCAGAGCCACCGTCGTTTCGTGGCCGCCATGATTCATTCCAGACGAACGGATGCGCGTGAAGGTTCACAGCACCAGTTCGGTGCCGGCGCCGGCCACCTGTGCGCGCCGATACACGAGGTCGGCGGCCACCACGTCCTCCACCGCCATGCCCAGTGACTTGAAGATCGTGACCTCGGCGGCGTCGCGGCGCCCGGGCACGCGGCCCGCCGCCACCTCGCCCAGCTCGCCGGCCACGTGCGCGTCGGTGAACCGGCCCTCGCGGATGCCTTGCACGATGTCGCCTGATTCCACGAGCGCGGCCGCCCGCGAGTCGACGACGAGACGGGCGCGGGCGACCAGTGCGGGCGCCATCTCACGCTGCGTCGGCCGGCAGGCGCCCACCGAGATCACGTGCGCGCCGGGCGCGACCCAGGCGTCGTCGACCACGGGCGTCGGCGACGACGTCACCAGCACCACGATGTCGGCGCCGCGCACGGCGGCCTCGGCGCTGTCCGTGGCGGCAATCTTGGCGGCGACGTGTCCGGTCATGTCGGCCACGAAGCGCTCGCGGCTGGGCGCCTTCGGGCTCCACACGCGCACGTCCCGCAACGGCCGCACCAGCGCGAGTGCCTCGAGATGGCTGCGCGCCTGGACGCCGGTGCCGAGGATGGCGAGGGTGGCGGCCTCGGCGCGCGCCATGTGCCGCGCCGACACCGCCGACACCGCGGCGGTGCGCGCTTCCGTGATGTAGCGCCCGTCCATCAGCGCCACCAGCGCGCCGGTGTCCGCGTCGAGCAGCAGGATGGTCGCGAGGTGCGACGGCAGGCCTTTGGCTGCGTTGTCGCCGAACACGGTGACGATCTTGGCGCCGAGCTGTCCGGGATCAGCCACGTAGGCTGGCATCAGGCCGAAGTACGCCTGCTGCGGACCGACGGTCAGCACCGAGCGCACCGGCTGCAGCACGTCACCCGACGAGAACCGCATCAGCGCGGCTTCCATGGCCGTGATCAGATCGGCCATGGGCAGGAGCGACGCGACCTGGGCTTCGGTGAGGAGACGGAACCGCTGGGGCATACCGGATCCTCCCACAGGTCACGCGGCCGCGGTCCACCGCGTCGCGTGCGCCGCTGCCTCGGCGATCGTCTGCAGGTGGATGCGGACGATGTCGCCGACATCCGGCGCGTAGCCGCCGCTCATGACCACCGCGACAGGCAGCCGCGCGTCGAGGCAACGCGCGAAGACGTAGGCGTCGCGCGCGCGCAGGCCGTCGAAGGTCAGGGCCAGCCGGCCCAGGCGATCGCCGGCGTACGGATCCGCGCCGGCGAGGTAGAAGACGAGGTCCGGCCGATGCTGGTCGAGCACGCGCGGCAGGTGCGCGGCGAGCAGCGCCAGGTAGTCCGCATCGCCGGTGCCGTCGGCGAGCTCGACGTCCAGGTCGCCCTGTTCCTTCCGGAACGGGAAGTTCCTGGCGCCGTGCATCGAGAACGTGAACACCGACGGGTCGTCGCGGAAGATCGCCGCGGTGCCGTTGCCCTGATGCACGTCGCAGTCGACGACCGCCACGCGCGCGACCCGGCGCTCACGCTGCAGCACGCGCGCCGCGACGGCGACGTCGTTGAAGATGCAGTAGCCCTCGCCGCGATCGCTGAAGGCGTGGTGCGTGCCGCCGGCCAGGTTGGCGGCGACGCCGTCGCGCAGCGCCGCGCGCGCGGCGGCAAT
Source organism: uncultured Acidobacteriota bacterium (assembly GCA_902826065.1). Lineage (GTDB taxonomy): Bacteria > Acidobacteriota > Vicinamibacteria > Vicinamibacterales > UBA2999 > CADEFD01. The sequence goes on along the minus strand of CADEDM010000020.1, from coordinate 36,878 downwards.
CGTCGCGCCGGCCGAGCGTCGCGACCGCTCGACCATCTCGGGCGACCACGGAAAGCCGATGCGCCGCTGGACGTCGGCCGGCAGCGTGCCGCTGGCGACCTGCTGCACGTATGCGGCGGCGTGCGCCAGCCGCAGCTCATCCCACGCCGCCGCGGGCGCCTCCGCGAGATCTGCTGGCGCCACCAGCCCCTCCGCCAGTACCGCGGCCCGCAGCCGCGAGTACTTCTCCATCGGGAACCGATGCCCGGGCGGCAAGGGCAGGACGAAATGGTCGGAGTAGAAGGCCTTCAACGGGGACCAGGCCCCAGCCCCCGGCTAGTGGCAGACATCGAATCCCGTGTCGGCGAACCCTGGCGAGGTGGGGAGGAACTCCCACTCGTAGCGGTTGTCGCCGAGCACGAGCTTCAGGATGCCGTAGCCCTCGTAGCGGGAGGCGCTGTTGGCCTTGACCGATGCGAACTTGTAGAGCATCGCGCCGCCGCCGCCGGAGATGAACTGGCGGATGCCGCGTTCGCGATCGAGCTGGCCGTCGGGGGTCATGGGCAGGAAGCGCTCGTAGATGTGGTCGTGACCCACAAGGATGACGTCGGCGCCGGCAGCGTGGAGCAACTCCCACAGCGGGCCGGTCTGCGGATGGTCGCCATTCGGGCCCGAGGTGAAGCGCGGATGGTGCCAGTAGGCAAGGGTGCAGCGCGGTTGGCTCTGCAACTCCCGCTGCAGCCAGATGTACTGGGGCGAGCCGCGCTCCATCGCGACGTTCGAGTTCAGCGCGATCATCCGCCACGGGCCGGCGTTGTAGGCGTAGTAGCCGTCGCCCGACGGACCCGCCGCGTCGCCGAAGTACTCGAAGTAGGGACCAGCGCCGGGCGAGAGGTAGTCGTGGTTTCCGGCGATCGGTCGCGTGCGGCCGCGATGCCGGCCCCACGTGGGCGTGTAGCAGTCGCGGAACTGTTCCGCCGTGCCCTGCAGGTACGCGAGATCGCCGAGCGCGAGAATCGTGCCCTGATGCTGATCGAGCAGCCGCGCCGTGGCATGCGCCGCGGTGAGATCCGCGCACCACGCCACGTCACCCGCCGCGAGCACGGTTGCCGGTGGCGGCGGCGGACCGCCTCCGCCATCGGGCGGCGACGGCGAGTTCGGAGAGCCGCTGCACGCGCCGATCAGGCCAAGCAGGGCCAGCGCCGGCCATTTCAATTTGGTGTGCACTATGCTACGGTCGCCCCACCGATCTTATCGCGCTCCCGCGCGAATTCCTGCATGGACGATTCGAGCCAGCCCGAGCGCCGTCACGCCCTGGGTGCCCAACGTGCCACCTGGGGCCACCTGGTGCTCACCCCGAAGCAGCCGCTGGTGGCCGGCGGCGCGGCTGAAGACTTCGAGTCGTCGGTGAAGCGCCTGCTGTCGCAGGGCTACAAGCTCCTCATCGCCGATCTCAACGCGGTGCCGACGATCGACAGCGCAGGCATTCGTGCGCTGGTCCGCGCACATACGAGCGCCGGACGTGTCGGCGGCGCCTTCCGCATCGCCCGGCCCACCGAACGCACCCTCGAGCTGCTGCGCCTGGCGCGCCTCGACACGGTGCTCAGCATCCACGACTCGATCGTCGAGGCGAAGCATCAGGCGACCAACTGGCAGGAGTGGTTGCGGGTCTCGTCGGGCATCGCCGCGTGCCTGCTCATCGCCTGGATCGGGCTGCGCTGGCGCGTCGTCCCCGGCGCCCCCGGCGGCGGCCTGGTCGGCGGCGGGCTCACCGGCGGTGAGGCGGCGCCCGGGGCGCTGTGGTCGATGCCGTGGGGCTATCCGTTCTCGGAAGTCGTGCAGCTGATGTCGTCGGCGGTCATCGCCATCTTCGTGACCCACGTCCAGAAACTGCACCAGAAGGACCGGCCGATGAACCGCTCGATGGAGCAGGCCCAGGTGCTGCTGGCGGTGTCGGGCGCGCTCATCATGATCATCATCGGCAGCTCGCTGGCGCGCGCGTTCGGCATCGCCGGCGCGGCCGGTATCATCCGCTTCCGCACGCCGGTGGAGGATCCCAAGGACGTCACCGTGCTGTTCCTGCTGATGGGGCTCGGCATGGCCTGCGGCATCGGCGCGCTGCCCATCGCCGCGCTGGGCGGCCTGTTCCTGGCGGCGTCGATCGTCGTGCTCGACAAGGTGATCGCCGTCAAGCCGCGGCTGATGCTGGTCGAGATGACGGCCAAGGGCCGCGAGTTCCCGCTCGCGCACGTCGTCAGCGTGTTCGCGCAGTACGGCATCACCTGGGAGCCGCTGGAACTGAAGCAAGACGACGAGGCCGAGATGACCTACCGGACGACGCTGCCACCGCACGTCCTGATCGACGAGGTCACCGAGGCGCTGGTTGCCGGGGGCACGTCGGGGCTCGAGCAGGTGTCCTGGGAGCCGCCCAAGAAGTCGTGACGTTCGACCGCGTCGTCATCGAGCCTGCCGAGCGGCGCGCGGCCGTACTGCGGGTGATTCGCGGCGCCCGGCGCCGCCTCGGGCTCACGATCTTCCGCTGCAACGATCCGGCCGTGCTCGACGAGGTGCGCGCCGCCATTGCCCGTGGCGTCGAAGTCGACGTGCTGCTGACACGACGGGCGAGTGGCTGGCGCCGGCGGCTCGATCGGGTGCGCGCGCTGCTCGAGCACATGGGGGCGCGGGTCACGCCGCACGGCTCGCGCGCCACCAAGCACCACGCGAAGTACATCGTCGCCGACCACGGCCCGCTGCTGGTGGCCTCGTTCAACCTCACGCGGAAGTGCTTCCACGAGACCTGCGACTTCGCGGTCGAGACCTCGGATCCCGAGGCGGTGCTCGACGCCTGGCGCCTGTTCGAGGCCGATCTGGCGCGTCGCGATCTGCCGCCGACGGCCAGCCGCAGCAGCCGGCTCGTGGTGGCCCCGGAGTGGGCGGGCAAGGCGGTGCGGACGCTGCTGAAGAGCGCCACCCGCCGCATCGCCATCATCGACCACAAGCTCGACGATCCGAAGGTGCGCCGCATCCTCGCGGCGAAGGCCCGCGAGGGCGTGCGCGTCGATCACATCGCGACGCGCGTCGTGGCCGGACGCATCGCCCACGGCAAGGTCACGATCGTCGACGGCAAGGTGGCGCTCGTGGGATCGCTGGCGCTCTCGGCCGCGAGCCTCGAACTGCGGCGCGAGCTCAGCATCCTCGTGACCGAGCGCACCGCCGTGCGGCGCCTCGACCGGTTCGTACAGCGCGCATTGGCCGACGCCGGCGCCGCCTGAGCGCGGCCGCCGGCCGTCAGTTGCAGGCGACCGGCGTGCGCGACAGGTTGGCCACGGCGCACCGGACGTAGGGGCCGCGCCGCGTGGCGAAGGTCCGCAACCCGTTGACCGCCGCCTCGAACTGCGCGGTGGTGTAGGGCTTGTTGGGGTCGTCGTTCACCGCCCCCTGCACCAGGCCGGCCAGGCGGTCGACCGCCAGCGACAGCCACGTGACGCCGACATCCAGCGGCTCGTCGGCGGAATCCGCCGCGGCGACCAGCGTGTCGAGATACGCCTGGCGCACGTCAGGCAGCGCCAGCGCCCGCCGCGCCAGCACACTGGCGTCGACGCGCGTGAAGATGTCGTTGTTGAAGCGCCAGAACGTGTAGTCCTTGTCCCACGGGATCAACTGGAAGCGCGACCCGCCCTCGCGCTTGTAGAGGAAGAAGTTGTTCATGCCCCAGAAGCCGAGCAGCCCGTCGTCGTCGGAGATGAAGTTCTCGACGGCGATGTGGCGCGCGAACGCCTGCAGGTCGAGGTACGGCGCGATGGCGCTCTCGAAGCTCTCGTCGGGCGCCTCGTTGGCGGTGCGCACCATCTGCTCGATCGGGTTGTAGAGATCGAACGTCGAGCGCGTGGTGTTGGTCTGCGCCTTGAAGATGCGGTAGTTGTCGAGGTTCGAGCCGAGGTAGTCGAAGTTGTAGGTGAACAGCCAGTCGTATTCGTAGAGCGTGCCGTTGCTCTCGCCGAGATTGCGCTGGAGGTAGGGCCCGGCCACGTCCTCGACCACGGCGTACAACCCGAGGTAGACGTTGTTTACGTAGAGCCGCACGAACGCCTCGCGCGGCGCCGGCAGGCCGACGCGGCGGAAGAGCTGCATCGCCAGCACTTCCTTCATCGTCGACGGATCCTGGGTCAGGTTGTCGAGCACCAGCGAGCTCTGGCCGACGAACGTCTGCCCGCTGGCGTAGCGGTCGAACCGCAGCAGCAGGCCGGGCTTCACCGGGCTGCGGCTGCCGAGGCCACGCGAGCGGATGCCCACGTTGCGCGCGGTCACGCCGTTCCAGGTGAGGTCGGCCGGATAGAAGGTGTTCTCCTGGAAGGTCGCCTTCAGCTCGGTCCAGTCGGTCGAGTGCACCATCAGGCGCATCTCGCGCAGCGTCGAGGAATCGAAGAGGTCGTCGGCCGACTGCGCCCGCACGGCCGGGGCGCTGGCGGCCATCGCCAGGAAGGTCACGAGAACGACGCGGAACATGGCACGCATCACGAGGCTCCTAGAACGCCAGTTGCAGGCGGGTCACGTAGCTCCAGTAGGTCCCGGTGCCCGGAATCGGCGCACGCGCGACGTCGAGGAACGACTCGTGGATGGCATTGCCCTGCACCTTCAGCCACCGGTTCAAATGCCACGACACTCCCAGCGTGTAGACGGAGTCCTGGTTGCGGGCGAGGTTCTCGCCGCGCGGACTGGTCGACGGCGGCTGGTCCGACGACTCCGAGCTGCCGAACAGCATCTTCTCGTAGCGCGCCATCACTTCGATGGCCCCGAACCCGCCCTGCAGCAGCGGCCGCTTCGGCACGATGTTCTCTTCCTTGTCCTCGCCGGTGACGAGCCACGAGCCCTGCACGTACCAGGCGCGGCCGAACACCTTCGACAGGTCCACGTCGCCCACGCCCTGGCCGAGCCGCTCGTCGGATGACTGGATCCACTCGAACTTCACGCTGGCCGGTCCGCCGATGGCGGCGATGTCGAAGCCGACCGTGCGGCGGTCGCCGTTGACGAAGACGCGGTCGAAGAACTCGTGGCCGAAGACCGAGCGGCCTCGGAGCCCGTTCTTGCCCAGCGGCACGGTCGACTGCGCGGCACTGACGCCGATCTCGACGTTGCGCACCGCCCGCGGCAGATCGCCGAACGAGTCGAGCGGCTGCACGGTGACGCGGCCGCTCACGGTGCGGTCGAAGTTGTCGCCGCCCTGGTCGTCGTCGAAGAAGCCGTCGGTGTTCGGGTCGGCCTCGGCGTTGAACACGCCCAGCGCGTAGGTGAAACGGCGGCGGCTGACCGCGCCGTAGACCATGCCGCCCACTTCACGGCCGGGCACCAGCAGGCGCGTGCCCAGCGACCGGAAGATGTAGTCGTGCTCGCTGGAGCTCGTGGAGTTGTCGAGGCCGAACGGCGCCTTGAACTTGCCGCCGCGCAGCTCGAGCAGGTCGTGGACGCGCAGGTTCACCCACACGTCCCGCCACGGTTCCTCCTCGTCGCCGAACTCGCGCTCGATCTCGAACTCGACGCGGTTCAGCACCTCGCCGCGGATGCCGATCCGGCGGCGCCGCCACACGAAGCCCTCGTCCTCGGGATCGATCACCGGATCCAGCCACGCGGTGTCGCCCTGGAACTTCGTCCGTAGTTCGAGCGACCACGTGTCGCCGTCGTTGATGCGCGGCCGTGGATACCAGCGGCCCTGCACTTCTGCGGCCGGCGCCGTAGTCGACGTGGGCAGCTGGAGAGCCGTGGGCGCCGGGGCCGGGGCGGCCGCCGGGCCTGGAAGCGTCTGGGCTGCGGCCGTGGCCGTCGCCCAGCAGGAGATCAGCACTGCCAGACAGTGTCGGGTCACATTGGTCACCGGTCCCGTACCTCGAGGTGGCGTGGGGAGGAAGCGCCTGACAGAATAGCGCGGAACACCTGCCCGACCGGTACTCATGATTCACCAGATCCGCACGATCGATGCCCACACGGCCGGCGAGCCCCTGCGTCTCGTCGTCGACGGACTGCCCACCCCCGAGGGCGCCACGATGCTCGAGCGGCGCGCGTGGGCGCGCAAGCATCTCGATCACCTGCGCCGTGCCCTGATGCTCGAACCGCGCGGCCACGCCGACATGTACGGCGCCCTGCTCACCGAGCCGGTGACGCCGGGGGCGCACGCCGGCGTGCTCTTCATGCACAACGAGGGCTGGAGCACGATGTGCGGCCACGGCGTCATCGCCGTCGCGACCATCGCGGTGGAACGCGGGTTGATGTGGGATGCCGCCACCGGCAACGGGCCGTTCGTCGAGATGGTGCTCGACGTGCCCGCGGGTCCAGTGCGGACGCGGGCCCGCCTCGAGACGGTGGAGGGCCGCACGCGTGTCGCCGACGTCGCCTTCCAGAACCCGCCGTCGTTCGTGCTGGCGCCGGGTGTGCCGCTGCAGGTGCAGGGCCGCACGCTGTCGGCCGACGTCGCGTTCGGCGGCGCCTTCTACGCCATCGTCGATGCCGAGGCGACGGGCCTGTCCATCGATGCCGCCCATCTGCCCGAGCTGCGGCGCATCGGCATGGCCATCGCTCGCGAAGTCGAGCGGGTGATCACCGTCGTGCATCCACAGGAACCGGGACTCACCGGCGTCTACGGCACGATCTTCACGGCGCCGCCCCAGACCCTGGGGGCGCATCTCCGCAATGTCACGGTGTTCGCCGATGCGGAAGTGGACCGCTCACCGTGTGGCAGCGGCACGGCCGCCGTGATGGCGGTCCTCGACGAGATGGGCGTGCTCTCTGCGCACGACGGGCCGTTCGTGCACGAGAGCCTCATCGGCACGCTCTTCCGCGGCACCGTCGCCGGCCGGCAGCGCGTCGGCGACCACGCGGCCATCGTCCCCGAGATCGCCGGCAGCGCATGGATCACCGGCGAGCACACCTTCCACATCGACGCCGACGACCCGCTGCGCGCCGGCTTCCGTCTCTGATGACGCGCGCCCGTGCCGTCATCGCCGCGTGCCTCGCCGCAGCGGCCGTGGCGTGCGGGCCGGGTTCGAGTCTCTCCCCGGGTGGGGCGCAGGGGGCCAACGTCCTGCTCATCACCGTCGACACGCTACGGAAGGATCGGGTCGGCGCCTACGGCCATCGCGGCGGGCTCACCCCGACGCTCGACGCGCTGGCCGCGGCGGGCGTGCGCTTCGACACCGCCTTCTCCCACGTGCCGGCCACCCTGCCAGCGCATGCGTCGATCCTCACCGGCCGCACGCCGCCGCACCACGGCCTGCACGTGAACGGCGCCGCCCGGCTGGCCGACAGCGTGCCCACCCTGGCCACGGTGCTGAAGGCGCGAGGCTATCGCACCGGCGCGTTCGTGGGCGCGTTCGTGCTCGATGCGCGCTACGGCCTCGCGCGCGGCTTCGACCACTACGACGACCGCTATCCACAAGGCGCGATCGGCCAGACGTTCGGGTTCGCGGAACGGCGCGCCGCCGAGGTCGTGAGCGCCGCCGCGTCGTGGATCGACACGGCCGGATCTGCGGGGCCGTGGCTCGCGTGGGTGCACCTGTTCGATCCGCACGCGCCCTACGACGCGCCGGCGGAGTATCGGTCCGGCCGCTCGCCATACGACGCCGAAGTCGCCTATGCCGACGCGATGATCGGCCGATTGCTCGACCGCCTTGCCGCGACCGGCCGCCGCGAGCGGACGCTGGTGGCCGTGACCGCCGACCACGGAGAGTCGCTGGGGGAACATGGCGAGGCCACGCACGGGTTGTTCGTCTACGACGCCACGGCGGCCGTGCCGTGGATCCTGGCCGGGCCGGGCCTCCGCCCTGGTGTAGTGACGGCGCCGGTCGGTCACGCGGACGTGTTGCCGACGCTGTTGGATCTCGCCGGCGTGCCGGCTCCGGACGGCCTCGATGGTGTCGCCGTCTCGGCCGGCGTACCGGCCGATCGCGCCGTCTACCTCGAGGCGCTGGAAGCGCACCTGACGCGCGACTGGGCGCCGCTGACCGGGCTGGCGTCTACGCGCTGGAAGTACATCGCCCTGCCCGAACCGGAACTCTACGACCGCGGCGCGGACGCCGGGGAGACGCGGAATCTTGCTGCGTCAGACGTGGCCCGTGTGGCGGCGCTCGAGCCCGTGCGTGTCTCGCTGGCGGCCGGCCCGGCGCCGCCCTCGACCACCGCGCCACGCGATGCCACCGCCGATGCACGGCTGCGGTCGCTCGGGTACGTCAGTGGCACGGCGACCTCGACCGCATCGCGCCGCCGCTACACGGTCGACGACGACCCCAAGCGCCTCGTCGCGTTGAACGAGCAGTTCACGACGGCGCTCGAGGCCTACGGCGCCGGACATCCGGCCCAGGCGCTCGACGCACTGCTCTCGCTGGTGCGCGCGCGGCCCGGGTTCGCGACGGCGCGCACCACGGCGGCAACGGCCCTCGTGGCCGCTGGACGTGCGGCCGAGGCCGCGGACCTGCTGCGTGCGGCGCCCGCGGGGATGCCCCAGGACGCGGATATCCAGGCCCGGCTCGGCGGCGTGCTCACGGCGTCGGGCGATCTCGCCGGCGCTGCCGCGGCCCTCGAGCAGGCGCGCGGCGCCGGCTATGCGAATCCGGAGCTGCTCAACGATCTGGGCGTCGTCTACGCACGGCTCGGGAGGGCCGACGACGCGCGGGCCAGGTTCACCGAGCTGCTGGCGCTCGATCCGGACGCGGCAGCGGCGTGGAGCAATCTGGGAGTGCTGGAGTTGACGGCAGGGCGTCGCGAGGCGGCGGCGACGGCGTTCCGTCACGCGGTCGACAGCGATCCGGCCCGCGCGGATGCATGGCAAGGCCTCGGCGCGGCGCTGGTCGAGCGCGATCGCTCCACCGCCATCGAGGCGTGGACGAAGGCCATCGCCCTCACACCAGCCGATTTCGACCTGCTGTACAACCTCGGGATGGTGCTCGCGGCCAGTCCGCGGGCGGCCGAGGCGCGCCCGCACCTGACCCGCTTCGTGCGCGAGGCGCCGCGGGCCCGCTACGCACGCGACATCGCGCAGGTCGAGGCGTTGCTGCGGAGGTTGCCGTGAGGGCGTCGGCGCGCTCCGGGGCCGCGCTGGCGGCGCTGCTCGTCGTGACGGTTGCGGGCTGCTCCTCGTCGCCCGGCGGCGATGCGTCGTCCCGCCCGGCCGCCGCGCCGCTGCCGCGCGCCAACATCCTGCTCGTGACCATCGACACGCTGCGCGCGGATCGCGTCGGAGCCTACGGCCACCGCGGCGGCCTGACGCCGACGCTCGACCGCCTGGCGCGCGAAGGCGTGCGCGTCGAGACCGCGTGGGCGCACGTGCCGCTGACGCTGCCGTCGCACACGGCGTTGATGACGGGCACGTATCCCTTCGTGAACGGCGTGCGCGACAACGGATCGTTCCGGTTCGACGGCGCACGGCCCACGCTGGCCAGCGTGCTCAAGGGCGCGGGCTATCGCACCGGCGCGTTCGTCTCGGCCTTCGTGCTCGACGCACGCTTCGGCTTGAACGCCGGTTTCGACGTCTACGACGACACGCTGTCGTCACGTGCAGCCGGCGGCGCGCTGTCGGTGCTCGAGCGACCGGCGCCAGGCACGCTCGACGCGGCGACGCGATGGATCACGACCGCGAGCACGCCGGGGCCGTGGTTCGCGTGGGTCCACCTTTACGACCCGCACGATCCCTACGATCCACCAGCCGCCTCTCGCGCGCGTGCCGCCGACCCGTACGATGCGGAAGTCGCGTTCACCGACGAGGCGCTCGGCGCCGCGCTCGACCGGCTGCGCTCGGCGGGGCAACTGGCGTCGACGGTCGTCGTCGTCACGAGCGATCACGGGGAAGCGCTGGGCGACCACGGCGAGCGTACGCACGGACTCTTCGCCTACGAAGCGACGCTGCGCGTGCCGCTGCTGCTGTGGGCGCCGACGGCTTTGACGCCCGCGGCGCTGAGCGGACCGGCGCGCCTCGTGGACGTCACACCCACGGTGCTCGATCTCGTGGGCGTGGCCGCGGCCCCCGGCAGCGGCCGCAGCCTGTGGCCGTCGATTCGTGACGGCCGCCCGCTCGACGACGTCGACGTCTACTTCGAGGCGCTCAACGCCAACCTCACGCGCCACTGGGCGCCGCTGACGGGCCTGGTGGCGGCGCGCCGCAAGTTCATCGACCTGCCGCTGCGCGAGTACTACGATCTCGCGGCCGATCCGGCCGAAGGCGCGAACCTCTACGAGTCGCGACGCCAGGAGGCCGACACCGTGGCGCGCCGGTTGTTCGCGCTGCGTGCCTCTGGACGTCCAGCCGCGCCGTCCTCGGTGGATCGCGAGACCGAGCAGCGGCTGCGCTCGCTCGGCTATGTCGTGCAGCCCGCCGGCGCCACCGACCGCCAGTACACCGCTGCCGACGATCCGAAGACGCTCGTGCCGCTGCACTCGACGCTCGAGGACGCGCTGGCCGCCGTGAAGGCCGGGCGCACCGCCGACGCGGAGCGTCTGCTCACGCGGCTCGTCTCGTCGCGTGCCGACTTCACCGTGGCCCACGACCGCCTCGCCCAGCTCTATCGCGACACCGGCCGGCTGCCGCGCGCCATCGATACGCTGGAGCGGGTCGCCGCCGCCGGCCATGCCGATGCGGCGACGCTCGCCGCACTGGGCGGCTACCTGCAGGAGGCGGGACGCCTCGAGCGCGCCGTGCAGGTGCTCGAGACGGCGCGGTCGATGAATCCGAACGAGATGGAGGTCTACGAGAAGCTCGGCGTCGCCTACACGCGCGCCGGACGGTTCGACGACGCCCAGGCGATGTTCACGCACCTGCTGCAGCTGGCGCCGAACTCTGCGACCACCTACAACAATCAGGGCTCCCTCTACCTGAGCCAGCGGCGGTGGGACGAAGCCATCGTCAGCCTGCGTCGTGCCCTGACCCTCGACCCGTCGATGGCCAACGCGCACAACGGGCTGGGCGTTGCCTTCGCGCAGCAGGGCAAGTTCGGCGAGGCGATCGCCGAGTGGGAACGCGCACTCGAGCTGCGTCCCGACCTCAGCGACGCGCGGGGCAACATCGCACGCGCTCGCGCGATCATGCGCGCTCGCTAGGACCTGGGTGCTGGGTGCTGGGTGCTGGGGGCTGGGGGCTCGGGGGCTGGGGGCTGGTAGGGCAACCACGGTGTCGGGTACGTGAAAGAGGGCGGCCCGGATCGCTCCGAGCCGCCCTGCATCTTCGACCGGGAGCGCGAGCCCCCAGCCCCTAGTCCCCAGCCCCCAGGCTAGAACTCCAGCCGCAGGCCGCCCATGAAGACGCGCGGGTCGAGTGCCGCGGTCACGCGCTTGTAGGCCGGACCGAGGTTCAGCGCGAAGTTCGTCACCGCGTCCTGGTTCAGCACGTTGTAGATGTCGAGCATCGCCGACATCTTGAAGCGGCCGACCTGGAAGCCCTTGTCGAAGCGCAGGTTGAGCAGGCTGACGTTGTCCGAACGGTCTTCATCGAGGTTGTGCAGGAAGAACGGGGCCTCGAAGTTCGACAGGTTCAGCCCGGGGGTCGTGTCGCCGTCGGCGACGATCGGCGAGAACGGGAAGCCGCTCTGGATGCGCCAGTTGGCGGCGACGCCGATCTCATACGGGAACGTATAGCGCCCCAGCAGCTGGTAGTGCCACACCGTGGTCTCCTGACGGTTCGGCACCGCCGCGTTCGGCGTCAGGTAGAAGCCGATCTGGATCGGATCGGCCGAGAGCGGACTGGTGCTCACCGCCTGCGCGTTGTTCGACGCCGACCGGAGATCGTTCCGCCACTGGTAGTCGACGCTGGTCTGGATGAAGAAGTTGCGCAGACGCTTCGAGTAGGCACCCTCGATGGTGTCGTAGTGGAACGTGGCGTCTGGATAGTTGCTGTAGAGGCCGTTGGTGTTGCCGGCGATCGCGTCCGGCACGTCGACCACGCTCAGTCGCTCTCCGGTCGGATTGACCACGACTGACTTCGGCACGTTCACGTTGCCCAGCCACGCGGAAATCAGGTTGGTGCCGTAGAACGACGCGAAGTTGTAGTGGTTCTTGCGGACGTAGGAGACGCGGGCTGAGGACTCGCCCGGGAGCTGGAACTCGAGGCTGCCGCTGATCTCCTCGGTCGTCGGGGTCTTGAAGTCGGGATCCACGGGCGTGCTGTCAGCGCCCTGGCGCAGGCGGAGGGCGCCGAGTTCGGCCGGTCCGTCGTAGCGCTGGTTGTTGTTCAGATCGTTGAAGTTGAACTCGGCGATCGATTGCCCGCCGGGGTTGATGGCCGAGAACCCGTCGGCCAGGTTGTTCGCATAGCGGCCGTAGAAGGCCTTCAGCACCACCTTGCCGGTGCCCTTGAGGTCCCAGGTCACCCCGAGGCGAGGCGCGATGTTCGTGTTGGTGAGAATGGTGGCGCCTTCGACGTTGGTGCCGACGGGGAAGATGCGCGTGCCATCGGGCAGCAGGTCGGTGATCACCGGCTTGCGCACCGCGTCGTCGTAGCCGACTTTCTGGTAGTCGAGACGGACGCCGAGCGTGAACGTGAGCTGGTTGTTGGGCGACCAGCGGTCCTGGAGGTAGCCGGCGTAGTGGAGGTCGGTGTTGGCGCCGACGCTCCAGCCGTTGCCGTAGTCACCGGCCGCGCCCGTGTCGACGAAGCGGATGCGATCGGGCGCGCACGACGTATCCGCACAGGGATACGAGTAGCGGATCTGTCCCGACGTGCCGTTGTGGCCGTAGCGGTACGAGTCGAGGATGCTCTCGAACCCGAACTTGAAATCGTGGCTGCCGGCCTTGTCGGGCAGGAAGTAGGTGACCTGCGCCTTGAGCTGCGGCTTCTTGCGATAGGTCGAAAACGCGTTCCACCCGGCCCCGGCCACCCCGGTCGTCGTCCGGAACGTCTTCGGCGCATTCGTCGCGGGGTCGACCTTGACGGCCATCGGCCAGTCGAGCGTGAAGTTCCCGCCGTTGACGTTCAGGAACATCCGGTCGCTCAGCACCTTCTGCCACTCGCCCTTGTACATGCGCGAGGTGCTGTCCTGCGCGCGCACCGCTTCGGACGGCGTCAACGCCGAGATCCCACGGCGGGGCTTCTGCTTGCGGCCCTGCTGGAAGTAGGCGATGAACGTATCGTTCGTGAACGGCTTGTAGGTGGCCTTGCCGGTGTAATTGTCGAAGATGCCGAGGTCCGAGAACTCCTCGGGCTGGCCCGACACCAGCTTGTCGATCTTGAAGTGGTTGTAGGCGGCGTAGAACCACGCCTTGTCGCGCATGATCGGACCGCCGAGATCGACGTGGCCCTCCCAGAACAGGAGGTTCGGGTTGGCGCACGACGGGTTGCCGTTGGCGTCGTTCGGGCAGCTGTAGCCACGATCCTGCATGTCGGCGGTCTTGGCGTTCGTGCCGACCCACGCACCCGGCTCGTAGCTGAGGTGATAGAGCCCCTTGAAGATGTTGCCGCCGCTCTTGATCGTGGTCACGATCGCGGCCCCGCCGGAGTTCATCTCCACGTCGGCGCCGAGGGCGCTGACCGTCACTTCCTCATTGGCGTAGTAGTCCTCGTAGAAGCCGGTGCCGCCGACACCTTCGGTGTGGTCGATGCCGTCGGTGACGACGCGGGCCTGGTTCTGGATGCCGAAGCTCTCGTAGCCCGACTGCTGGCTCTTGTGCGAGCCGCCGACGTCGAAGCCCTGCATGCGCACGCCCGGCGCTTCGGAGAGCGCGCCCCACACGTCGGTGGAGTTCGGGACCGCGATCAGCTCGTCGCCCTTCAGGCTCGTGCCGATCCTGGTGGTCGAGGTGTCGACCAGCGGCGAATCGCCGGTGACGGTGATGCTCTCGGTCAGGCCGCCGACCTGCAAGGCGGCATCGAACGAGACGGTGTTGCCGAGCGTGACCTGGAGGTTGTCGCGCTCGACTTTCCTGAAGCCTTCGAGCTCGAAGGTGAGCTTGTAGGTGCCGGACGGCATGGCCGGGAACATGTAGTTGCCGTCGGCCTGCGAGACCGTGGTGCGTACGCCGATCAACGACGGCGACGTCGCGGTCACGGTGACCCCCGGCAGCACCGCGCCCTGCGCGTCGGTGACGGTGCCGGCGATCCGGCCTTGCGTGATCTGGGCCTGGGTGGGGGATACCAGGAACAGAGAGAAAACGGTAACGGCGAGACAGAGTTGCCCGAGCCTCGATCGCATCTGGACCTCCTGACGTGGTCTGCGTGCAGTCGTGCAAAGGAAAGGTAGAGCTCGGCGCATACTAACGCTGACAACTCGAGAACAACCATTACACGCGTGACATGTGTGCAGCATCGACGGGGATGAGCCCCGGGACGGACGTCCGGATCCGGAACGCGAGCTGCCGCCACAGCCGCGTGAGGAATCCCGCCGAAAACGCCGGGACTTCGCCATGCGCTGCCTGACGGCCGCCGTCGCGTTCGCCGCTGTCGCGGCCGGAACTGTCGGCTGGACGCCCGCGCTGTCCGGTCAGGCCGGCAGCCTGCCAGCGGACGACATGGTCGGCGCCGCTGTCTGCGCGAGTTGTCACGCCGACCAGCACATCGCCTGGAAATCCGGCCGTCACAGCCGGATGATTCAGCCCGCCGGATCCGAGTCGGTACTCGGGGACTTCACCCGGCCGACGGTCACACTACGCAATCAGCCGTACGGTCTTCGCCGTAGTAACGGCGCCTACTTCATCACCGAGTCGCGTCTCACCGGCCGTCCGCAGGAACACCGCGTCGAGTTCACCCTGGGCAGCCGCCGCATCCAGCACTACCTCACGCGCATCGACCGCGGCCGCCTGGTGGTGCTGCCGCCGACGTGGGACGTCGAGCGGCGGATGTGGTTCGACAACGTCGAGATCATCCGCCCCGATGAGGTCGACACCGCGCCGGTGCAGCAGTGGAACAAGAACTGCGTCGGCTGCCATGTGAGCCGGCAGGACAATCGCTTCGCGCGCGACACGCTCACCTACGACACCACGTGGCAGGACTTCGGGACCTCGTGCGAGCGCTGCCACGGCCCGGGCCGCACGCACGTCGATCGAGCCCGCGCCGGCGCCGGCGCCCTGAACGCCGACCGCGCCATCGTGCGCGCCACGCGGCTCGAGCCAGGGCGTGCCACCGCCGTCTGCGCGCAGTGCCATTCCCTGCGCGACGTCGCCGCGCCGGGATTCGCGGCCGGCAGCGCCTACGAGGACCATTTCGTGGTGAAGCTCGAATACACGCCGCGCAAGGACCAGGACCCGGTGTACTGGGCCGACGGACGTCCGCGCCGGTTCTCGAATGACGCCGTCGGCCTGTGGCAGAGCCAGTGCTACCTGAAGGGCGGTGCGACGTGCGTCACCTGCCACGATCCGCACACGCCGAACGTCGATCGGCACGCGTCGCTGGCGCCGGCGAACAACGGCCTGTGCGCGTCGTGCCATCAGGCGATCGTCCGCGACGCCGTGGCCCACTCGCGCCACCGTGCCGACAGCGCCGGCACGTCGTGTGTGGAGTGCCACATGCCACGCGAGGTCGTGAGCATCAAGGCGCGCATCCGCGACCACTCGATGAGCCTGCCGACGCCGGAGAACACCGTCGCGCACGGCATCCCGAATGCGTGCACCACGTGTCACACGTCGAAGTCGGCCGCGTGGGCGGTGACGCAGATGGAGCAGTGGTGGCCGAATGGCGCGCGTGCGGCCAACGTCATGCGCGCCAACGCCTTTGTCGCGGCGCGCACTGGCCGGACTGAGGCCTTGCCCGCTCTCACGGCCATCGCCCGCGATCCCGCGACCGGGCCGCTCACCCGCGCCAATGCGCTCGGTTACCTCCGGCGCTACGAGGACACCGGCGCCGTGGAGGCGCTGACGCGCGCGCTCGCCGAGGGCACCGCGGTCGAGCGCATGGTCGCGGCGTCGAGTCTGCGGCAACCCGGCGGACGTGACGCACTCGTGGCGGCCCTGGCCGACCCGAGCCGCGCAGTGCGCGTGTCGGCGCTGGTCTCGCTCGTGAACGTCGGCGCCGCGCCGGCGACGCCGACCGAGCGGGCGCGGTTCCGCTTCGTGAGTGAGGAGTTCGCCGCCCAAGCGGCGCTGCACGAGGACGACGCCGTGACGCAGTCGGATCTCGGGCTGGTCCGCCTCGTGAACGGCGACCACGCCCGCGCCAGCGACGCCCTCGAACTGGCGCTGCGCCTCGCGCCAGACGATCCAGCCGCGACGTTCCTGCTCGGCCTGACACGCCTGGGCCAGGGCCGGTCCGCCGACGCACGCGCGCTCTTCGCGCGCGTGCCGACGTCGGCGTCGTCGTATCGCGCGGCGCAGGCGCAGCTGCGCCGGCTGCCGCCCGAGCAGCGCTAGGGTGCGATCAGCGCCGGGCCTCGCGCCGCGGCGGTCCTACTTGGTCGGCGCGGCGGCGCCCAGCGACGCCAGTTTCGCGAAGTCGATCTTCTCCGCGAACTCGTGGATCCGCTTGATGTCGTCGATCTCGTTGCTCTCGACCGACACCAGGAAGCGCTTGGCGACGACGAGATTGACCTCGCCGTCCTTGCGGGCGCCGTTCCACTTCTCGAACCCGGGCTGGCCGGCGATCGTCGTCGACTTCTCGTAGCCGTCGTCGGTTTCCTTCTCGTAGCCGGCGCTGAGGAACAGCGCCCACGGCGCCACCAGGATCTGGTTGAAGGCCGAGTCGACGATCTTCACCTCGATCACCGAGCTGCCGTTGCGGTAGCGCGTCTCGGTCTGCGAGAAGGCCACCGGCGACGTCATGCGCTCGCCCTTGGGCTTGTCCATCTCCCACCCCGACACGGTGGGGAAGGCCGCCTGCAGGTCGCGGAAGCTCACCGGCTCCGAGGCCTTGCCGCCGCCCATCGCCGTCGCCATGCCCTGCATGGCCTTGGCGAAGTCCTCCATGCCCTTGGCCGCCTGCTCGGTGCCGGCCGTCGCCGCCGCCTGGCCGGCCGCCTCGCCAGCCTTGGCCGCCGCTTCGCCCGCCTTCGCCAGATCGGTCGCGGCCTGCTTGAGTGCGTCGGCCGCCTTCTCCTCCGGCGTCTTGCCGCACGCCACCGGAAGCATCGCCAGTCCCGCCACCACCGCCGCCATCAGCCCGTGCCGCATCGTGTCCTCCCGCGCGGAGTTTCCGCGTCGTCCCGGCGATGATAGCGCGAGAGGCGGCGACGCTCCCTCACCGCCCGGGTGCCGCGGCGCGCCATTTCGCGCGGCCCCTGCCGCAATTCAAGGTCTGCCGGCGTGTGCCGATTCACGCCACATGCACGACCCCCGCCCCGGGCTGCGCCGCGCCTCGCGCGCGCTCGCCGCTACGCTCGCCTACCTGGTGCTCGCGTCGTTCACGGCGCGTGAGGACGGCGCTGCCGCCGCGTCCACGGCCGATGCGTTGCAGCGGCTGCAGGCGGGGAACGTTCGCTTCGTGCGCGCCGTCGCCGCCGGCGACGTCCCGGTGCTGGAGCAATCCGGCGCCACGGCGACACCAGTGGCAGCGGTGCTGTCGTGCGCCGATGCCCGCACCGCGCCCGAGATCATCTTCGGCGCCGCGCCGGGGGACCTGTTCGTCGTGCGCAGTCTCGGCCAGGTGGTCGATCGCGCCGTCGTCGGCAGCCTCGAGCACGCGGTGGAGTCCCTGCACGTGCCGACCCTGGTAGTGATGGGTCACGACGCGTGCAGTGCCGTCACCGCGGCGACCGACTCGCACACCAGCGCCCTCAGCGCCCACCTCGACTACTTGGTGAAGGCGATTCGCGCCGGGCTGCCGCACGGCGCCGCCGATCAGCAGGACGTCCGCGGGGCCGTGCTCGCGAACGTCGAGCAGGTGATCAACGATCTGCTCGGCGCCAGTCCCGCGCTGCGCGCCGCGGTGGAGTCCGGACGGCTCACCGTGGCCGGCGCCTACTACGAGTCGGGCACCGGCAAGGTCGTGTTCTCGTCGCCGGTCGGCCGCACCACGAGCTGGTGACGTCAGGCCACCCCTCGCATCCCGTCAATCCATCATGCGCGCCCTGATCCTCTGCGCGACGCTGCTGGCGATGCCGGCGCTCGTGACGGCGCAGTCGCACGACGCCGCGCCGCCGGCCTCGAAGGCGCCGGCGAGCGCCGCCACCCACGCCGCGCCCGCGTCGTCGAAGCCGACAGAAGCGAGCGCCCATGCGGCCCAGAGCACGACCGCCAAGGCCGAGGGCAGCCGCGCGACCGCGGACGCGCCGGCCGCCCGAAAGGCGCCGGTCGTGTCGCGCGTGACCCTCGCGCCCGCCGCGACGTCGCCGAAGGCCGTCGGACACGGGACGCCGAAGGCCGTCGGACACGAGACGCCGAAAGCCGCCGGTCATGAGACGCCCGCCGCCGGCGCGACGGGCCACGCCGCGGCCGACGGTGGATACGTCGCGACTGGCGCTCGTCCGAAGACCGGCCCCGCGTCGACGCGGGCCAAGAAGAAGCCGGTCGTGTCGGGTTCGCCGCTCGCCGCGCCGACATCGGCGCCACGTGGCGCGGACGCTGACGCGCATGGGCCGGCGACGGCCTCAGCGTCGCACGGTGAGGCGGCCCCGGCCGCGTCGACGCACGCCACGCCAGCGGTGAGCCCGTCGCCCGCCGCGGCGTCGGAGACGCCGTCGCCAGGCGGCGCCTCGAAGCCGGCCGGTCCGGCGCGCCTCGCCGACGTCCACGGACGCATCGCCGCCGCGCTGGCAGAGGCGCGACTCGGCGCGGTGTCGGGCAGCGCCGCGCCGCGTGCCCACGAGCCCGACGAGCCGGCTCGTCATCAAACGCCGAAGACCTCGCGCATCACGCTGTCGTGGCCGAAGCCTCGCTGGCAACTCGTGTGGCCCGAGCCGTCGCCGGCATCGGCGCCCGCCGCCACCGAGCCGGCCGCCGCCGTCGAGGCGGCCACACCGCGCCCGCCGCGGCGCTGATGCGATTCGTGACACGGCCTGCCAATTCGGTGGGCCGAGACCTGTCAGACGCCGCCCAAGGGCCTGCCGATTGCCAGAAAATCCCAATGAATCCTGCCGCGTGCGGTCACGCTGACCCCGGCAAGGACTTTGCGATGACGCAACCATCATGCGCGTCGTCCCGTTCCGCCTGCTCGCTCTGGCACTCGTCACCGTCGCCACCGTCACGCTGACGGCACAGTCGACTGCGCCCACGATCGGC
Source organism: uncultured Acidobacteriota bacterium (assembly GCA_902826065.1). Lineage (GTDB taxonomy): Bacteria > Acidobacteriota > Vicinamibacteria > Vicinamibacterales > UBA2999 > CADEFD01. Next base: position 17,789 of record CADEDM010000020.1, on the reverse strand, counting down.
GGCGCCCTGCCGCCGCTGTTCCCGGCCGACAACTGGTGGAATCAGGACGTCAGCCAGGCGCCGCTCGCGGCGGAAGGGCCCGCGCTGATCAACTTCATCAACAACGGCGGCAATCGGCGCCTGCATCCCGACTTCGGCGGCTACGCCGGCACCGGCACCGACACCTACGGCATTCCGTTCGTGGTCGTGGGCGGCGATCAGCCGAAGAAGCAGGTGTCGTTCTACTACGCCAACCAGAGCGACGGCGTCGGACAGGCGTTCTACCCGATTCCCGATCAGGCGATCTCGCAGCCGTACTGGATCGAGGGCGGCGCGCCCGGCAGCAGCGCGCCCGGCGGCGATCGCCACATGCTGATCGTCGACAAGGACAACAAGAAGCTCTACGAGCTCTTCGACCTCAACTGGGACACGCAGACCGGGCGCTGGACCGCGGGTTCGGGCGCCTACTTCGACCTGCAGTCGAACGCGCGCCGTCCCGACGGCTGGACCTCGGCCGACGCCGCCGGCCTCGCCATCCTGCCCGGCCTCGTGCGCTACGACGAGGTCTACGGCCCGGGCGAGATCACGCATGCGCTGCGGGTCACCGTGCGCGCCACCAACAGCTTCTACGTGTGGCCGGCGTCGCACAAGGCGGGCAACAACGCCGCCGCGCCGCCCAACGGCACGCGCCTGCGGATGAAGGCGTCGAAGGACATCTCGGGTTACCCGGCGCCGATGCAGAAGATCTTCCGCGCCATGAAGAAGTACGGTCTCATCGTCGCCGACAACGGCACCGACATGTACGTCAGCGGCGCGTTCGATCCGCGCTGGGACAACGGCGTGCTGAATCCGGCGTTCCACAGCCTCTACGCCAACGACTTCGAGGTGGTGCAGCTCGGCTGGACGGGTGGCGTGGCGCCGCCGCCTCCGCCGCCCTGCACGCCGGGGACGCCGTCGAACCTGTGGGCGACGGTGAGCGGCTACAACGTGCAGCTCGGATGGACGCCGCCGACCGGCGGGTTCCTGGGGCACATGCTCGACGTCGGCAGTGCCTCCGGTCTCACCAATCTCGCGTCGATCCCGGTGCCCGGACCGGGCACCGGCCTCGGCGGCGCCGTCGGCGCCGGCCGCTACTACGTGCGGGCGCGCACGGCCACGGCATGTGGCATGGGCGCGGCGTCGAACGAGGTGATCGTCGACGTCCCCTCGGGCTGTGCCGTGCCGGCGGCCCCGGGCACGCTGCGTCACGCCGTGGCGAACCGCGTCGTCTCGCTGTCGTGGGGCGCGGCCGGCAGCGCGGTGTCGTACGTGCTGGAAGCGGGATCGTCGAACGGCGCCGCCAACATCCTCAACGCCAACGTCGGCGCGATGCTGTCCCTCGGCGGACCGGTGCCGCCCGGCACCTACTACGTGCGGGTGCGCGGCGTCAGCTCGTGCGGGCAGGCGGGACCGGCGTCGAATCAGGTCGTCGTGGTGGTGCCGTAGCCGCCGCTACCAGCCGATCGCGAGGCCGTCCTTGCGTGGATCGGAGCCGCCGAGCAGCACGCCGGTGTCGGCATCGATCATGATCGCCTGGTAGCCGCCCATCTGGCCGCGGCCGTCGCGCAGCTTGTGGCCGCGTGACTCGAGGTCGGCGCGGACGGCGGGACCGATGCCGCGCTCGACCGCGAGGTCGGTGCCGAAATGCCGCACGCGTGCCGCGTCGCCTGCGGTCTGCACCTGCATCCCGAAGTCGACGAGGTTCATCACCACCTGCGCGTGCGCCTGCGCCTGGTTGTCGCCGCCCATCACGCCGAACGACACCCACGGCCGGCCGTCCTTCATCAGCATGCCGGGCACGAGCGTGTGCAGCGGACGCTTCCGCGGGCCCACCTGGTTGGGATGACCCGGCGTGAGCACGAAGCCGGCGCCGCGGTTGTGCAGCGCGATGCCGGTCTCGCCGGCGACCAGGCCGGCGCCGAAACTCCCGAACAGCGACTGGATGAACGACACGACCATGCCGCGGCCGTCGGCGACGGTCAGGTACACGGTGTCGCCGTGATCGCGCCCCGCGAAGTCGCGCGCCGCGGCTGCGCCCGAGGGAAGCGCGCCCGGACGATACGACGTCGCACGCCGCGGATCGATCTCCTCGCGGCGGTCGGCGGCGTACGCCTTCGACAACAGCAGGTCGAGCGCGCCGTCCGGCATCGACGCGCGATCGGCGAGCCAGGCGCCGCGGTCGGCGAACGCGATCTTCTTGGCCTCGCTCAGCAGGTGCAGCGTGTCGGCGCTGTTGTGCCCGAGCGCCGCGATGTCGAAGCCCTCGAGGATGTTCAGCATCTCGAGGGCGACCACGCCTTGCGTCGACGGCGGCATCTCGTGCACGGCCACGCCGCGGTAGGTGGTGCTGATCGTGTCGACCCAGTCGGCGGTGTGCGCGGCGAGATCGGCGGCGGTGAGCAGGCCGTCACGCGCCCGCATGTCGGCGGCGATGGCCTCGGCGATCGGCCCGCGATAGAAGGCATCGCGTCCGTCACGGGCGATGTGCTCGAGACTCGCGGCCAGGCGCGGATTGGTGACCACCTCGCCCATCACCGGCGCCACTCCGCCAGCGAGGAAGGTGGCGGCGGCATGCCGATCGGCCGCGAGGCGCGCCGCGCACTCCTGCCACTCGTGCGCCATCAACTGCGCCACCGGGTAGCCGTGCCGCGCACAGTCGATTGCCGGCGCGAGCGCCTGTGCCATGGTGATCGAGCCGAAGCGCGAGAGCAGCGCGTCCCACCCGCTGACGACGCCTGGCACCGTGATCGAGAGGACGCCCGTCGACGGCATCTCGGCGAGGCCGCGCCGCGCAAACGCCTCGGGTGTCGCCGACTCCGGCGCGCGTCCGCACGCGTCGAGGCCGTGGAGCCGGCCGGCCGCGGGATCGAAGACGAGCGCGAAGAGGTCGCCGCCGATGCCGGTCATCGACGGTTCGACCACGGCGAGCACGGCGGCAGCGGTGACGGCCGCGTCCACCGCCGTGCCGCCCTGCTGCAGCACGCGGAGTCCGGCCGCCGACGCCAAGGGCTGGCTGGTCGCGATCATGCCGTGGCGCCCGACGGCGGGCGACCGCGTGGCGCCGATCGCACCGGCCGGCCGGTCGCCAGATGCTGGTGCCGCCGGCCCGCTCATGCGCCCCGCCTTTCAGGACTGAAAACTCTGAATCTTGCAGGGAATTCCGGCACTTGAACCCTTTGGCCGCGCCCGCCGTCCAACGAGATGTGGGAGATGCGCGTGACGCGACCCACTGTCAGACTGGAGGTCTGTAACATGTTCCGCATTCTCACCTGGAACTTCTCGGGCACGGCCGAACCGGTCGTCGCCGGGTTGCTCCTTGGCACGCTCCTCATCGCGCTCGTTCTGATCTAAGCGGTCAGCGACGCGTCCCCCACGCCTGGCGCGGGCCCCACTTCGGGGCTGCAGCCAGGCGTCGTCGTGTACGGGCTCAGTGCACGACGGCCGACGGCGGCGCCGCGCCGGCATTGTAGCTGCGGCGGGCGCGCACGGTGAGACCGGGCCGCTTCACGCGCACCTCGAGCTTGTGCACCTTGCCGTCGAGCGTCTCGGGCGTAAAGGCGATCAGGTACTGGCTGCGCAGTTCCTGCGCCACGCGCGTGAAGGTCGACGCCAGCAGGTCGGTCTTCTGCAACTCGAACGAACCGCCGCCGGTTTCCTCGGCAATGCGGCGCAGGTTGCGATCGGGCCGCGAGCGGATCTGCCGCACGCCGTTGAAGAACTCGACGGCGAGCCCGATGCCGTAGACCATCACCTCGTCGTCGCGAGCGCGGTCGACGACGTCCGAGAAGCGAGCCCGGCTCGCGGTGTCGTCGCCGTCGGTGAAGAGCAGCACCACCTTGCGTCCGTCGACGTCCTTGAACGCGTCGATGCCGAACAGCAGTCCGTCCCACAGCCGCGTGGCGTTGCCGAACTGCAGGTCGTCGAGCGCCGACACGAGCCCGTCGCGGTCGTTGGTGAACTCGCCCGAGAGCTGCAGCTTGTCGTTGAACGCGCCGACCTGCGCGCGATCGGTCGGCAGCATGCGGATGATGAACTGCTCGGCGGCCTGATTCAGCAGCTTCAGGTGCTCGGTCATGCTGGCGCTGGTGTCGAGCATGATCACCGCGGCGAACGGCTGCGGGTCGTTCGAGAACGACGAGATCGTCACCGGCTTCCCGTTGTCGAGGATCTCGAAGTCGTCCTGCTCCAGGTCGGGCACCAGCCGTCCCGTCGCATCGAGGGCCGTGGCGTAGACGGGCACGGTGCGCACCGACGAGCGGAACACCGGCTGGTCGCCGGCGAGCAGTGCCGTCGAGCCGGCAAGGCAAACGGAGACGGCAAGGGTGCGGGTCATCTCCAAGAGCCTAGCAACCGGCGTTCCACGGGGCAACGACGACCTTTGGCCCGGATTGCCGGCCCGCGGTTGGCGGGCCGTCCCGCTCCGGGGACAGTCCGGTGAACTACGATCGAGTCACTTGCCGTGGTCGACCCACCCGCCGCCGGCCTGTGCGAGACGTGCCGGCACAAACGAATCGTCTCCGCCCGGCGCTCCACGTTCGTGATGTGCGCGCGGGGGCTCACCGACCCGGCCTACCCGAAGTACCCGCCGTTGCCCGTGCGCGTGTGCGCCGGGCATGAACCGCGGCCAGAGGACGACCGGCAGACGCGGTAAGCTGGCGGGAAGGAGTCACGATGTCGAAGACGAGAATCGCCGCGGCGCTCACGCTCGCTCTGGCGGCGGCGAGCGTCGGCGCTTGCGCCGACGCGCAGACCGCGCCGCCGCAGGCGCCCGCCGCGGGCACCGGCGACGCCGGTCAGGTCGTGGCCACGGTGGGCGACCGCACGTTCACGCTGAAGGACGTCGAGACCCGCTGGCAGAGCGACGATCCCGGCGAGCGGGCCCGGGTCACGCAGCTTCTCTACCAGCACCGGCGCCAGAGCCTGGATCAGCTCGTCGGCGACTACCTGGTCGAGCAGGCGGCGACGAAGGCGGGCACGACCAAGGAGAAGTACCTCGAGGCGGAGCTGGCGAAGCGCCGCGGCGCCATCTCGGACGCCGACATCCAGAAGGTCTACGAAGACAATCGCGATCGCGTCGGCGCGTCCACCGTGGCCGACCTGAAGGACTCCATCACCAAGTTCATCACGCAGAATCGCGACGCGCAGAACCTCGCGATCCTCGTCACCGAGCTGAAGGCCGCCGGCCCCGCGGTGCGCATCGCGCTCGACCCGCCGCGCACCGACGTCACGGTCGCCGACGACGATCCGGTACGCGGTCCGAAGGACGCGCCGATCACGATCGTCGAGTTCTCCGAGTATCAGTGCCCGTTCTGCGCGCGGGTGACGCCGACGTTGAAGGCGCTCGAGCAGAAGTACGCCGGCAAGATCCGCATCGTCTACAAGGACTTCCCGCTGCAGAACCACCTGCAGGCGCCCAAGGCGGCGGAAGCGGCACACTGCGCCGGTGACCAGGGCAAGTACTGGGAGCTGCACGATCGGCTGTTCGCCAACCAGTCGCTGCTGCAGGTCCCGGAGCTGAAGAAGCACGCCGCGGCCGTCGGCCTCGACCAGGCGAAGTTCGACCAGTGCCTCGACGGCGGCGCGCACGGCGCCCGCGTGCAGGAAGACGTCGTCTACGGCAACGCGATGGGCGTGACATCGACGCCGACGCTGTACATCAACGGCCGGCTCGTCACCGGCGCCCAGCCGCTGCCGCTCTTCGAGAGCATCATCGACGAGGAACTGGCGCTGAAGTCAGGCAAGTAGGGGACGTGCCCCACGGTGCAGGTCCGCGACTAGTCCATCGTCAGCACGATCTTCCCGCGCGCGCCGGGGGCCATCACCTTGCGGTGCGCATCGGCCGCGTCCGCCAGCGGCATCTCCGCGCCGACGACCGGCCGCAGCGCCCCTGACGCCAGCGCGTCGCCGATGGCGTCGTGGCCGCGCGTCACTTCCTCGGCCGTCAGTCCCCACAGCGCGAGCCCGGTGACGATGGCGTGCTTCGCCATGATCTTGCGCGGGTCGATCTCGATGCGCCCGCGATTGCCAATCACGACGACGCGGCCGCGCGGCGCGATCATCGTCAGGTCGTGGTCGAGGTTCACGTTGGCGAGCATCTCGAGGATCACGTCGGGCCCGCGCCCATTCGTGAGCTGCTGGATGCGCGTCACGTGATCGGCGGCGCGATGGTCGACGGCATGATGCGCGCCCTCGGCGCGTACCAGCTCGAGGCCATCGTCGCTGCCGGCCGTGCCGATGACGGTGAGGCCCGCCGCCCGGGCCATCTGCACCGCCGCCAGGCCCACCGATCCGCTGGCGCCGTGCACGAGCACGACGTCGCCGGGGTGCGGCGTCGCGCGATCGAGCGCCGTGTAGGCGGTGAGACACGGCACGTTCACGGCAGCGCCCTCGCTGAACGACACGCGGTCGGGCAGCCCGTGCACCTGCGACGGCGTGCACAGCACCACCTGCCGGTACGCGCCGTAGGACTGGTGGTCGGCCGTGCCGCCGGTGTAGACGCGGTCGCCAACGCGAACGTCATCGACGCCCGCGCCCACCGCGTCCACCACGCCGGCGCCATCGGCGCCCGGTGAATAGGGCAGCGCCGGCTTGATCGCGTAGGCGCCGCCGAGCATATAGGTGTCGAAGGGATTCACGCCCGCCGCGTGCAGCCGCACGCGCACCTGCCCGGGTCCAGGCGTGGGCTCGGGAATCTGATCGAGGCGGAGCATCTCGGGCCCGCCGAACTCGTGTGCTCGAATCGCGTACATGGCCACGATTCTAGTAGGGACTGGGGACCAGGGACCGGGGACTGGTCCGCCGTGGTCTCGAGCCCTTCACACCTGTGACGGCGTCCCGCCTAGTCCCCAGTCCCTGGTCCCTACTAGAATCGCCCAATGGATTGGCTCGCCAGCCTGGAGTCGCCGCAGAACGCCCTGGCGGTGCTGACCGCGATGATCACGCCGGCGGTGCTCATCTCCGCGTGCGGCGCGCTGATCTTCTCCACCAGCTCGCGGCTGGGCCGCGTCGTGGACCGGGTGCGGGCGCTGTCGGAGAAGTTCGAAGCGCTGGCCAAGCATCCGGAGGCCGACGAGATGGCGGCCGACAGGCGGCAGCTGGTGTTCGAGCAGCTCGATCGGCAGACGTCGAGGGCGCGGCTCATCCAGCGGGCCATGGTGGCGTTCTACACCGCGGTCTGCACCTTCGTCGCGACCAGCGTCGCCATTGCCGTCATCGCCGCCGTCGCCCGCAGCTTCACGTGGGTCGGGGTGCTGCTCGGCGTCACCGGCGCGTTGTTCATGCTCTACGGCAGCGTGCTGCTCGTGATCGAGTCACGAATGGCGATGGGCGCCATCTCGAGCGAGATGGACTTCGTGTGGAAGGTCAGCACCCGGTACGCCGGCGGCGCCCTCGACGAAGCCCGTGGCGGCCCCGCCACCTGGCTCGGAAAGAAGATCGGTTAGACGCTGCCGCCGGCGCGGTGGTCCCCGTGTCACGCGTGTCACGTTCGGTGCGCGCGGCGGGTGTATACTCCGCAGCCTCGCGCCGGCACGCGTCACCGCGCCGCCGCGATCCACCGCTGGGGGTGCTCATGGCTGTGCCCGTCTCTCTGACCGTCAACGGTCAGTCTCAACAGCGCGATGTCGATCCGCGCCTGCTGCTGGTTCACTTTCTCCGCGACGTCCTCGGGCTCACCGGTACCAAGGTCGCCTGCGACACGAGCCAGTGCGGCGCCTGCACCGTGCTCGTCGACGGCATCGCCGCCAAGTCGTGCACGTGCCTGACCGCGCAGGTCGACGGCGCGTCGATCACGACCATCGAAGGCCTCGCCGCACCCGGCACCCTGCATCCGATCCAGGAAGCCTTCTGGAACAAGCACGGCCTGCAATGCGGCTTCTGCACGCCGGGGATGGTGCTGGCGACGCACGAGCTGCTGCGGCAGAATCCCAACCCGACGGTCGAGCAGATCCGGCACGGGCTCGAAGGCAACCTGTGCCGTTGCACCGGCTATCAGAACATCGTCCGCTCGGTGCAGGAAGCGGCGAAGACCATGAACGGCGGTGCGCGATGAGCAGCCGCACCTTCGGCTCGGCGATCCGCCGGCGCGAGGATCCGCGCCTGCTCACGGGTCTCGGCACCTACACCGACGATCTGTCGCTGCCCAACATGGCGCACGCGGCGATGCTGCGCAGCCCGCACGCCCACGCGACGATCGTCTCACTCGACACCTCGAAGGCCGCGAAGGCCCCGGGCGTGCTGGCCGTCTACACCGGCAAGGACACGGCGCCGGCGCTGAAGCCGATGCCGTGTGCGTGGCTGTTGCCGAATGCCGGCCTCAACATCGCCGAGTATCCGCTGGTCGCGCTCGACACCGTGCGCTACGTGGGTGACATCGTTGCCGTCGTCGTGGCACAGACGCCGTACCAGGCCTACGACGCGCTCGACCTCATCGAGGTGAAGTACAAGACGCTGCCCGCGGTGGTCGATCCCGAGAAGTCGGCGAAGGGCACCGGCGCGCCGATCCACGCCAGCGTGCCCGGCAACCAGGCCTTCAAGTGGACGGTGGCCGGCGGCGACGCCGACGCCGCCTTCGCGGCTCCCGGCGCCGTCGTGGTGCACGACCGCATCATCCAGAACCGGCTGATCCCGACGCCGATGGAGACGCGATCGGCGCTGGCGCAGTGGACCGCCGCCACCGGCGAGCTGACGCTGTGGAACACCACGCAGAATCCGCACATCGTGCGCTTCATCGGCTCGCTCGTGATGGGCGTACCCGAAGACAAGCTGCGCGTCGTGGCGCCCGAGGTCGGCGGCGGCTTCGGCGCGAAGATCGCGCAGTACCCGGCCGACTTCCTCACCTGCTTCTGCGCGATGAAGTTGAACCGGCCGGTGAAATGGACCGAGACGCGCAGCGAGAACTACATCGCCACGACGCACGGCCGCGACCACGTGCAGGACGTCGCGCTCTGCGGCACGAAGGACGGGAAGATCACCGGCGTCCGCGGCACCGTGTGGGCCGGCATGGGCGCGTATCTCTCGACGGCGGCGCCCGGCATTCCAACCATCCTGCATGGCCTCATGCTGTGCGGCCCGTACCTCATCGACAACGTCAAGGAAGACGTCTACGGTCTCTACACGAACACGACGCCGGTGGAGGCGTATCGCGGCGCCGGACGGCCGGAAGCGACGTATTTGCTCGAGCGCCTCATCGATCGCTTCGCGCACGCCATCGGCAAGGACCCGGCCGAAGTACGGCGCATCAACCTGATCCCGAAGTTCGACAACGGCCACAACGTCGCCACCGGCCTCACCTACGACAGCGGCAACTACCACGGCGCGCTCGACAAGATCATGGCGCACGTCGACTACGCCGGGCTGCGCAAGCAGCAGGCCGAGGCGCGCGCCAAAGGCCGCTACATGGGCATCGGCATCTGCACGTATGTCGAGGTGTGCGGCCTCGGGCCGTCGCAGGTCGCCGGCGCCATCGGCTTCCAGGGCGGCCTGTGGGAGAGCGCCATCGTGCGCTTCCATCCGTCGGGCAAGGTCAACGTCTTCATCGGCACCAAGCCGCACGGCCAGGGCGAGGAGACGACCTTCGCGCAGATCGTGTCGTCGGAGCTCGGCGTCGACGTCAACGACGTCAAGGTCATGCACGGCGACACCGACAAGACGCCGATGGGTTGGGGCACCTACGGCAGCCGGACTACGGCGGTCGGCGGCGCCGCCCTCGCCGTGGCGCTGCGCAAGATCAAGGACAAGGCCACCGCGCTCGCCGCGCACCTGCTCGAGGCGCCGGTGGAGGACATGGACTACGCCGACGGCAGGTTCTTCGTGAAGGGCGCGCCGGCGAAGGCCAAGACAATCCAGGACATCGCGCTGATGGCCAACGTCGCCTGGAACATGCCGGCCGGCATGGAAGCGGGACTGGAAGCGTCGAGCTTCTACGACCCGCCGAACTTCGTCTATCCGTTCGGCGCGCATGTCGCCGTCGTCGACGTGGATCCCGCCACCGGCGCCATCGACCTGAAGCGGTACGCCTGCGTCGACGACTGCGGTCCGCAGATCAACCCGATGATCGTCGAGGGCCAGGTGCACGGCGGCGTGGTGCAGGGACTCGGCCAGGCGCTCTGGGAGGAGGCGATCTACGCCGACAACGGGCAGCTCGTCACCGGCACGCTGATGGACTACGCGATCCCGCGCGCCGACGTCCTGCCGGAGATCGAAGTGCTGTCGACGGTCACGCCGTCGCCGCATCACCCGCTGGGCGTGAAGGGCATCGGCGAGGCCGGCACCATCGTGTCGACCTGCACGATGTACAACGCCGTCGTCGATGCCCTGCGGCCGCTCGGCGTCGACACGGTGCCGATGCCCATGACGCCCGAACGTGTGTGGCGCGCCGTGCAGACGGCGAAGAAGGGAGCCTGAGATGTACGCGCCCTCGTTCGACTACCATCGCGCCTCCTCGGTGGCCGAGGCCCAGAAGCTGCTCGCCGCCAATCCCGGCGCCAAGCTGCTGGCCGGCGGTCACAGCCTGCTGCCGGTGCTGAAACTGCGCCTTGCCGCGCCGAGCGCGCTCATCGATCTCGGACGCATTGCCGAGCTCAAGGGCGTCAGCGCCGCCAACGGCGGTGTGCGCATCGGCGCCATGACCACGCATGCAGAAATCGCGACCTCGCCGGTGCTCGCCAAGAGCTGCGGCATCGTGGCTGAAGCGGCCGCGCAGATCGGCGACATGGCCGTGCGCAACCGCGGCACGATCGGCGGCAGCGTCGCGCACGCCGACCCCGCCGCGGATCTGCCGACGGTGCTCGTGGCCGTCGGCGCGACGATGGAGATCGCCGGCGCCGGCGGCGCGACCCGCACGGTCGCCGCGGCCGACTTCTTCCAGGGGATGATGACCACCGCGCTCGGCGACGGCGAGATCCTCACGGCGGTGTGGGTGCCGGCGCTCGGGGCGGGCACCGGCGCGGCCTACGCCAAGTTCGCGCATCCGGCGTCCCGCTACGCCGTGATCGGCGCGGCGGCGTCGCTCACGGTGAAAAACGGCGCCTGCGAGCGCGCGATCATCATCGTCGGCGGTGTCACCGCGACGCCGACGGCGTTGCCGTCGGTGGCCGCGGCGCTCACCGGATCGAACCTGTCGGCCGAGGCGATCGCGGCCGCGGCGGGGAAGGCCGCCGGCGATCTCACGGGCGACCTGATGGGCGACGTGTTCGCGTCGTCCGAGTACCGGCGTCACGTGACCGGCGCGTACGTGGCCCGCGCGGTGGCAGCTGCCGCGGCGCGCGCGCGGTGACGGCGCTCGCGTCGTTCACCGCCGTCGACGACGTCCAGGCCCGGCTGGCCCGCGAGGGCTACGTGGCCGATCGTGGCCTGGCCACGACGATCTTCCTGGCGGTCACGCTGCGACGTCCGCTGTTCCTGGAGGGCGAGGCCGGCGTCGGCAAGACGTCGGTGGCGACGGCGCTGGCCTCGACGCTGGGCTCGGACCTGATCCGGCTGCAGTGCTACGAGGGACTCGACGTCGCGCATGCCGTCTACGAGTGGGACTACGCGCGCCAGCTCCTCGAGCTTCGCATTCTCGAGGCCTCGGCCGATGTCGACCGTGACGACGCACGGCGCGAGCTCTTCAGCGACCGCTACCTGCTGAAGCGGCCGTTGCTGCGATCGCTGGAAGGCGCGCCGGGACGTCCACCAGTGCTGCTCGTGGACGAAATCGATCGTGCCGACGAGGAGTTCGAAGGCTACCTGCTGGAGTTGTTGTCGGAATATCGCGTGTCGATTCCGGAACTCGGCACCATCGCGGCGGTCGAGCCGCCGGTGGTGGTGCTGACGTCGAACCGCACCCGCGAGGTGCACGACGCGCTGAAGCGCCGCTGCCTCTATCACTGGATCGAGTACCCGTCGTTCGAGAAGGAACTGGCGATCGTGCGCGGGAAGGTGCCGCGCGCGGGTGAGGCGCTGGCCCGCCAGGTGACGGCGCTCGTGCAGGAACTGCGGACCGCCGAGCTCTACAAGTCCCCCGGCATCTCCGAGACACTCGACTGGGTGTCGGCGCTGGTCGCCCTCGAGCGCGATTCGCTCGATCCGGCCACCATCGACGACACGCTGGGCGTCGTGCTCAAGGCGCGCGAGGACATCGAGGCGATGACCGGCGACCGCCTGCAGGGATTGATGGGACGCGCGATGCTGCAGGGCGTGCGGCACAGCGGCTGAGCGAGACAGCCGCGGGGAAGCACGATGGCGCTCACCGCCAACCTGGTCGTGTTCGGCCGGCTGCTCCGCTCGGTCGGCCTCGACATCGCCACGGCCGAGACGATCACCGCCATCGACGCCGTGCAGCGCGTCGGCCTGTCGCGACGCGACGACGTCTACCACGCGCTGCGCGCGTCGCTCGTGCGCCGCCACGACGACATCCCGGTCTTCGACGCCGCCTTCGCCGCCTTCTGGCAGGACCACGGCGAGCGCTGGGGGCGCCGCGACCTGCGGGCCATCGGCGAGCCACGCGCCGGGGTCTCGATTCAGATCGAGGCGGTGCTGCCCGAGACGGACGCATCGGCGGAGGAGGCCGAGGACGAGACGCCGTCCGATCGGCCGTTGCCCGTGGGCGAGCTGCGCACGTCGAGCTCGGCCGAGACGCTGCGCGATCACGACTTCGCGGACATGACGCCGTCGGAGCTGGCCGACGCCCGACAGGCCCTCGACGCGCTGACGTGGCATCCGGGCGAGCGCCGTAGCCGCCGCTGGGCGCCGGGTGACGGTCCGCGGCTCGACCTGCGCCGGGCCTTCCGGCGCAGCCTGACGACCGGTGAGCTGCTGGAGCTGCCGCGAAGGGCCCGGCGCGTGGTGCGCCGTCCCCTGGTGGTGTTCTGCGACGTCAGCGGCTCGATGGAGAGATACGCGCGGATGCTGCTGCACTTCGCGCATGCGCTCACCCGCAGCCGGCAGCGCGTCGAGGCGTTCACGTTCTCCACACGGCTCACCCGCATCACGCGTGAGCTCGGCGCTCGCCGCATCGATGACGCACTCGCCGCCGCCGCGCGCCGTGTGCCCGACTGGTCGGGCGGCACGCGCATCGGTGAGGCGCTGCGCGCGTTCCACGTGCACTGGGCCCGCTACGTGCTGCGCCGCGGCGCCGTGGTGCTCGTGATCTCCGACGGCTGGGACCGCGGCGACCCGGCGATGCTGCGCCACGAGGTCGCACGCCTGCAGCGCAGTTGCCATCGCCTGATCTGGCTCAGCCCGTTGCTGGGCACGGCCGACTACCGGCCGCTCACCCGTGGCCTGGTCGCGGCGTTGCCCTTCGTCGACGACTTCCTGCCCGCGCGCACGCTCCGCAACCTGGAGGACCTGGCGCGACACCTCAACACCTTGCCGGCACGGCGGACGCCGCGCCGGACCGCGGTCGACCCGCAGAAAGCCCTGGCCCCATGACCCTCGACGGCAGCTACCGCTTCCCGGCCCCGCGCGCCCGCGTGTGGGCGCTGCTGATGGACACGACCGCCATCGCCTCGTGCGTGCCCGGGTGCGAGGCCCTCGAGCCGCTGGGCGACGATCGCTACCAGGCGAAGCTGGTCGCGACCGTGGCCGCGATCTCGGGGTCCTACGAGGGTACGGTCGCGATGGCCGACAAGGTCGAGCCCGAGTCGTACCGCCTGGTCATCGAAGGCTCGGGCAAGCACGGCTTCGTCAACGGCGAGTCGCGCATCGCGCTGCGCGAGGATGGTGACGCGACCGTCGTCGACGTCACCGGCACGATGGACGTCGGCGGAACGATCGCCCGCGTCGGTCAGCGGTTGATCGGCAGCGTGTCGAAGATGATGCTCGACCGCTTCTTCGCCTGCATGGCGGGCAAGCTTGGCAGCTAAGGCCTAGCGGCGAGACCCACCTTCGCCGCTACTCCACGATGAGCTGGGTGTCGAGCCGGATGCGCAGGATCGTGCCGGCCGGCAGCGAGACGTCCTGGCCCTCGGTGGCGGCAATCACGCCGCCGCCGCCGACCAGGATGCCGGTGAGCACACCCTTGAAGCCGCCGAGGATGCCGCCGATGATCGCGCCCACGCCGGCGCCGGCGCCGATCTTCCCCGCGTCGCCTTTGTAGCCCTCGCTCTCGAGCGCCTGCATGACCGTGGCCCGCACCTTGGTGGTGGTGCCGCGCACGGTGACCTGATCGAAGAGCAGCGTGATCGAGCCCTTGCGGTCGATGCGCCCGGGGCGGTTCACCGACGTCACGACGCCGCGGAACAGCGAGCCGGCCGGCACGAGCACGTGCGACTGGTTGTCGATGTTCATCACGCTGGTGGCTTCCACGCGGTCCTCGACCTGCGCAGTGGCCGACGTGATGGTCGTGGACAGGCGCACGTCGATCTCGGTGCCGACGGGCAGCTCGCGATCGCCGCCGGTGGGCGCCGACGACGAGATGCCGCGCGACGCCGATTGCGCCCGCGTGCGCAGCCGGTCGAGCCGCGTCCGCACGTCGGCGACCTCGGAGGCGCTGACCTTGCCCTCGCGGCGTTGCTTGCCGCGCAGGTAGGCGATGTCATCGCGGATGTCACCGAGCTCGCGTTCGAGCTCGGCGCCCTGGGTGGCGTCGCGCGACCGCGCCTGCGCGACGTCGGCGGCCACCGACGTGGTCGAGTCCTGGAGCTGCTGCAGGTCGGCGGTGACGTCCTGGGCAGCGAGCGTGGTGGTGCAGGCGAGCAGCAGTGCGGCGAGCGTCAATCGGGACATCGTGACCCTCCAGGCAGGCCGTGGCCGTTGAGGGGAGCGGCCCGGTGCCCACGGTCGAGCTGCATGGAGCAGCGTCAGGCGAGCATCTCTCTCGATCGTATCCGGTTCGACGCCCGCCCGCGACCCGCCGTTCCGCGAGCCGCCTGAACTACGAAGGGTTGCGTTATTCTTCGGGCGCCTTTTCCGGGAGCCCCGCATGCCGTTCAGCCGCCGCCGTTTCCTCGCCCGCTCCGCCTCGACCGTGATTGCCGGCCTGGCCGCCCGCGGCGCCTTCGCCCAGCCCGGCGGCCCGCCGAATCCGCCGCCGCCCACGTTCACGACCCTGCGGCGCGGCGTCGGGACGATCACGAGCATCGGCGGCAGCATCGGCTACCTGATGAACGACGCCGGCGCGCTGGCCATCGACAGCCAGTATCCGAACACGGCGCCGGCGGCGCTCGCGGGCCTGAGGGAGCGCTCGCCGAAGGGCGTCGAGCTCCTGTGCAACACCCACCATCACGCCGACCACACCGGCGGCAACCAGGTGTTCCGCGGGGCCGTGCGGCGCATCGTGGCGCACGCCAACTGCCTGGCGTGGCACAAGAAGACGGCGGCGACGGCGGGCACCGAGGCGCAGCAGTCGTTCGCCGACACCACGTTCACCGACACCTGGAAGACCGGCTTCGGCGACGAGACGGTGCAGGCGCGCTACTACGGCGCCGGCCACACGAGCGGTGACGCCGTGTATCACTTCGAGCGCGCCAACGTGGTGCACATGGGCGACCTGCTGTTCAATCGCGCGCATCCGAACATCGACCGTCCGGCCGGCGCGCACCTCGGCAACTGGGTCACCGTGCTCGAGAAAGTGGCGAAGGCGCACGCCGCCGACACCATCTTCATCGCCGGCCACGGCAAGGAGAACGCCGTGCAGTGCACGCGTGCCGACCTGCAGCACTTTCGCGACTACCTGTCGGCGAGTCTCGACATGGCCCGCAAGGCGGTGAAGGCGGGGCAGTCGCGCGACGCGCTGGCCGCGACCGCGGCGATCCCCGGGTTCGAGGACACCGTGCAGCTCAACGCGCGCCTCACGGCCGGCTTCGTGCTGGGTCAGTGCTACGACGAACTCACGGAGAAGAAATAGGGGCTGGGGGCTGGGCACTGGGGGCTCGGGCGTGCCCGATAGCCCGCTGCGACAAGACGGATCACGACATGCAGATGCACAAGCACACGATCTCGCTCACGATGCTCGGAATGGTCGCGCTCGCCGGGGCGCTTGCGGCACAGGCGCCGCCGGCGCGGACGCCGGCGATGACCGAGGGATCGCGCGGCACCGGGCCGCTCGATCGGTTGGCCTTCCGGCAGATCGGGCCGGGTGCGCCGTCGGGACGCATCGACGACTTCGCGGTGCTCGAGAGCGAGCCCTCGACGTTCTACGTCGCCACCGCCACCGGCGGCATCCACAAGACGACCAACAACGGCGTGACGTTCACGCCGGTCTTCGATCACGAGGGCTCGTCGTCGCTGGGCGACATCGCCATCGCCCCGACGGATCCCAACCTCATCTGGGCCGGGACCGGCGAGAACAACAACCGCCAGTCGTCGTCGTGGGGCGACGGCGTCTACAAGTCGGCCGATGGCGGACGCTCATGGCGGAACATGGGCCTGCGCGCGTCGAAGCAGATTGCGCGCATCGTGATCGACCCGGCGGACTTCGACGTCGTGCACGTGGCGGCGCTCGGCGACCTGTGGGGCGCGGGCGGCGAACGCGGCGTCTACAAGACCGTCGACGGCGGCGTGACGTGGAAGCGCACGCTGCACGTCGACGACGACACCGGCGCCACCGAGCTGGTCATGGATCCGTCGAACGCCAAGGTGCTCTACGCGGCGACCTACCAGCGGCGGCGCGCGCAGTGGGGCATGAACGGCGGCGGTCCGGGCAGCGGCGTCTGGAAATCGACCGACGGCGGCGAGACGTGGGCGCGGATCGAGAACGGGCTGCCAGCCGGGCCCAAGGGTCGCATCGGCATGGACGTCTACCGCGCCAGCCCGAAGGTGTTGTACGCGCTCGTCGAGCATCCGGCCGAGGGCGGCGTGTACCGCACCGATGATGGCGGCGGGGCGTGGCGCAAGCTCAGCACCGTGAACCCGCGGCCGATGTACTTCAGTCAGATCCGCATCGATCCCTCGACCGATTCGCGCATCTACGTGCTGGGCGTCGGCCTGCACGTGTCGGACGACGGCGGCCGCACCTTCCGCGACAACGGCGCCGAGCGCATCCACGTCGACTTCCACGCGATGTGGATCAACCCGGCCAACCCGCGTCATGTGCTGCTCGGCGGCGACGGCGGCGTCAGCCTGTCGTACGACGCGGCCGCGACCTGGCAGTACTTCCCGAACCTGGTGCTGGCGCAGGCCTATCACGTCGCCTTCGACATGCGGACGCCCTTCTACCACGTGTGTGCGGGCCTGCAGGACAACAACACCTGGTGCGGGCCCAGCGCCGTGCGCACCAACTCCGGCATCGCCAACGACGACTGGTACGTGATCACCGGCGGCGACGGCTTCCAGCCGCTGATGGATCCGACCGACGAGAACATCGTCTACGGCGAGTCGCAGGACGGCCGCATGAGCCGCGTCGATCGCACGACCAACGAGCGCACGACGGTGCGGCCCGAGCCGCTCGAGGCCAAGGAAGGCGAGCCGTCGTCGTTCCGCTACAACTGGGACACGGCGATGCAGCTCTCGCCGCACGACCCGGCCACCATCTACGTCGGCTCGCAGAT
This sequence comes from uncultured Acidobacteriota bacterium, assembly GCA_902826065.1. Lineage (GTDB taxonomy): Bacteria > Acidobacteriota > Vicinamibacteria > Vicinamibacterales > UBA2999 > CADEFD01. The sequence continues at coordinate 300 of CADEDM010000020.1, read as the reverse complement.
GCTGATGAGGTCCACCGATCGCGGCCGTTCCTACGCGCCGGCCAGCCCGGATCTGTCGACCAACACCAATCGCGAGACGCTGTCGATCATGGCGACCAGCGACAAGGAGATCCGCGTCGCCAAGAACGACGGCGTGACCACGTGGGGCACGATCGTCACGCTCGAGGAGTCGGCGCGCCGGGCCGGCATCATCTGGACCGGCACCGACGACGGCGTGGTCAGCGTGACGCGCGACGCCGGCAAGACCTGGAGCAACGTGACCGCGAGCTTCGCCGGCGTGCCGAAGTGGACCTACGTGTC
>CADEDM010000019.1 GCA_902826065.1 uncultured Acidobacteriota bacterium | reverse complement strand
TCCATCTCGCCGCCGTGGCCCTGCACGCGGCTGATGGTGAGCCCGCGGACCTCGGCATGGAACAGCGCCTCGAGGACGTCGCTGAGCTTCTCGGGCCTGACGATCGCGACGATGAGTTTCACGCGCGTCCTCCATCCGATGCCGTCATGGCGTCGGGCACGGCGGCGATGGTGACCTCGCCCTGCGAGATCAGGATGGCGCCGTCGCCGGCCGTGTAGGCCTCCTCGCCGTGCTCCATCACGTCGAGGCCCACGCCCTCGACGCGGCCGGAGAGGCGCAGCGGCACTGCCAGGGCCAGCACTTTGAGGATGCCGAAGGTGGCGGCGCCGCTGTAGAGCGCCACGACCAGGATGCTGATGGCCTGGGTCAGCACCTGTCCGGGGTTGCCAGCCACCAGGCCGGCCGCGCCGCCACTCCACGCCGGGTCGGCGAAGACGCCGGTCAGAATCGCCCCGGTCGCGCCGCCCAGTCCGTGGGCGGCCACGACATCGAGGGAGTCGTCCAGCGTGGTGCGGGCGCGCAGGATGAGCGCGAAGTAGCTGGGGATGGCGGCCAGCGCGCCCAGAGCCAGCGCGGACATCGGCCCGACGAATCCGGCGGCGGGCGTCACCGCGACGAGCCCGACGACGATGGCCGTGGCGGCGCCGATCGCCGTGACCCGGCCTTCACGGGCCAGGTCGATCACGGTCCACGTGGCGAGGGCCGCCGCCGGCGCCAGCAGCGTGTTCACGAAGGCCAGCGCGGCGACGCCGTTCGCCGCCAGCGCGCTGCCGGCGTTGAACCCGAACCACCCGAACCACAGCAGCCCGGCGCCGAGCAACGTGAACGGCACGTTGTGCGGCAACATCGCGCGCCGGCCGTAGTCCTTGCGTGGGCCCACGACCACGGCCGCGACCAGGGCCGCCGCCGCGGCATTCACGTGCACGACCGCGCCGCCGGCGAAGTCGAGCGCGCCGGCGGTCGAGAGGAAGCCGCCGCCCCACACCCAGTGCGCCACTGGCGCGTAGACCAGCAGCACCCACGACACGACGAAGGCGAGGTAGGCGGAGAACCGCAGCCGTTCGACGATCGCGCCAGAGATCAGCGCCGCGGTGATGATCGCGAACGTGCCCTGATAGGCCATGAACAGCGCGTGCGGAATCGTGCCCAGCGGCTGCAGGTCGACGCCCTGCAGCGCCGCGTACCCGAGCGAGCCGACGAACGGCGTGCCTTTCGCGAACGCCAGCGAGTAGCCCAGCAGCGCCCACGCCACGGCCACCGGGCCGAGCGCCGAGAAGCTCATCATCAGGGTGTTGAGGGCGTTCTTGGAGCGGACCATGCCGCCGTAGAAGAACCCCAGTGCCGGCGTCATCAGCAGCACGAGGGCCGTGGAGACGAGCATCCACGCGACGTCGGCATTTACCATGACGACATTGAATCGACTGACCCGATGTCATGTCCAATACGACTTTATTGTCGAACCCATGCGGGGGGCTGCCGCAGCGATCGATCCCAGGCCGTTCGCGCGGTGCCCGCGCGTCGGCCCGGGGCGGCTAGCGGCCGGGGACCTCGCGACGCAGGCTGAACCGGCGCAGTGGGCCGGGCAGCTCATGACGTGCGAATGTCGTCAGGACGATGGGCAGTGTCACCGCTGCCGATGCGGCGACACGGACCACCAGGTCGAGATACGACGCGATCGGCAGCCATCGCGAGAGCATCGTCTGCACGATGACGCAGGCGGCCGCGAGCAGGAAGGCCGGCCCCAGCACGTGGACGGCGAACCGGCCGGCGCTCAGGTCGAAGCGGGCGAGGATTGGCCGCGGCGCAAACAACAGCGTGACGCCGACGGCCGGGATGGCGGTGGCGAGCGCCACGCCCCACAGTCCCACGGCCTGCGCCAGCCAGTAGCTGAGCGCGAAGTTGAGGGCGGCTTCGGCGATCACCACCAGCACCAGCGTCCGCACCAGGTCGAGCGCCATGTAGAACGGCGTCATGACCTGCGTCGATACCGAGGCTGCCGTCGCCGCGACGGCCAGGCCCAGGAGGATGCGGGGTGATTCCGCGGCCATGGCGGGGCCGACCCACAGCGTGAGGAACGCCGGACCGAGCAGCACCAGGTGCACGTTGACGAAGGCCGACAGCGTCGCGCACGCCCGCGACGCCACCAGGAAGAGCCGCGAGAGCCGCGGCACTTCTCCCCGCGCCCGCAGAGCTCCCAACTCGGGCAGGAGGTTCTGGGTGACACCGCTCACCAGCAGCCGCGATTGCTCGATCAGCTGCATCGGCAGCGCGTAGAGGCCGACGGCGGCGGCGCCGAGCACGACACCAATCAGCACGGTGTCGGTGTAGAAGATGACCAGGCCGGCGATCTGCACGACGAACGCCTGCACCCCGAAGCCGTACAGCGACTGCAGTTCGGCCCGCGTCGGGCGCGTCGGCCGCACTCGCACACCGGGCGCAACGGCGCGGCACATCACGAACAGCGCCGGCAGCATCACCGCCGCGTCGACGATCGAGGCGGCGGCCAGCGGCACGAGCGGAGACGGCCGGCCGGTGGCCCAGATCACGGCCAGCATGCGCGGGATCAGGCAGCCGATCGTCAGCATGCCGACGATGTCGAGCCGGCCGTGCGCGGTCAGCAACGCCGACAGCGACGAGTTCACGAACATCAGGGCCAGGCGCACACCCAGGACGGCGATGGCGATCGGCGCGGCGCGCGCCGTCTCTGACGGCAGCGGTGTGGCGAACATCGACGGGACGAGCGGCCCGAGCGCCAGGGCGAGCGTCAGGCAGATCAGGCCCAGGCCGGCGTAGATCGTCAGGGCCAGGCTCGCCAGCCGCGAGAGCGCCGGGCCATCGCCGCGGCCGACCGCCTCCGACAGGCGCCGCATGAACGCCGTGCCCAGGCCGACGTAGAGCAGGTTCGAGTAGAGCGACAGGCCGTTCAGGAACGACCAGACCCCGTAGCTCTCCTGCGTCAGGCTGCGGACGACGAGCGGCGTCAGAATCAGCGCCGACGCCGCGTTCAGCACCGCGGTCGCCCAGTTGACGACCACGTTCCGCGTCAGTGACCGCCGCCGTAGCGACGCCGGCACCAGCCCGGCCAGGGTCGACGTCAGCACGACGGGTGGAGGGGGAGGGGCACGGTCGGAAAGCTGCGGGTTCGAGAGCCGGCGGATCGACCGGCGGCGGTGGCCAGCCGACAGTATGCCTCCCCCACCGCACGGGGGGCGGTGGCCAGCCGCCAACCGTGCGCCATCCTGCTCGAGGCGGGACATAATCGGGCCCGCCGATCCGGCCGGTGTGGACCCGGATCTACGGAGGATGTCGATGACGCGCACCTCGATCGCCGTGCTCACCTTCGCCGCCGCGGCCGCCGGCATGACCGCCCTGCCGGCCGCCCGTCCGCGGCCCGTGCCCCAGCCGGCCGCCTCGGCCCCCGCACCGGTCGACCCGCGGGTCGCCAGGCTGAAGGCGCTCGTCGATGCCGACGTCGCCTCGCCGGAGTCGTTCGACCTCGGGCAGGAGATGAACGACACGGTCTTCAGCTTCAGCGAGATCGGCTTCCAGGAGTTCGAGACCCAGAAGTACCTCGGCGGAAAGCTGCGCGACAACGGCTTCACCGTCGAGAACGGCGTCGCCGGCATTCCGAGCGCGTGGGTGGCGAGGTGGGGCAGCGGCAAGCCGGTGATCGCCTTCGGCTCCGACGTCGACGGCATCCCGCAGGGCAACCAGAAGCCAGGGGTGGCGTTCCACGATCCGATGGTCGAGGGCGCGCCCGGGCACGGCGAGGGGCACAACTCGGGCACGCCGCTCAACATCGTGGCGGCGATCGCCGTGAAGCGGCTGATGGAGCGCGAGAAGCTGCCGGGCACGCTGATGGTGTGGCCGGGGATCGCCGAGGAACTGCTCGGCACCAAGGCCTATTTCGTGCGCGCCGGCCTCTTCAAGGACGTCGACGTCGTGCTCTACAACCACGTCGGCGCCAACCTCGGCACGAGTTGGGGCGATGGCGGCGGCAGCGGCCTGGTCTCGGTCGAGTACAACTTCGAGGGGGAAACGGCGCACAGCGCCGGCGCGCCGTGGCGCGGCCGGAGCGCCCTCGACGCCGTCGAGCTGATGAACGTCGGCTGGAACTACCGGCGTGAGCATCTGCGCCTGTCGCAGCGCACGCACTACGTCGTCACCAACGGCGGCGATCAGCCGAACGTCGTGCCCAGGAACGCCGGTGTCTGGTACTACTTCCGCGAGACCGACTACGAGTCGATCCGGAACATGTGGGAGATCGGCGACAAGATGGCGCAGGGCGCGGCGCTGATGACGAACACCTCGTTCACGTCGCGCATCCTCGGCTCGGCGTGGCCGCGGCACACGAATCGCGCGGTGGCCGAGGCCATGCACGCCAACATCCAGGCCGTCGGTCTGCCGAAGTGGAGCGACGACGACGTCGCCCTCGCGAAGGCGACGCAGCGAATCATGAAGGTGCCCGAGATCGGGCTCGCCACCGGTGCGATCGGCGCGCTGCGCGGACGCGAGCGTATTCCCGACGAGGAGAAGTTCGGCGGGCCGTCGGACGACGTCGGCGACATCACCTGGAACGTGCCGACGGTGGTGCTCAGCTACCCGGCGAATTTCCAGGCTGGCCCGGGCCACAACTGGGCCAACGCCATCCCGATGGCCACGCCGATCGCGCACAAGGGCGTGAACGCGGGCGCGCGCGTCGTGGCGCTCACCGCCGCCGACCTGGTGCTGCGGCCTGAACTGGTGAGCGCGGCGCGCGACTATTTCCAGAACGTCCAGTTGAAACAGCGCACCTACACGCCGTTCATCCGCCCAAGCGACCAGCCCGCGACGTGGATGAACAAGACGACGATGGATCGCTACCGGCCGGCGCTGCAGAAGTACTACTTCGACCGGACGAAGTACAAGACCTACCTCGAACAGATGAAAGCGCAATTCGGCTACACCTACCCGACCGTCAAGCCCGCCGCGTCTCAGTAGACGCAGCGTTCGCGGATCGTCGGCGGCCGCGCGCTGGCGCCGGGCGTGGCTCGGACGTTGCACGTCGGTGACCGTCCGCGCGTCATGTTCGTTCCCCCAGCGTCAAGATGTGCAGCCGCGCGTCGTCGATTCGCCGCGGCGGCCGCGCCGCCGACCGTCGTGTGTCGGCCTGCCACAACCCGTCCACCGGAGACGACGTTTCGTGTCGCCGCGGCGCTGCTGACGCTGCTCCTGGCCAGTGCGCGTCCGGCGGCCGTCGGCGACAAGACTGACCCGCGGTCCGGCGAGCGCGGCCCGTCAGTCGTGACCACCGCTGGTTCGAGTGATCGCGACGTCCGTCTGCCGTGGTACCGCACGCCGTGGGCGTACGTGTTCGAGGCGCTGGGGGGCATCGTCCTGACGCTCGGCCTGAGCCACTGGCACGCCCGACAGCTGGGCCGGCGGTCCGAGGAACTCGAGCGCGCAGTGGTCGAGAAGACCGCGGCCCTGCAGGCCGCGAACCAGCGGCTGGCGGAACTGGCCTGGCGCGACGAGCTCACCGGCCTGCACAACCGCCGGCGTTTCGGCGACGCGCTCACCGACGAGTGGGCGCGCGCCCGCCGCTCCGGCACGCCGATCGCGCTGATGCTGGTCGACATCGATCACTTCAAGCGGCTCAACGACTCGCTGGGTCACGTGGCCGGCGATCGGGCGCTGAAGACCGTGGCGTCGGTGGTGGAGCGCTGTGCCCGGCGCCCGGGTGACGTGGCCGCGCGCTACGGCGGCGACGAGTTCGCCGTGCTGCTGCCCGGCGGACGGTGGGAACACGTCCATGCGCTGGCCGAGGAGATCCGAGAGGCCGTGGAGGCGCTGTCGCTGCCCCATCCCGGCCACCCGCTGGGCACGGTGACCGTGAGCGTGGGCGTCACCGCGGTCTCGGCGCCGGAGGCGATCGAACCCACGCTGGTCGACGCCGCCGACCGGGCGCTCTATCGCGCCAAGGCCTCGGGCCGCAACGCCGTCGCCGCCTGATCCGCCTGCCGGTCAGGCCGAGAGCGCCGTGCCGGCGAGACGCGCGATCGCGCGCCGGCCGTCGTCGCCGATGTCGAGGCTGTGGTCGTTGACGTACAAGCGGATGTGGGCGTCGCAGACCTCGGCGGACATCTCCTGCGAGTGCGCCCGCACGTACGCCCGGCTGGCCTCGGGATGCGCGAAGGCATAGGCCACCGACGCGCGGATCGCGGCTTCCGCGGCCGTCACGAGGTCGGCTGGCAGGTCGGTCCGCGCGCAGATCCCGGCCAGCGGCACCGGCAGTCCGGTCTCGCTTTCCCACCAGTCGCCCAGGTCCACGATCTTCACGAGCCCGTGATCCTCGTAGGTGAAGCGGCTCTCGTGGATGATCAACCCGGCGTCGACGTCGCCGCGGCTGACGGCGCCCAGGATCTGGTCGTAGCGCAGTTCGACCGCCTCGCCCAGCGTCGGCGCGGCGAGTCCGAGCAGCCGAAACGCCGTGGTCTCGCGACCTGGAATGGCCACGCGGCCGCGCACCGCGCTTTCGAGCGGTTGCGGCTCGCGTGCCACCACCAATGGCCCGACGCCATGACCAAGGGCCGCGCCGCTGCGCAGCAGCCGGTAGTGATCGCCAACCGCGGAGAACGCCCCGACACTGAGCTTGGTCAACGCGAACGCGCCGTCGTGGGCCCGACGATTCAGCTCCTCGATGTCGAGCAGCACGGGCTCGACGGCGAACGGCGCGTCGATCAGTCCATGCACCAGCGCGTGGAACGCGAACGTGTCGTTGGGGCACGGCGAGAACCCGAACGTCAGCGTACGCATGACGCGAGCTCCTTCACGAGCGCGGGCGTGACGGCACGGATGGCGTCGAACGCCTCGTCGAAGCGCCAGCGGGCGCGGTCGGTCTCCTCGATGGCGTTGGCGATGGCGCGCACCTCGATCGCCGGCACGCCGGCGAGCGCCGCGGCGCGCAGGACGGCGAAGCCCTCCATCGCCTCGACCCGGCACCCGATGGTCGCGCCGACGCGGCCGCTCGTGCCGATGACCTCGGCCACGGCGCCAGGCGCCGCGCGCAGGGCACCTGCCACCAACTCCGGCGCCGCGATCAGCCGCGACGGCGCGAAGCGCTCGGGCACGCCGAGGTCGCAGTAGCAGGTCTCGGTGCCGACCACGATCGCCGGCGGCGCCAGGCCCGAGTCGCGCCGGGCGCCGGCGATGCCGACCTGGAGCACGAGCGCCGGGCGATCGGCCGCCAGCGCGGCGGCCGTCGCGGCGGCGGCGTCGACGGGGCCCACGCCGCAGCAGAGCGTCCGCCAGCCGGCGGCGGGGGCGAGCTCACGGTCGGTGGCGGCCACGACGAGCACGCGGGCCAGGGCATCGGCGGCAACGGTCACGACGTCATCGTACGCGAGACCCCACGCCACCCGCCGGTTGCGCCCCTCCCGCGGACCGCCGAGGCCGCGGAACGGCGGCTCTGCGCTACACGCAGGCGCCTGAGCTTCCGATAGTGGATGGAGAGTGCCGGTGGCCTCGAACTCAGGATTGCACGTCGTTGCCGTTGGTGTCGCGTCGTCCGGTCCGGGGACCGGACGGGCCGACGGCGCCTGTCCCAGCGCGACCCCCGAGTCATGAGCGCCCCGCCGCCCGCGCCGCACCTCCCGTGGCACGGCCGCCTCGAGGCCCGCGTGGCCGCGGCCCTGGGCCTGCTCGTCGCCGTCGCGCTCGGCGCCGTGTTGCTCGTGACGGTGGGCGTGCTGGCCGCGCAGTCGCGCGACCGTGTCGCCGCGGACCTGGACGTGGCCCGCCGGTCGTTCCACGAACTGCTGGGGCATCGCGTCGAGACCGCCGCCGACGTCGCGAGCCTGGTCACGCAGTTGCCGGCCTTCCGGCTCCACGCCATCGATCGCCGGCCGTCGCCCTCAGACGCCGCGCTGCGCGCGCTGGTCGAGACCGAGCGGCGCGAGTTGCACGCCGCCTTCGTCATCGCCGCCCGCCCCGACGGCACGTGGCTGGCCCAGGCGGGCTGGACCGACCCTTCGGGCTCCGGCGTGAACGTCGTGCGCGACGCGCAGCATGCGGCGGCGCAGGGCAAGACCGGCAGCGGGCTGGCGCAGGTCCGCGATCGCCTCTACCTCGTGGTGTCGGTGCCGGCGCGCGACGACGACCGCGTCGCCGCGACCCTGACGGTCGGCCACCACATCACCGATGACGTCGCCGGTGAGCTGGCGCGGCTGGTGCACAGCGAAGCGGCCGTGGTCGTCAACGGCCAGCTCGTCGCCACCAGCCTCGGGCCGCGGGCGGCGCCACACAAGGATCAGCTCGTGCGCGCGACCATGACCGCGCCGGGCGTGAAGGAAGACCTCTTCAAGATGGACGACCGGCAGTACGTGGCGGCGGTGTTCCCGCTGATGCCGGGTGTCCCGGGCGGCGACGCCGGCCAGCTGCTGCTGCTGTCGGACTGGGCGTTCACGCAGCGGTTCATCGACGGACTGCGTGGCCGTTTCGCGCTGGTCGGCGCCGTGGCCCTGATTCTCTCGTTCGCCGGCGGCGTGTTCGTCAGCCGCCAGTTGAGCCGCCCGCTGCGCGACATCGCCACGGCGGCAGCCGAGATCGCCGGCGGCAACCTCTCGCTGCAGCTGCCCGTGCGCGGCACCGCCGAAGCGGCCACGGTGGCGCAGGCGTTCAACGCCATGAGCGTCAGCCTGCGATCCGCGCACGAACGGCTGGTGCACGCCGCCATCCACGATCACCTCACCCAGCTGCCCAACCGGTCGCTGTTCGCGCAGCGCCTCGAACGGGCCCTGGCCCGTCGCGTCCGCCGCAAGGACTACAAGTTCGCGGTGCTGTTCGTCGATCTCGATCGCTTCAAGCACGTGAACGACAGCCTCGGCCACGCGGCGGGCGACCGCCTGCTGGTGATGTTCGCCGAGCGCCTCGCGTCGGCGGTGCGTGCCGAGGACGTCGTGTCGCGCATGCCCGGCGCCGGGACCGTGCCGGAGCCGACCCTGGCGCGATTCGGCGGTGACGAGTTCGCGGTGCTGCTCGACGGCATCCGCGAGCCGCTCGACGCCGTGCGCGTCGCCAAGCGCGTCCAGCAGATGGCGGAACAGCCGCTGCTGCTCGATGGCCAGGACGTCTTCACCAGCGCCAGCATCGGCGTGGCGGTGGCGACCGACGCGCACAAGTCCGCCGAGGACATCATCCGCGACGCCGACCTGGCGATGTACCGCGCCAAGAACGGCGGCTCCGGCTACTCGGTGTTCGACGCCGCCCTGCACGAGATGGCCGTGCGCCGCCTGCGGCTCGAGACCGACCTGCGCCGCGCCGCCGAGCGTGGCGAGTTCCGTGTCTGGTACCAGCCGATCGTGTCCCTCGAGAGCCACGACGTCGTTGGCGCCGAGGCGCTGGTGCGCTGGCAGCATCCGGAACACGGCCTCGTGCCGCCGTCGGAGTTCCTCGAGGTGGCCGAGGAGCTCGGTCTCATCGCGCAGATCGACGAGTGGGTGATGGTGGAGGCCTGCAAGCAGGCGGTGGCGTGGCGCGCCAACGGCCTCCTCGGCCCGAACGGCTCGGTGAGCGTGAACCTGTCGGCCCGCGCCTTCGCGCAGGAGGCGCTGGTGCAGCGCGTCGCCACCGTGCTGCGCGAGACGCAGTGCCCGGCGTCGGCGCTCCGGCTCGAGGTCACCGAGACCGTCGCGATCAAGGACGCGGCGCGCGCCCGCGTCGTGCTGGCCGAGCTGCGCAAGCAGGGCGTGCGTATCAGCCTCGACGACTTCGGCACCGGCTACAGCTCGCTGAGCTACCTGAAGGCGCTGCCGCTGGACGTGCTGAAGGTCGACCGCTCGTTCGTCACCGGCATCGGCAGCGACACCGACAAGGGCGAGATCGTCACGCTGATCGTCGGCCTGGCGCGGGGACTCGGTCTCGAGATCGTCGCCGAGGGCGTCGAGACCGGCGCCCAGGTGGAGTACCTGCGCGCGCTCGGCTGCCAGTACGGCCAGGGCTATTACTTCGCGCGGCCGGCCGAGGCTGCCGACGCCTTGCCGCTGCGTCGCGCCGCAAAGACGACCATCCGCACCGCCGCGCCTCTGGCGCCCCGTCCCGTCGCCGCGGCTCCGCCTGCCGCTATTTCGACGGTGCCGCCGGCGGCACGATGACGAAGGTCGCGTACATCATGTCGGAGTCGAGCTCGATGGTGTTCAGCCTGGTCGACGCGTCGGCGCTGTAGACCTCGATCGTCCGGCCGGCCTCGTAGAGGTACAGGGCCTCACCGCTGGAGCTGGCCCGCATCTGCATCCGCGTCCGCGTCGGCACGTCGACGCGGTGCACCACCGCCCGGGCCGTCATGTCGATGGTCCAGAGCTGGTGCCGGCCGATCTCGGCGAGCAACGCGTGCCCCAGCTTGCGATCGGGTGACACGTGGAAGCTCACGCCGTCGACGTCCGGCTCGGGGCCGAGGACGAAGGTGTCCACCGACTTCGCCGCCAGGTCGATGCGGCCGACCACCAGCAGCTTCCGGTGCTGCACGGCGTCGTTCATCGTGAAGAGACCGGTGGCGAAGCCCTGCGGATCGGCGGCGTCGTCCCAGGCGCCCGGCTCGAAGCGCCCCAGCATCGCGTCGTCGGGCAGGGCGAGGTCCCACTCGCCGACCTGCTGCATGCTGGCGGCGTCGAGGATCGTGACCTTCTGGCCGAGCACGTAGAGCAGCGTGCCGTCGGGTGAGAAGCGCAAGGCGACGCCGTAGTAGCCCGCCTCCGGCTCGATGCTCCACGGCACCGCGCGCGTGACCGCATGCGACGCCAGGTCGTACATCAGGAACTCGGGCGCGCCGATCTCCCAGCGGTCGATCAGCCGGGTGGCCGTCCGTGCCACGATCACCATCGTCCGGTGCGTGGGATCGACCTCGAAGGCCAGCGCCCGCACGTGCTTGCGCGCGTCGCTCAACGTGAAGCTGTCGATGCTCTGGCGCGTCTTCGCGTCGACGATCTCGAACCGCTCCTGGTTCGCGCTCTGTACGTAGAAACGGGTCCGGTCGGGCGACAGCCGCACCACGAACGGCGGGCCGGTCTTCAGGGGCACCTTCGTGAACGTGCCGGTCGCTTCGTCGACGGCGGTGAGATGACCTGAGTACGAGCCCACCCAGATGGTGCCGTGCCCGGGCGCGAATGGCGTGGCGCCGCGCGGCAACCGGGTACGCCCGGGCGACTGGGCACCCGCGGCCGTCACGCCGACGGTCACTACGACGAGTGCGGCCAGGGCCCTGCGGGACATGCCGCGCATTGTGGCACGAACGGCCGGGCTGGCGTCCGGCCGCGCCATCAGCGCTGCGACGACGTCGCCGTTCGCATCAGCTTCTTCTCGAGGAAGTCGCCGGCGGCCTTCGTCACCGTGGTCCAGGTGCGGTACAGCAGGAACCCGTGGATGTCGTCGGGGATGACGAGTTCCTCGTTCACGACGCCGCGGTCGTCGAGGCGCTGCTTGAGATCGACGGTCTGGTGGAACTCGACGTTGCGGTCGTCGTCGCCGTGAATCAGCAGCACCGGCGACTTCCACGTCGCCACCGACGACACCGGCGAGGCCAGGAACGACGTGCGCGCTGCCTTCTTCATCTCCTCTTCGGTGATGCCGTCGCCCTCCCACGCTGCGCGCAGGTCCGGCGCCGACGTGCCGAAGCGATCCCAGTTGTGCACGCCGTGGATGTCGACGCCGGCGGCGAAGACGTCGGAATTGCGGCCCAGTGCCAGCGCCGTGAGGTAACCGCCGTACGACCCGCCCCAGATGCCAACCCGCGCGGGATCGACATCGGCCCGCTGCTGCAGCCACTTCGCGCCCGCCAGGACGTCCTGGTATTCCGAGGCGCCGCGTGCGCCGCCGCCCTCGGGGAAGTGGAAGGCGTGACCGTAGCCGATGCCAAGACGGTAGTTCACCGACAGCACGATGAACCCGCGGCTGGCGAGGAACTGGTTCGTCGCGTAGTCGTTGGCGTAGTAGTCCATGTAGTGCCAGCCGAGCAGCATCTGGCGCTGCGGTCCGCCGTGGACGTAGATGAGCGCCGGTCGCTTCGCGTCACCGGGGCCGGTCTTGAACAGCTGACCGTGCACCGCGACGCCGTCGGGCGCCTTGTAGACCACGGCCTCCGGCGTGAGCAGCGTTGCGGTGGGCACGTCCGCGGGCACACGATCGGCCGCGAGCGCGCGTAAGGCGCCACCCGAGAACGGCACCACCGCGGGCAGCGGCGAGCGCTGCGCGGTCGACGCGAGCATCACGACCTGTGCGCCATCGGAGGTGACCACCGGCGCCCATTCCATGCTCGCGCCAGAGGTCAGCGCTACGGGCGTGGCCGCGTCGACCGGGACCTTGAAGACGTGGCGCCGATCGATGTCGTCCTTGTCCGCGCCGGCGTTGGCCGCATAGACCAGCGTGCGGCCGTCGGGCGTGAGCGACGCGTGTTCCACCATGAACGCGCCCGGCGTCAGCAATGTGGCCGTCGTGCCTTCGCCCGGATGCTGCAGCGAGTACACGTGCGGCCACCCGTCCTGATACGACATGAAGACGAGCCGATCGTCGGCCGCCCACTGCAGCGGCATCGCGCCGGCGGTCCGCACCGGCGAATCCTTCAGCGTCTTGCCGCTGCGCCAGGCCTCGCCGGCCTCGCGACGGCGTCCGGGCGACGCGGTATCGACGGGCGCCACCCAGATCGCCCACGGCTGCGGCGCCTGGACCAGCGGCGATCGCGGCGTGCCGCCGCGGCCGGGTTGCCGCACCCACGCGATCTCCTTTCCGTCGCGCGACCAGGCCGGTGACGTATCGCGCCCGGTCGATGGTGCCAGGTAGCGAATCGGCTCGCCCTTGCGGTACAGGCCGATGAAGCTGTGGTCGTCGCGGTTGGAGACGAACGCGAGTGTCGCGCCGTCGGGTGACCACGTGGGCGCCTGGCTGGTGCCGCGCGCGAAGAACAGCTGCTCGGGGCTGCCGGCGCCGTTGATCGGCACGGTCCAGATGCGCCGCTCGCGCTCGAAGGCGACGAGGTGCGTCTTCGGCGCGATGGCCGGGACGTCGCCGTCGCCGAGCAGGATCGGCGCGCCGCGGCCGTTGACCGGCACCGACCACACCTGCACCCGCGGCTGCGCGGTGTCGCCGGCGGGGTTCGGCGGCAGGTTGCCTTCCGCCGGCCAGTTGGAGCCGTGCGCGCCGCCGCGCACGTAGACGAGCCACTGGCCGTCGTCGGAGAACGACAGGCTCGTCAGTTCCTGCCCGTCGTCGCGCAGGTACGACGTCAAGCGCCGGGCCGCGAAGTCGGGCGCCGCCGCGACGTAGATGTTCCGCTGGCCGCGCTCGTTGAACGTCCACGCCACGACGTTGCCGGCCGGTGCGGCGATGAGCGCATCGGGGAACGGATAGCTGAGGATGCCCTCGAGCGTGAACGGCGGCGGTGCCTGCGCCTTCGTCCGTGGGCTCAGCGGGGTGAACACGACAGCCGACGCGACCAGGCACGACAGGGCGACACGGCGGAGCAGGCGGGGCATGGGCACCTCGCGCGCATTCTACGCCCGCGGCGTGGTGTGGCGGCGCCGGTCAGCCCATCTGCACCGCGCGCTGCATGGCGCGGCCCGAGTCGCGACGGAACCTCGCCTGCAGCCGCCGCACGAACGGTTGGCCGAGCGTGGCCAGCAGCGCGTAAGGCCACGACGTCGCCCGGAGGTGATACGTCACGGCCAGGGTTGCCGGATCGAACGCCACTTCGAATGTCTCTTCGCCCGCCTCGGCGTGGTTGGGCAACGTGCCGTACGCGTAGCCGTGCCGCGCGTCGTGCTGGCCGCCGCAGTGATAGACGACGCGGCAGCCGTTCAGCGACCAGAAGCCGAGATGGCGGACCTGGACAGCGACGACCGTGCCGACGTCGGTCGACGCCATGGGCGGCCAGACCTGCACCCAGTCCATGTCGAACTGCCGCCACGCGTCGAGTGCGCGTCTTGCGCGGTCATAGACCTCGACGCCGTGGCCGAGCGGCACGCTCGCGACATCGAGGCGCGTCGCGTCGATCGTATTGAGCACGCCGACTGGCGCGTATGACAACGGCAGCCTCGAGGACGCGTCGAGGAAGCGCGCGATGGCGGCCGGCGACGGGCGGGTGGGGAAGAACATCGCTAGGCCCGGCCGTCGGCGACGAGGGCCTCGCGCATCAGGGCATCGAAGCGGACGACGAAGTTGCGCACCGCCGGCAGGCGCAGCGCCAGCGCGATCGACGGCAGCAGCTGTGCCATCAGGTCGACGAGGGCGGTGGTGGCGCGCTGGCGGGCCGAGCGATCCAGCAGCCACCACAAGAGCACGCCGAGGTGCGCGAGGTACAGCACGTGGCCCAGCGCGCTGGCGGCGGGCTCCCTTGGCGAGTCGGTCGCGCCAGACACCGCTCGATTGAAGACCTCCTGGACACGGGTGCGCGAGAAGGCGGTCGCCGGCGCGAACACGCCATCGACCGGGTCGCCGACCAGCACCGGGGTCAGGCCCTGCAGGGCGACGCGGTGCGGCCCGAGCGTCTGCAGACTGGCGCGCAGTGCCACGATGGCGCGGTCGCGCCAGCGGCCCTGGGGCAGGGTCGTGGCCGCGCGCGCGAAGTCGGCCGACAGGTCGTCGTAGAGCGCCAGCAGCACGGCGTGCTTCGTGGGGAAGTAGCGGTAGAGCAGGCCCACGCTGACCCCCGCGGCGGCCGCGATGTCCCGCAGCGTCGTCGACTCGTAGCCCCGTTCGGCTACCAGGCGCAACGCCGTGTCGTACAGCCGCTGGCGGGTTTCGGCGCTCTGCGGCGTCGGGCCGGCCGGACGTCCGCGGGTCCGCCGCTTGACATTATTGATGAACATGTTCATTAATAATAGACATGGCCTTCGGGAAAGCGCAACTGCCCGGCGACGCCGATACCCGAGACCAGCCCGGCGCGGGGCCGCATCTCGTGCTCTACGACGGCGACTGCGGGATGTGCAGCCGTCTCGTGCAGTTCGTGCTCGAGCACGACCCGGCCGGCCACTTCCATTTCGCCCGCCTGCAAAGCCCCCTCGGCCGGGCGGTGGCAGCGCGCGCCGGTGGCGATCCCGAGGTCCACTCCACGCTCTACGTCGTGCCGCACTACCGCGACCGCCGCACGCCGGTGTTCACGAAGAGCGACGCCGCGACGTTCATCGCCGGCCGACTGTCGGGCGCGTGGCGGACAGCGTCGTGGCTCCGGGTCCTTCCACGGGGGCTCCGCGACTTCGGTTACGACGTGGTCGCTCGGCATCGGCACGGGGCGTTCGGTCCGGGCGAACAGTGCCTCGTCCCATCGCCCGAGGCGCGACGTCGCTTCATCGAGGAGGAACCGACATGAGAATCGTGATGCCTGGCGGATCCGGACAGGTCGGCATGCTGCTGGCGCGCGCGTTCCACGCCGCCGGAGACGACGTCGTGGTGCTGAGCCGGCGGCCGGTTCCCGCGCCGTGGCGGGTGGTCGCCTGGGACGGCGTGTCGGACGGCCCGTGGATGCGCGAACTCGACGGCGCCGATGTCGTCGTCAATCTCACCGGCCGCAGTGTCAACTGCCGCTACACCGCCGCGAACCGGCAGGAGATCCTCGAGTCGCGCGTACGCTCGACCGAGGCCGTGGGCCGCGCCATCGCGGCGGCGGCCACTCCGCCACGCACGTGGCTGCAAGCGAGCACGGCGACCATCTACGCGCATTCGTTCGACCGCGCCAACGACGAGTACACCGGCCGCCTCGGCGGACAGGAAGGACACGCGCCGCCATCGTGGTCGTTCAGCATCGAGGTCGCCCGGGCCTGGGAGGCGGCCTTGGACGCGGCAGCAACACCGGGGACACGCAAGGTGGCAATGCGCTCGGCGATCACACTCAGTCCCGATCCCGAAGGCATCTTCGACACGCTGCTCGGCCTGGTGCGGCACGGACTCGGCGGACGCGCCTCGGACGGCCGGCAGTACCTCTCGTGGGTGCACCACGAGGACTTCGTCGCCGCGGTGCGATGGCTGATCGCGCGGCCCGATCTCACCGGTGTCGTCAACATCGCCGCGCCGAATCCGCTACCGAACGCGCATTTCATGCACGCCCTGCGCGTCGCCGCCGGCGTGCCGGTCGGCCTGCCGGCTGGCCCCTGTCTGCTCGAGCTCGGCGCGTGGCTGATGCGCTCGGAAACCGAGCTGATGCTCAAGAGCCGTCGCGTCGTGCCGGCCAGGCTGCTCGACAGCGGCTTCCGCTTCCGCCATCCGCACTGGCCCGAGGCCGCGCAGGCGTTGTGCGACGAGTGGCGCGCGCGCCGGCGTCCGGCGGCGGCCTGACCGCGACCCGCTAGCGCAGGCCGGCGTGGCGAAGCGCCGCGTCGAGCGCGGCGTCCGAAATGCGGTGACGCGCGATCTCCCGGCCGTCGATGACGAGCACCGGGATGTCGTGCTTGTAGTGCTCGAAATCGTCGAGGCTCTGCGCGATGTTGCGTTCGGCCACCACGACACCGGTGGCGCGGAGCGCCGCTTGCAGCAGGTCACGCATGTCGTCGCACAGGTGGCAGCCCGGCTTCGTGTAGAGCACCACGCGCGCATCGGTCACGGCAGAACTATAGTGCCAGCATGTCTTCCAAGCGATTCCTCATCACCGGCGGTAGCCAGGGCATCGGCGCCGCGCTGGTCACCCAGGCGTCTACCGCCGGGCACACCGTCGTGTTCACCGGTCGCGACCAGGCGGCCATCGACGCGCTGGCACGCGATACCGGCGCCTTCGGCGTGCGGGCCGACGTCGGCGTCGGCGCCGACAATCAGCGCACGCTCGACGAGGCGGTCGAACGGATGGGCGGCGTGGACGTGCTCGTGAACAACGCCGGTTACGCGTATCGCGGCGAGATCGGCGCGCTCGACGTCGACCAGATGCGGGCGATGTTCGAAACCAACGTCTTCGGGCTCGTCGACCTCACCAATCGCGTCGTGCCGTTGTTGAAGGACCAGCAGGCCGGCGACATCGTGAACATCGCCTCGACGTCGGGCATGAAGGGCGCGGCGACGGCCACCGCCTACGCGGCGAGCAAATGGGCGGTGCGCGGCATCAGCCAGTGCTGGCAGGCCGAACTCAGGCCGCACGGCATCCGTGTGACGTGCGTCTGCCCGTCCGAGGTGCAGACGAACTTTGGCGGCCGCCGCGGCCGCAACAACCCCAACAAGCTCTACGCTGCTGACATCGCGGCGACGATCTTCGCCGCCCTCGACCTGCCGCAGCGGGTGCTGTGGCCCGAGGTGGCGATCTTCGCGACGAATCCCTGGAAGGAAGACTGACGGCGAGCGGCTGGACCTGAGATCGCCCGCCGCCACGGATGCCGAGCCGGTCAATCCGGCCGTATAATCCGCGGCGGTACGCGCCGCCGTGCGGCGCCGCACGAACGGGGGACCGCATGGGTGTGAATCGTCGCGGATTCGTCAAGGCTTCCACGCTGGCCGCAGTGGCCGGTGCCATTCCCACTACGCTCGCGGCCCGGCAGCAGCCGGCTGCGCCGCCGGCGCCGGCCGTGTTCACGCCGCTGCGTCGCAACGTCGGCATCTTCAACCAGCGTGGCGGCACCATCGGCTGGCTGGTCAGCGGCGACGGCCTGCTGGTCGTCGACACGCAGTTCGCCGACACTGCGCCGAACCTGCTCGCCGGCATCAAGGAACGCAGCCAGCGCCAGATCGACGTGCTGCTCAACAGCCATCACCACCCCGATCACACCGGCGGCAACGGCGTGCTGCGGCCGGCGGTGAAGCAGATCGTCGCGCACGTCCGCTCGAGCGAGAACCAGAAGGTGCAGGCCGAGCGTGCCAAGGCGCCGACGACGCTGCCCGACGTCACCTTCCCCGACACCTGGAGCGTGAAGATCGGCGACGAGACGATTGCCGCGAAGCACTGGGGTCCGGCCCATACCGGCGGCGACGTCTCGATCCACTTCCAGCAGGCCAACATCGTCCACCTCGGCGACCTGCTGAACAACCGCGGCTATCCGAACTGCGACGCGCCGGCCGGTGGCACCGTGCACGGCTGGATGCTGGTTCTCGAGAAGATGGCCAGCGGGTTTCCCGCAGACGCGCTCTATGTCTTCGGCCACGCCGAAGCCGGCCACCCGTTCATCGGCACGCGCAGCGACCTCCACTACCAGCGCGACTACTTCACGGCCGTCGTCGAGATGGCGCGTACCGCGCGGAAGCAAGGGAAGACCAAGGACGATCTGGCGAAGGTCGAAGTGCTGCCGAAGTTCGAGCACTTCGGCGGCACCAAGGCGCGGCTCGGCCTGGCGCTGACGATCGCCTACGACGAGCTGGCGAAGATGGGCTGACGAGGGGGCCCCGCGCCTGCCGCGGGGCTACTTCTTGACTGGCAACCCGGCCGCGTCGAGGACATCGACCTCGATGTAGGCGTGGTCCACGTCGGCGGTGAAGGCCGCGCCGTCGGGGTTCGGCATCACCTGCCAGTCGGCCGTGGGCTTCACGGTCCGCCATTTCCCCGGCGTGCCTACGCCGACCGGCATCGCGAATCCAGGTTCGGCGGCGCGCCAGCGATACGCCACGGTGCCCGCCGTCGAGTCGAACGTGAGCTCGAGGCGCGGCAGCTCGGCCCGCCGCAGGTACTGATTGAAGACCGGCGTCAGATCCTGCTTCAGCTGCGCGTTGACGAACGTCACCAGTTCCTCGGTCAGGATGTTCTTGTACTTGAACGTCGCGTAGGTGTCGCGCACGAGCTGCCACCAGCGCGCGTCGTCGTTGACGATGCCGCGCAGCGTGTGCAGGAACAGCGCGCCCTTGAAGTACATGTCCTGGGTCGGTGAGCGGTGGATGCCGCGCTGCGTGATCATCGGCTCCTTGTTGCCGATCTTCGACTTGTAGGCGTTGGTGTACTTCAGCGCGTCGTCGGCGCCGAAGAGCGCCTCCACGTAGACGCACTCGAGGTAGGTGGTCCACCCTTCCTGGATCCACATGTCGGAGACATCGGCGGCCGACACGGCGTTGCCGAACCACTCGTGGCCGCTCTCGTGGATGATGATGAAGTCGAACTTCGTGCTGATGCCGACGCCGGTCCAGTCGCGCTCGAGGTAGCCGTTCACGAAGCGGTTGCCGTAGGTCACCGCGCTCTGGTGCTCCATGCCCGAGTACGGGACTTCAATCAGCTTGAAGCCGTCTTTCGGGAACGGATACGGCCCGACGTACTTCTCGAAGGCCTCGATCATCGGCTTCGCCTGCGCGAACTGCTTCTTGGCCTTCTCCAGGCTGCCCGCCAACACGAAGTAGTCGAGCGGCAGGGCGCCGTGCGTCTCGGAGAACTGCACGTACTCGGCGATGTTGAGCGACACGTTGTAGGAGTTGATCGGGTAGTGGACGCGCCAGTCCCATCGCGTGTAGCCGTCGCCGAGGTCCTGTTTGCCCATGAACTTCCCGTTCGAGACGTCCATCAGGCCGTTGGGCACGGCGACACGGATGTCGATGCCCTCATCGGGCTCGTCGCGCCACTGGTCCTTGCTGGGCCACCACACGCTCGAGCCTTCGCCTTCGTTCGCGGTGTTGATCCAGTGACGGCCGGCCGGGTCCTTGCGGAAGGCGAGACCACCGAACCGGCCCTGCTCTTCCGGCAGGCCCGCGTAGCGCACGTCGACGGTGTAGGTGCGCCCGGCCTTCAACGTCTCGGGGAAGTCGACGTAGAGGGTGTTGTGGACACGCTCGTACTTCAGTGGCGTCCCGGCGAGCTGCATCGCCTGCACCGTGTAGTTCGCGTAGAGCTCGAGCTGGATACGCGTGTCGTCGCGCAGCATCTTGAACTTGACGGCGTTGGTGCCGCTGATGGCCTTCTTCTCGGGATCGACGCGCACGTCGAGCACGTAGTGCAGCAGGTCGTTGTTGGCGCGATAGCGGCCGTACTCCCCGCGCAGGATGTCGCGGGCTGAGGGAGCGCGCATCGTCGACGGCGGGGGCGGTGCTGGAGGCGTCGTCTGCGCGGCGACGGGAGCGGACGTCAGGAGCAGCAGGGCGAGGTACAGAGCGGTGTCGCGCACCCCGGAATGATAGCCGCGCTCGCCGCGGCCGCTGCACGAACCGCGCGCCGCCGCGTTGGCTACGATAGGCGCATGTCGATGGCGCGCCTCGTCCGGACGTTCGTCACACCGCTCATCCTGCTGAGTGCGTTCGCCGGGTGCGGCGACCGTGGGCCATCGATGGCGGAGCGCGCGGCCGCCGCGAAGGCGGCACAGGAAGCGGCGGACGCGAAGGCCCGCGAGGAATCGAAAGCGAAGCTCGAAGCGCAGCGCCTGGCCGCGCTGTGGCGCTACCAGGACGCCACAGTCGGCGGCGGCGCACAGAAGACGGCGGCGATCTTCGCCACCGAGGACGTGGACGCCGATGGCCAGGGCCCGCGGCCGGTGCAGCTCATCTTCCGCGACCACGCCAAGTGGGGACGCAGCGGCTACCTCGTGCTGCAGGCGGGCGACTTTGCCTGCCGTCCGCGCTGCACGGTGAACGTGACGATCGACGACCGGCCGGCACAGAAGCTGGCGGCGTGGCGCCCGGACACCGACGAGGCCATTGCGCTCTTCGTCAACGACTACAAGGCGCTGTGGGCGTTGGCCGGTGAGGCCACACGGCTGCGCGTCGAGTTCCCGGTGAAGGCGGGCGGCGCCCGCACGGCCTCGTTCGAAGTCGCGTCGCTCGACCCGTCGCAGATGCCGGGTTGGTAGGTTCGGCCGCCGTCAACCGGCGGGCGCGCGTTGGTCGCGAATCATGGCCCGCAGCGTGGCCACGGTGTCGGCGTCTGCGGCGCGTTTGTCGGGACGCAGGCGCAGGATACGCGGGAAGCGCACCGCGACGCCGGAGCGATGCCGTGTCGACCGCGCGATGGCCTCGAACCCGAGTTCCATCACGTGCACCGGCTCGACGTGGCGCACCGGCCCGAAGCGCTCGACGGTGTGGCGGCGTATCCAGCGGTCCATCTCGGCGATCTCGTCGTTGGTGAGGCCCGAGTAGGCCTTGGCCACCGGCACCAGTTCGTCGCCATCCCACAACCCGAAGGTGTAGTCCGTCAGCAGGCTGGCGCGCTTACCGGAGCCCGGCTGCGCGTAGATGAGGACGGCGTCGATGGTGAAGGGCTCGATCTTCCACTTCCACCAGTCGCCGCGCCGGCGCCCGCCGACGTAGGGTGACGCCAGACGCTTCAGCATCAGGCCCTCGACGCCGTAGCGCCGTGCCTGCGTGCGCGCGGCGGCGGCCGTCTCCCAGGTATCGGCTCCCGCGGCGACCTGGGCCGAGGCGCGGAGCACCTGCGTGACGGGGCCGGACTCCGGCGGATCGAACGGCAGGCGACCATCCGGAACCGGCGCCGGCGCCATGGGGTGCGCGGCGACGTCACGCAGCAGGCTCTCCAGCCGTTGGCGGCGATCGGCGAGCGGGCGATCGCGGAGGTCCACGCCCTCCTGCTCGAGCAGATCGTAGGCGACGAACGCGACCGGCACCGACTTCGCGACCCGCGCGATCTGCTGCTGGCGCGCGATCCGCTGCTGCAGCGCGGCGAAGGGCAGTGGGGCGTCGTCGTGCCACGCCAGGATCTCGCCGTCCAGCACGGTGCCGGGAGGGAGGGTGCGGGCGGCATCGCGGATCTCGGGAAACCGATCGGTGAGCACCTCGTCGCCACGCGACCACAGGGCGACGGTGTCGGCGCGCCGCACGATCTGCGCGCGGATGCCATCCCACTTCCATTCGACCTGCCACTCCGACGGCGAGCCGAGCGATTCCTGGAGCGCCTCGAGCGTGTCGCGCCCGGGCTCGAGCGGCGACGCGAGCGCAAACTGGTACGGACGGGAGAGGTCGTCGGCCGACGCCTCCGCGCCGATCAGCGCGTCGAACCAGGCGGCGGTGGGTGTCCACGCGCCGGCGAGGCGGCCGGCGATCGTCGTGACCGGCAGGCCGGCACGCGCAGCCACGGCTCGCACCACCAGCGTCTGCGACACGCCGACGCGCAGTTCGCCGGTGAGCAGCTTGAGCAGCGTGAAGCGCTCCCAGCGCGGCAACTGCCGCAGCCAGGCCAGCACCGCGTCGCGCTGGCGCTCCGGCGGTTGTCCCCGCAGCGGCTGGATGCGCGTCTCCAGCCACGCGGCCAGACCGAGCGGCGCGTCCGGCGCGACCGGCATCTGGTCGAGCACCAGCGCTGCCATCTCGGCGCCGTCGCCGACGACCGCGTAGCATTCCTGCATCAGCCACCCTGGCACGCCGGTCGCGTCGCTGACCCAGTCGCCGATCGCGCGCGCGGACAGCAGGCGGGTGAGCCGGCGGCCGGTGAGGAAGTAGATCGCCCAGGCCGCATCCGCCGCTGGCGCGCTGGCCAGGTAGGCGCGCATCGCCTCGACCTTCGCCGTGGTCGAGGTCGTGGCATCGATGGCCGCGAACAGCGCCGCGAAAGGCGTCATTCGCGATCGTCGGCGCCGCGCTCGTCGTCCCAGGCGGTCCGCAGCACGCCGGTGTCGAGGCCGAGGTCGGCGAGGTGCCGAGCCAGGGGCTCGGCGTGGCCATGCGTGGTGAGGACGCGGGTTGCGCCCGTCTCGCGCACGGTGTCGATGAGGGCCGGCCAGTCGGCGTGATCCGACAGCACGAAGCCGCGGTCGTAGCTGCGCTGGCGGCGCACGCCGCGGACCCGCATCAGCCCCGAGGTCAGGCCGTCGGACAGCGCGCCCAGCCGGCGCATCCACGGCGTGCCGCGTGCCGACGGTGGCGCCAGCACGAGCTCGCCGGCCATCGATGTGCCGCGCGGCCGTTCGACCAACGTCTCGGTCGGCAGCATGCGAACGCCCGCGGCGCGATAGACCTCGGTCATCGGCTGCACCATCCCGTGGACCAGGACCCGATCGTCGGTGATGGCGGCCAGCTCCGCGAGCAGCCGTTGCGCCTTGCCGATGGTGTAGCAGAAGAGCAGCGAGGCGAGGCCCTGCGCACGATTGGCGTGCCACCACGCGACGATGTCGGCGACGACGTCAGCCGCGGGATCCCAGCGATAGATCGGCAGGCCGAACGTGCTCTCGGTGATGAAGGTGTCGCAACGCACGGGTTCGAAAGGCGCGCAGGTCGGATCGGCGGCGCGCTTGTAGTCGCCGGACAGCACCCACACGCCGTCGTCGCCCTCGATCCGGATCTGTGCCGACCCGAGGATGTGGCCCGCCGGGTGGAAACTGACCCGAACGCCGCCCAGCGTCAGCGGCTCACCATACGGCTGCCCCTGAACCGGCACGTCGGCGCCGAACCGCTGCCGCAGCAGCGGCAGGCACGCGTCGGCGCACAGGTACGCCTGGCTGCCGGCGCGCGCGTGATCGCCGTGCGCGTGGGTGATGAGTGCGCGCGGTGCGGCGCCCCACGGGTCGATGTGGAAGTCCCCGGCCGCGCAGTAGAGGCCGATCGGCGTCTCGGTCAGCATGCGGGCGCGATCGCTCACGCCGGAGGCGGATCCGGCAGCACCGCGGCGTCCCTGACGCCGTTCAGGAGGCCCTTGAACACGGCGCCATGGAAGGGCAGCACCGCATACCAGTAGAGGAGACCGGCGAGGCCGCGTGGCCGGAACTTCGCCGTCTGCACCAGCCTGGTGCCAGACGCGCCGGCGACGATCGCCGGCGCCAGCTCGAAGTCGAGGACGGCAACGCCGGGCACGCGCATCTCGGCGCGGAAGGTCAGTCGCTCTGCCGGCACGATCTCGGCCACGCGCCAGAAGCCCACGGCCTCGCCCCATGAGAGCTGTGTGGGACTGCGCCGTCCGCGCCGCCATCCGGGACCGCCGACCAGGCGGTCCATGATGCCGCGCAGCTTCCACAGACGGTCGTGCGCGAGCCAGCCGCGGCGTCCGCCCAGCTGCGTCAGTACCTGGAAGACGCGCGCCGGTGGCGCCGCGATCGCGATGCTGCGCGCGTCCTGGAACACCGTGCCGCCCGCCCAGTCGGGATCACCGGCGACCGGCCCGGCGCTCGACCACGTGCTCTCGACGTCGGCCCGCTCCTCGACCTCGAGCGCGAGGCCGATCGCCTCGCGGACACCGAGCCGCTCACGCGGCATCAGGTGCTCGGCGGCGTGATCCTCCACGACGACCCGGTTGCGCAGTCCCTCCGCCAGCGGCCGGGCCAGCCGGGCGCTGACCGGCGTCACGAGGTGAATCCAGAGCGAGCTCAGGTACACCGTCAGGAACGGCACCGGGATGATGACGCGACGTTTCAGGCCCCGGGCGTCGGCCATCACCTGCAGCAACGCTTCGTAGGTGACCACGTCGGCGCCGCCGATCTCGAGCACGCGGCCGGCTGTGCCGGGTACCGCGAGGCACTGCACCAGATAGAAGAGCACGTCGCGCACGGCGATGGGCTGGCATTCGGTGCGCACCCATCGTGGCGTGAGCATGATCGGCAGCCGCTCGGCCAGGTAGCGCAGGATCTCGAACGACGCCGATCCCGAGCCGATGATCATGGCGGCGCGAAACGCCGTGACCGCCACGGAGCCGCCGCTCAGGACGCGCTCGACCTCGCGTCGCGACTGCAGGTGCTGGCTGAGCCGCTCATCCGGCTGGCCGAGTCCGCCGAGGTAGATCACGCGCTCGACGCCGGCGCGAGCCGCGGCGTCGCGGAACGTCTCGGCCAGGTGCCGATCACGCGCGGCGTACTCGGCGCCGGCGGACTCCATCGAGTGCACCAGATAGAACGCCGCCTGGCAGCCGGCCAGGTGTGTCGCCAGCGCGTCGCCGTCCTCGAGGTTCGTCGTGACGATCTCGAGGCCGGCCTGCGCGCGCCACGGCCGATCGGCGAGCTTGCGCGGCGATCGCACCAGGCAGCGCACGGCGTACCCGGCGTCGGCGAGTCGCGGCACCAGCCGAGTCCCGATGTAGCCCGTCGCACCGGCGACGGCAACGCGGGTGATCGCGCCCGGCATGATCCCAGCATTGGATCACGCGTGGCGCGGCCGTCAACCGCGCGAGCGCTGCGGGGGTCGTGGCCGGGCTGGCGGTCAGCGAAACGCCGGCGGCGGCACGCGCCTCCGCGTGGCCTGCTCGAAGGCGTAGGCGATGCCGACGATCTTCGGATCGGCGCAGTGCGCGCCAACGAAGCTCACGCCGAAGGGCCGCACCTTGTCGGGCGAGCCCTTGGCGCCGTCGGCGTAGTTCGCCACCAGGCCGTACGGCACGACCACGATCGGGTAGCCGGCCTTGGTCGCGTAGTTGGCGCCCGACGAGCCCGGGAACAGCAGCGCGTCGAGCTTGTGCGTCGACAGCGCGGCGTCGAGTCCCTGGTTGCGCGAGAGGTGCAGGTCTTCCTGCCGATTGCGCTCGTAGCGCGCCTTGTCCTTCTCGAGGTCGACGGCGTCCGCGAAGTCGAGTCGGCCCTGCCCGTAGCGGATCGCGCCGTCGGCGCGATGGGCCAGGTTCCACTCGCGCAGGGCGTTCAGCGTCTTCACCGGCGCGCTCTCGCCGAGCGTCGCCAGCCACAGGTTGAAGTCGCGCTTCATGCCGTAGCGCAGGACCTGCGAGCACAGATCCTCCGTCGCCGGCCCGGCGAATGGCGCCTCGCAGATCGGATGCGACGCGAGGTTCGCGGCCGCGTCGCCTGCGGTCATGCTGGGCAGGTCGGCCGGGTCGACGATCTCGGCACCGGCGGCCTTGAGGGCCGCGATCGCGCCGTCCATCGACGCCAGTTCGTCGGCTTTCAGGCCCGCAAAGGGCCGCGCGCGGCCCGGGAACTCGCGCGGGGAGTAGATGCCGATCCGCGGGATGCCGATCCGCATCCCCTTGAGCGCGTCGGTCTTCAGGAATGGCAGGTAGTCGGCGTTCGGTGGCGCGGTGCACTCGGTGGTGCGTGGATCGTGGGCGTCCGGCGCGCCCTCCATCACGCCAAGCATGATCGCGGCATCGGTGACCGACTTCGTCATCGGCCCGGCGGTGTCCTGGTCGAGCGTCAGCGGGATGATGCCGTAGCGGCTGATGCGGCCGGTGGACGGACGGATGCCCACC
Source organism: uncultured Acidobacteriota bacterium (assembly GCA_902826065.1). Taxonomy (GTDB): domain Bacteria; phylum Acidobacteriota; class Vicinamibacteria; order Vicinamibacterales; family UBA2999; genus CADEFD01. Next base: position 16,164 of record CADEDM010000019.1, on the reverse strand, counting down.
AGCATCGACGCGTTCGACGGCCCTTCGATCGACCCGCCGGTGCTGGTGCCGACGTTCGCCGCCCACAGGTTCGCGGCCACGCCGCCGCCCGAACTCGAGCCGCTGGTCTCGAGCACCGGCGTGCCGTCGTCGTTGGCGCGCGGGTCGTAGGGGTTGTAGCTCTGTCCCGACGCGGCGTTGTAGCCGCCGGGCCGGAAGGCGTCGCCGAACCAGCCGGCCAGTTCGCTCATCGTCGACTTGGCGAGGATGATCGCGCCGGCGTTCTTCAGGTTCGTCGCCAGCGTCGCCTCGTACGGCGCCTGGTAGTGCCGGAAGAGCAGCATTCCGCCCGTGGTGGGCATTGCGTCGGTGGTGAGGACGTTGTCCTTCAGCGCCACGGGAATGCCGTGCAGCGGCCCGCGGATCCTGCCGGCGGCGCGCTCGCGGTCGAGCGCATCCGCCTCCACCAGCGCGTTCGGGTTGATCGCCACCGCGACGTTCAGGGTGTCTTCGTAGAGGCCGATCCTCGTCAGGTACTGCGTGACGATCTCGCGCGACGTCGTCCGCCCCTCGCGCATCGCCGTCTGCATTTCCGGAATCGACGCCTCGACCACGGTGAAGACTGCCTTCGGCGCCGTCGAGGGCGCCGGCGCACTGCAGGCACCGGCCGCGGCCGCGACGAGGATGGTGACGACCTGGAAACGGTGTGCGGACACGAGACCTCCGGGACGCGTGCATGATACAGGCGCGGCCGTGGGCTCGTCCGTAGCGGGAGCGTGGATATCGCGCTGCCCAGATTGGGCAAGCCGCGTTCGTGGCACACCGGCATCCGCCGACCAAACCCCGGCTCGGCCCTTGCACGACGCGCCATCAGAGGGTGTTCTGGCGGTTGGCTCGCACCAACGCAGTCTTCGAAGTCGTCCGTCGCGTGCCGTGGCCCGTCCGCGCGGCGCTGGTGCTCAGCGCCTGGGCGGTGCCGCTGGCATTGCTGTGGTGGCTGCTGCCAAACGGCGTGCTCGCCGACGACGGGGCGTCGTGGCTGGCGCCGTGGCGACGGACTTGGTATGCGCTGCCCCTGGTGATGCTGGGCTTCGTGCTGCTGGCCATGATGCCCGTGACACTGCTCGTCGCCGCTACCGGCGTCGCGTTCGGCCCGGTGCTGGGCCCGCTCTACGCCATGGCTGGCTGCCTGGCGAGCGCGTCGGCGGCGTTCGCGGCCGGACGCTGGCTGGCGCGTCGCGGGCTCGGCGAGTGGCGGCATCCGCGACTCCTGCGGCTGACCGACGCGATGGCCCGCAACGGCACGCTCACGGTCTTCCTGATCCGCAAGGTGCCGGCCCCATTCGCGCTGGTGAACGCGGCCATCGGCGCCTCGTCGATCGCGTACCGCGACTTCGTCGCCGGCACCGCGCTGGGCATGACGGCGCTGGTTCTGGCTCTCGCCGGATTCGGCGCGCACCTGCTCGACGCGTGGCGCTCACCCTCGCCCGCGGTCGTCGCGCGAGCGGCGGCACTGCTCGCGCTGCCGTTGAGCGCGGCCTGGGCCATCAACCGCTGGCTGCGGAGCCGCCTGCGTGACGACGATGTCGCTGCCTGAGCGGTCACCGGGGCGTCGATCGTCCGCGCCAGAAACACCTGCCATCGTTCGGCCGGGCAAGAACTGCTGGCAGGTCGATCGTGCGCCCCGCTTCGCCTGCATCCAGGATGCGGCCGACTACTTCCGCCTCGTGCGCCAGGCGCTGCTCGACGCGCGTCACAGCGTCTTCATCCTGGGCTGGGACATCCAGGCGACGCTCGACCTCGTGCCCGGCCACACCGGCGAGATTCCGTCGCGACTCGACCACCTGCTCGCGTTCATCGTGCGGCGCCGTCCGCGGCTGCGGTGCGACGTCCTCATCTGGGATCACGCGGCGCTCTACACCCTCGAACGCGATCCGTTGACGCGGTGGCGCCTCGGCTGGCGGATGCCGCGTGGGGTCCGTTTCGGGTTCGACGACCATCACCCCGTCGGCGGATCGCACCATCAGAAGATCGTGGTCGTCGACGATGCCCTCGCGTTCTGCGGCGGGATCGACCTGACCGGCCATCGCTGGGACACGCCGGCTCACCGCGTCGACGAACCCGATCGCTGCACGTCGCTCGGCGGCGCCTACGGGCCGTACCACGAGGTGCAGGCGATGGTCGACGGGCCGGCCGCGGCGCGGCTGGGCGCACTGGCGCGTGACCGATGGCGCGCCCTCGGGGAGAAGACGCGCCCACCGCTTCACACGATTCCCGCACCCTGGCCAGCCGACGTCGAGCCCGACTTGCGAGACGTCGACGTCGCCATTGCGCGGACGATGCCGCCATCCGAGCGGGAGCCGGACGTGCGCGAATGCGAGCGCTTGTTCGTCGACGCCATCGCTGGCGCGCGCGAGTCGATCTACATCGAGAGCCAGTACTTCACGCACGAAGACCTGGGACAGGCGCTGGCGAAGCAGCTGCGAGAGGCTGACGGGCCCGAGGTGGTCGTCGTCGTGCCGAAAGAGTGCCACGGCTGGCTCGAACGTCAGACGATGGGGGCCCTGCGCGAAGGCGTGTGCCGGCACCTGGTGGCGTCCGACCGCCACGGCCGGTTGCGCCTGGTCTACCCCGCGGCCTCGCAGCGCGCCAACGTCGACACCTTCGTCCACTCGAAGGTGATGGTGGTCGACGATCGGTTCGTCCGCATCGGCTCGGCCAACGTCTCCCGGCGCTCGGCCGGCGTCGACACCGAGTGCGACCTCGCCGTGGAGGTCGGGCCGGCCGCGCGCGACCGCGCCGGCGTCCGGCGCATTCGTGCCCGGCTGCTCGGCGAGCATCTCGGCCTCGACGCTCCCGAGACCGAGCGGGCCCTCGCCGCCGCGGGGTCGATGCGCGCGTTGATCGACCAGCGTCAGGATCTCGACCGCACCCTGCGGCTGCTGACGGTGTCCGATGACAACGAGCCGCCGCCGGAGACGGTGCGCGTCGTTGCCGACCCCGGCGAGCCGATCCAGTTCGCGTCGGCCCTGGGCGCCTTCGTCCCGCCCCTCGACGTGCGGAGCTCGCCGGGCGTGCTGCGCCTGTCGTTGCCGGCTGTCGCCACGGCGGTGGCCATTGCCGTGGTCGTTCGCCTGCTCGCGCCCGCGGATGCGCCGAGCCTGGCGGCGCTGCTCAGCACGGTGTCGACGGCGCCGGCGAGTCTCGCCGCCGCGGTCGGCGTGTTCCTCGTCTTCCACGTGTTGCTGCTGCCGTTGGCGCTGCTGGCCGTCGTGGCCGGCGTTGCGCTCGGTGGCCTGCCTGGCGCGGCGGTGGCGCTGGCGGGCTCCTGGATGGCGTCCGCGATCGGCTACGGCGCCGGGCGAGGACTGGGGGCATCGCTGGTCGGTCGACTCGTGAGCCGCCGCTCCTCTCGCGCCGTGCGCCAGCTCTCCACACACGGCCGCACCGGCATCGCCCTGCTGCGGCTGACGTCGATGGCGAGCGCGGCCGCGGTGCACCTGATCAACGGCGCGGGTCGCACGCCGTTCGGTCCCTATCTGTCCGGCTCGATGCACGGGCTCACGCCGGTGATGGTCAGCCTCGCCTTGCTGGGCGGCCTGGTGCGGCGCGCCATCCTCGTGCCGTCCGTGGCGCACTGGGCGATGGCCGGTGGCACGGCGCTGCTGCTCGCCGGTGCCGCCGGCGGGCTGCGCACGGTGCTGCTGATGCGGCAGTTCTCACCGTCGGTCTCGCGGCAGCGGCAGCGGGCGGAGTTCGGATGAAACCGGCCGGCGGAGGCACCATCCGCGTGGCGACCTACAACGTGCACGCGTGCATCGGCACCGACGGCCGTCACGACCCCGAGCGCATCGCAACGGTCGTGGAGGAACTCGATGCCGACATCGGGGCGCTGCAGGAGTTCACCTACCCGGCCGAAGTGGCGATCGAGACCCGCCAGCCAGTCGTGCTGACCATGCTCGACCGCTACGAGTGCGCGCTGGGCCCGACCCGTCAGACCGTGACACACTGCTTCGGCAACGCGATGCTCACCCGGCATCCGATCGTCGACGTGCGGCGCATCGACCTCTCGGTCGAACGGCGCGAGGCCCGCGGGCTGCTGGCAGCAACGCTCGACATCCGCGGCGCGCGGGTGCACGTGCTGGCGGCGCACCTGGGCCTGCGCGTGGCCGAGCGGCGCTTCCAGGTGCAGCAGATCATGACGTACCTGGACTCGGTGCGCGATGCGCTGATCGTCGTGCTCGGCGACTTCAACGACTGGGTGCCCGGACGTTCGGTGGCGCGGCTGCTCGACGAGCGCCTCGGCCGGGCGCCGCGTCCGCGGTCGTTCCCGGCGCGCTGGCCGCTGCTGCGACTCGATCGGGTCTGGGTACATCCGATCGGCGCGCTGCGATCGGTGCGCGCGCATGCCAGCCCGCTGGCGCGGCGCGCGTCCGACCATCTGCCGGTCGTCGCCGAGATCGGCGTGGCCGAAGCCGTCGCCGAGGGTGCCGACGTGCGCGGCGGCGCCTCGGTATCGCCGCCGCTCGTCGCGATGCGCGAGGCCACCGCATGACGACAGCGCCTGGCCGTTCGCCGTCGATGCTGCGCTCGTACACGCTGGCGGACCTGTTCACCATCGCCAACGCCAGCTGCGGCACGCTCGCCATCTTCCTGTGCGTCGACTACGTGGCGTTCGGCGACGCCCGGCGTCTCTGGATCGCGATCGCGCTGCTGCCGCTGGCGCTCGTCTGCGACGTGCTCGACGGCACCGTGGCCCGCCTGCAACCGCAGCACCAGTCGATTCTCGGCGCCGATCTCGACTCGCTGGCCGACGTGATTTCGTTCGGCGTCGCGCCGGCGGTGCTCGCCTACGCGCTCGGGATGCGTGGCGGCTGGGACATGATCGCGCTGGTCTACTTCGTCGTCTGCGGCGTCAGCCGTCTGGCGCGCTTCAACGCCACTGCCGCCGCGCTGACCAACGCCGGCACCGGCAAGGTGCGCTACTTCGAAGGAACGCCGATACCCACCAGCATCGGGCTGGTGCTGCTGCTCGGCGTCGCACTGTGGGTGGATCGCGTGCAGGGCACCCTGTGGCTGGGTCAGGTCCGGCTCGGCCCGATGGGTCTGCACCCGCTGGTGCTGCTGTTCGTCGCCAGCGGAACGGCGATGATCAGCCGCGTGAAGATTCCGAAGCCCTGACGCGGCGGCCTGGCACGGTGCCGATGCTTCCCGACACGCCACGCGGCACCTGGGTGACGACCGACGTGCCCGGGCGTCTCGACGCCCTCGCGTGGTCGTCGTGGCACCGTCGCGTCATCGTCGCCCTCGGCATCACATGGATGCTCGACGGACTCGAGGCGAGCCTGGTCGCCAATCTCGCGCCCACACTCCAGTTGCGCGAGACCCTCGGCTTGTCGGCCACGCAGATCGGGCTCGCCAACTCCGTGTACCTGCTGGGACAAGTGGCCGGGGCCCTGCTCTTCGGCCACCTCACCGATCGCTTCGGCCGCAAACGGCTTTTCCTCGTGACGCTCGGCCTCTACCTGGGCGCCACGGGCCTCTGCGCGCTGGCGCCCGACTTCACGACGTTCCTGGTGCTGCGCCTGTTGGCCGGTGGCGGCATCGGTGGCGAGTACTCCGCCATCAACTCCGCCATCGACGAACTCGTCCCGGCCCGCGTGCGCGGCGCCGTCGACCTCGGGGTGAATGGCAGCTACTGGATCGGGGTCGCTCTCGGTGCCGCCGCGACGCTGATCGTCCTCGACACGCGGCTGCTGCCGGTCGCGATCGGCTGGCGCGTAGCCTTCGGGCTGGGCGCCGTGCTGGGCCTGATGATCCTGGTCGTCCGCAGGCACCTGCCCGAGAGCCCGCGCTGGCTGCTGATGCACGGTCACGTGCAGGCGGCGCGGGACACCATGGCCGGGATCGAAGCCCAGGCCCGCGGGGCCGACCCGGGCGCGCCCCGCACGCCGGCCCCGGTGACGGCCGTGAAGGTCACCGGCCCGGTCGGGTTCGCGCACGTCGTCGACGTGCTGCTGCGCCGTTACCCGCGTCGCACCGTGCTCGGGTTGTCGCTGATGCTCGCCCAGGCCTTCCTCTACAACGCGATCTTCTTCAGCTACGGGCTGATCCTGGAGCGCTTCCACGGCGTGGCCGCCGATCGCGTCGGGCTGTACATCGTGCCGTTCGCCGTCGGCAACTTCCTAGGCCCGCTGATGCTCGGCCGTCTCTTCGACACGCGCGGACGACGCGTGATGATCCCGCTCACCTACGCACTGTCAGGCGTGCTGCTGCTGGTGACCGGCGGCCTGTTCCTCGCCGGCATGCTGAACGCGGTCACGCAGACGCTGGCCTGGATGGTGGTGTTCTTCGTGGCCTCGGCTGCGGCCAGTGCCGCGTACCTCACGGTGAGCGAGCTCTTCCCGGTGGAGCTGCGCGGCATGGCGATCGCCGTCTTCTACGCGTTCGGGACGCTGGTGGGTGCCGGGGCGCCGACGCTCTTCGGCGCCATCGTCGACCAGGGCGCCGCCGGTGGGCTGGTCGCCGGATACGCACTGGCGGCCGCCCTCATGATCGCCGCCGCGGTCATCGCACGCCGGCTGGGGGTGGACGCCGAAGGCCGTTCGCTGGAAGACATCTGCCGCGACGACGGACCGCCGGGCGCGACGCCCAGAGCAATCGAATGAGGCCGGGAGGGAAGGATTGGTGGACCTGACCGGGATCGAACCGGTGACCTCCTGAATGCCATTCAGGCGCGCTCCCAACTGCGCCACAGGCCCACACGTCGGAGAGACTCTCGATGATACCAGATCCCGCCGGCCCGACGCAGCGCGCCCGGCCGGTCGGCATTCGCGAGCGGCGCGCCGGACGCCTCAGTACTCGCTGAAGATCCGCTGGATCTCGTCGCGATTCGACGTCATCGCCAGGGCCAGCATCAGCAGGATGCGCGCCTTCACCGGGATATGGTCCTCGGCCGAGATGCTGAAGGCACGGCGGCGTTGCTGGGCCGGCGTAGTGGCCGGACCGTTCGGCGCGCCCTGGCCCTGCCCGCCCGCTCCGGCCTGCGGACGTTGCGGCGGCGCGATGCGGCCGGCGCCGGTTCGCGTGGCGGTCACGATGAACACGCCCTTCTCGGCCGCGTAGTCGAGCCCTTCGTTCTGCGTGCCGCTGGTGGCGCCCGCCCCCGCACCGGCAATCACCAGGCCCTTTGCGCCCAGGTCCACCAGCGCCTTGATGACGTCGCCGGTCGCGCCCTGGTAGACCATCACCACGTCGACGCGGGGCAGCGCCGTCAGCCTGGCCACGTCGAACTCGCTCTTCGCGGTGTGGCGCTGGAGGATCTCGCGGAAGAAGACGACGCGGTCGCGGTCGACGATGCCGAGCACGCCGTGGGTGGGACTGCGGAACGTCTGCAGGCGCAGCGCATCGGTCTTGGTGACATCGCGCGCCGAGTTGACCTCGTCGTTCAGCACCACCAACGCGCCCTTGCCGCGGGCCGCGGGCGACGCGGCCACGCGTACGCCTTCGAGCAGGTTGGCGGCCCCCTCGTAGCCGAGCGTGCTCGGGTTGCGCATCGAGCCCACGACCACCACGGGCCGCGGGTCGTGAATCGTGAGGTGCAGGAAGAACGCCGTCTCCTCGAGCGTGTCGGTGCCGCTCGTGACGACGATGCCGGACAGGTCGCGATCGTTGGCGAAGAGCTCGTTGACGCGCCGGGCGAGCTGCAGCCACTGCTCGAGCGTGATCTGGCTGCTGGCGACGTTGGCGAACTGCTCGTAGGTGAGCGTCGCGGCGCGGTCGAGCCCGGGCATCGACTTGGCCAGGTCCTCGGCCGTCAGCCGTCCCCCGTCACGGTTCGAGATGGTGCCGCCGGTGGCGACCAGATGCACGCGCGGCAACGTCGGCTGGGCCGGCGCGGAAGACGCAGCGGCCACGAACACGGCGACGAACACGATCACGCGAACACGCATGGCGGATATTGTGATCGATCTTGCGCGAAGGTGCGCAGGCGGCTCCCGACGCGCGATCAGCGCGGCCGTGAGGACGCGACGAGCGACAGCCACTTCGTCAGTTCGCGCGCGGCGAGCTCGGGCGTGCTGCCGTAGAACGGCATCAGCGCCGTCGGCATGCCCGGGCGCCGGGCGAGCTTCGCGCGCCACTGCTCGCGCGAGATGGCCTGGACCTCGATGTGGTACGTGCGGCCGGCGATTTCCTCTTCGTAGTGGTGGATGGGCACGGTGCGGCGAGGTCGAAGCGGTTTGGGGGCCGAGGCGTAAACGCGGAGCGACGATTCTACGACGGTGGCTGGACGAAACAAGCGAAGGTCGGCGCGAAGATGCGCCGCGTCGCAGGTTCGGGCATCGACTGCGGCCCGATCTCGGACGGAAAAAACTTCCGTCCTCCGGATCTCCACAGGCTTTGCACCGTTCATCCACAGGATTTCCACAGGCGGCCATCCGCGGCCGTCCGTCGTCTGCTCTGTAAGCGCGTCCTTGACCCCCGAAAGAGCCCCTACGTACTCTTGGCGGATGCATGCGTGGCGCACCGCCGTGATGGCCGCCCTGTCGGCGGCGCTCACCACGGCCGCCCCGGCCGGCGCGCAGCCGGCCGACACGCCGTTGCTGCGCCTGTTCCTCACCGATGGCACGTCACTCACCTGTTACGGCGAGTGGGTGCGGCTCGACGACAAGGTCGTGTTCTCGCTGCCGTTGAGCGCCTCGGGGACGCCGGAACTGCAGCTCATCACGCTGCCGGCGACGCGTGTCGACTGGGCCCGCACCGACCGCTACGCCCAGACCGCGCGGTCGGTGCACTACGCGTCGACGCGCGCCGAAGACGACTTCGCGCAGTTCTCGAACCAGGTGGCGGCCGTGCTGACCGGCGTGGCCCGCGAACCCGATGCCACTCGCCGCCTGGCGCAGGCCGAGGCGGCGCGCACCGCGCTGGCCGAGTGGCCGCGCCAGCACTACGGCTACCGCACCACCGACGTGCAGCAGATGCTGGCGCTGCTCGACGAGGTGATCGTGGGCCTTCGCGCGTCGGCCGGACAGGACCAGTTCGAGCTGAACCTGGTCTCGGCGACGCCGCCGCCCGCGGCAGAGACGCTGTTGCCGGCGCCGAGCGCGGCGCAGCTGGCCGAAGAACTGCTGGCGGCGTCGACGCTGGCCGAGTCGCCGGTCGAGCGCACCACCTTGCTCGAGCGCCTGGTCTCGTTCATCGATCGGGCGGCCGCGCTGCTGCCGACGTCGTGGGCGACCGCGGTGCGCACGACGGCGCTGGGCTCGATCGCATCGGAGCGAGCCACCGACGCCGCGTACGCCAAGCTCGCCGCGGCCACGCTCGATCGCGCCTCGACCCGGACGCGCGCCGCCGACGTGCGCGGCCTGGAGCGGCTGCGTGCAGACACGCTGAAGGCCGATCGACAGCTGGGCGGCCAGCGTCCGGCCGAGATGACCGCGATCCTGGCGGCGATCGACACCGGCACCGAGTCGGCCCGGCGGCTGCGCCTGGCGCGCGATCAGTGGCGGCTGATGGCGCCGGCCTATCGCAGCTACCAGCGGGCGATGCGGCCGGCCATGCGTGCGCTCGCAGAAGCCGACGCCCCCCTCGGTGACATCCGCGCTCAGGCGGGCCCGAGTCCCGGGGTGCTGAAACGCGTGATGAACCGCTTCTACCGGGCGCGCCCGGCCGTGACGGGCACCAACCCGCCGCCGCCGCTCGCCGCTGCGCACGCGCTGCTGCAGAGCGCCTGGGACCTCGCCGACAACGCGCTGAAGCTGCGGATGCGCGCGGTGGAGACCGGCGATCAGGCGCGCGCGTCCGACGCCTCGGCCGCGGCGGCGGGCGCGTTGATGCTGTCGCAGCGCGCGCGGGACGACATCGCGCAGGCGATGAAGGCGCCTGCGCTGCCGTGACGCCACGCGTCACCTGCCTGCATCGCGCCGCCGACCTCGAGGGCTTCCGGCGCGCCATCTTCCAACTCGTCGTCGCCGCGCAGCCGTTCGGCGCCCGCGACATCTTCGTGGCCGTGCCGACGCGCGCCGCGGCCGACGAGCTGCGACGCACCCTCGAGCAACTGGCCTGGCGCGCCGGGCTGCCGGCGCTGGGCCTGCCGTCGCTGGGCACGCGGGCCGACCTGCTCGACGCGCTCGCCGCGCGCCTGCCCGATCCGCCGGCGCGACTCAGCGGCTTCGATCGCGAGGTGCTGCTCGCGCGCGCCGCGCGTGAGACGCGCGCGGCCGGTATCGAGCCGCCGTTCACGCTGCGGCCTGGTCTCGTCGCCGAGATGCTGGCGCTCTACGACGCGCTGCGGCGGCAGCTGCGCACCGTCGCGCGGTTCGAGGAGTTCCTCACCGGCGAGCTCATCGACTCGGACGACCGCGGCGCGGTGCGGATGCTGGCGCAGACCCGCTTCCTCGCCCAGTCCTTCCGCGGCTACGAAGCCGGCGTCGTCGCCAGCGGCCGCCTCGACGAGCACCTGCTGCGCGACCTGTTGCTGCAGACGGCGCCGCCGCGTCCGCTCGCGCGCGTCGTCGTCACCGTCGCCGATCGGGCCGCCGATGCGGCGGGCCTGTGGCCCGCCGACCTCGACCTGCTCGCGCGATTGCCGGGATTGGGGCATCTCGACGTCGTCGCCACCGAGACCCGGCTGGCGAGCGGCTGGCTCGAGCGCCTGCACGCCGAGCTGCCGGGAATAGACGAGCAGGCCGTGCCGGCGGGACTGTCGGGTCGCCCCGTGTGTCTGGTGCCGAATCCTGACGCGTGGGTCTTCACGAGCCGTGATCGCGAGGAAGAGCTGGCCGCGTTCGCCCGGAGGCTCAAGGCCGAGCGCCGCGGCGGGCGCCTCGGCGCCGAGGCGCGCGTGGCCGTCGTGGTGCGCCGGCCGTTGCCGTACCTCTATCTGGCGCACGACGTGTTGGGCCGTGCCGGCATCCCCTACGAGACCCGCGACACGCTGCCGCTGGCCGCCGAGCCGTTCGCCGCGGCCCTCGACCTGGTGTTCGAGTGGGCGGGGAGCGGCTTCACGCGCGCCTCGACGCTGGCGCTGCTGCGCTCGCCGCATTTCCGGTTCGTGGACGAGGGCGCGCCGCTCGACGGCGGCGCGCTGGTCGCGCTCGACCGGGCCCTCGCCGACGCGCGGTACCTCGGCGACGCCTTGCGGCTCGCATCGCTCGTGGAGACCTGGAGCGCCCTGCCCGAACGGCGCCGTCACGAACACGCGCGCCGCGCGCTGCCAGCCGCGCGGGCCGCGGCCGCCGCGGCCGCGCTGCTGCAGCCACTGACGGCGCCGCAGACTGCCGGCGCGCATGTCGCCACGCTGACGGCGTTTCTCGAGCGCCACCTGCGGCCGCTCGACGACGCCGACCCGCTGCACGAACGTGACCGGCGCGTGCGCACCGCCGTGCTCGGCGCCTGCCGCGCGCTCGCCGACGCCTTCGAGGCGTTCGACGGCGGCGCGACGCTCGATCTCGCGGACCTGGCGGCCGCGGTCCGGCGGTGGCTCGGCGCCCAGACGTTCGCGCCATCCACGGGCGACGGCGGCGTGCAGATCGTCGACGCCGTCACCGCGCCGTACGGCCTCTACGACGAGATCCAGATCGTCGGCCTGGTGGACGGCGACTGGCCCGAGCGCGAACGCCGTAGCATTTTCTATCCCGCGTTCCTGCTGCACGCGCTGGCGTGGCCCGACGAGCGCACCCGCCTCGCCGGTGCGCGCGCCGCCTTCCTCGATCTGCTCGGGCTCCCCACCCAGCGTGTGGCTGTGTCGACGGTGTCGCTCGAGGACGACGCAGTGGTCGAGCCCTCGGCGTTCGTCCACGAGCTGCCGGCGGCGGGACTGCCGCGGCAGGTGGTGGCCGACGAGGCGGCGGTGCGCATCTTTCCCTGGGAAGCACTGGCCATCGATCTCCCGACACCCGAGGCGTTCGCGGGCGTGACGCGCGACTGGGCGGCGTTGCGGATGGCGCGATCGCCGCGCGTCCTGCCGGTCTTCCACGGCGAGGCGGGGCCGTGGCTGCTGCCGCGGATCTCGGTCAGCCGCCTCGAGCGCTATCTCGATTGCCCGTTCAAGTTCTACGCCTCCCAGGTGCTCGGTCTCGACGAGCCCCCCGATGACGAGGACGCGCGCACGCCACTCGAACGCGGGCTCTTCCTGCACGAGCTGTTCGAGCGCTTGTTCGCCGGCTGGAAGGCGGCCGGTCACGGCGCGATCACGGCGGAGCTGCTGCCCGAGGCCCATCGTCAGTTCGACGCGCTCGCCGAGGCAGCGCTGGCGACGCTGACGCCCGGCGAAGCGGCGGTCGAACGCCTGAAGCTGTACGGCGGCGCCGGCACGCCGGGCATCGCTCGCCGCGTGCTGGCGCTCGAGGCGTCGCGTGGCGCCACCGTCGTCGACCGCCTGCTCGAGTACGAGATCGAAGGCGCATTCACGTTCGTCGCCCCTGACGGCCGGACGCGGACGTTGTCGCTGCGCGGCAAGGTCGACCGGATCGACCTCCTCGACGACGGGACCTTCCATCTCATCGACTACAAGACGCGGCTCGTGCCCGACCCGAAGCGCGCGTTGCAGTTGCCGATCTACTCGGTGTGCGTGCAGCAGCGCCTCGAGGGCTATCGCGGCCGGCACTGGCGGCCGGGCGAGGCCAGCTATCTCTCCTACGAAGGGGCTGACGCGCTGGTCGGGCTGGTGCGGAAGGCCGAGGATCTGCCGGCGCGCCTGGGCGAGGCCCAGGGACAGATGCTCGACGTCCTCGACGGCATCGCCGCCGGCCACTTCCCGCCGGCCCCCGCCGAGCGATCGCTGTGCAACACGTGTGCGTTCGCCGCGGTGTGCCGCAAGGACTACGTCACCGACGACCCCGCCGATGTGCTCCGCACCGACGCGATCGGCGCGGCCGAGGGCCCGGATGCCTGACGGCCAGCTCCCATTCGCGTTCGACGGCGGTGACGCCACCGACGCGCCGGCCCGCGAGCCCCTCGTCGACCAGGAGGCGCGCGACTACGCCGTCAATCCCGCGGTGCACGTGGCCCTGGAGGCGTCCGCTGGCACCGGGAAGACGCGGGTGCTGGTCGACCGCTACGTGAACCTCCTGCGCTCCGGGGTCGAGCCGCGCCGGGTGCTCGCCATCACGTTCACGCGCAAGGCCGCCGCCGAGATGCGGGCGCGCATCGTGACCGAGCTCACGCGGCAGGCGGAGCAGGGCCTGATGCCCGAAGAGACCTGGGCGGCGCTGCGGACCCATCTCGGTGAGATCGCCATCAGCACCATCGACGCGTTCTGCCTCTCACTGCTGGGTGAGTTCCCGCTCGAGGCCGACGTCGACCCCGGGTTCGGGGTGGCCGACGAGACGGAGACGCCCCGCCTGATGGACGATGCGCTCGACCAGGCCCTGCGCATCGGCCGTGCCCAGGGCGCCAACGACGACGAGATCGCGTTGCTGTTCGCCCGCCTCGGCGAAGGCCGGCTGCGGAACGCGCTCGTGCGGCTGCTCGATCGCCGCCTGGTCGCGTTGGGCGTGCTCGACCGGTTCCTCGATCGGTCGACGCCGGGGCTCACGGCACACGCCTCGGCCCTGCGTGCCGCCGCGCGACTCGGCGACGTGTTCGGCGACGGCCGGCTTTCGCGCCTCATCGCGACCGGGCCGGCGGCCGCGGACTTCCGCCTGCTCACCGCCGCCGTGGCCCAGCTGCTGGCGCCCGCCGCGTCGATCGCCCCGGGGGCCGTCGCCGACGTGCTCGCCCGCCTGCGCGACTACTTCCTGACGAAGCAGGGCAGTCCACGCAAGCGGCCGCCGCACAAGAAGGCGATGTTTCCGCCCGGGGCCGCCTATCAGTCGCACGCCACGTTGCTGGCCGACATCGGCCCCGAGATCCCGCGCCTGATCGCGGCCCACCAGGCCGACGTCAACGTGGTGCTGGCGCGCAGCCTGCGCTGGCTCACCGCCCGGACGCTGGAGCAGTACCAGCGCACGCTCGAAGCCCACGCGGTCGTCGATTTCACCGATGCGCTGGTGCGCGCGCTCGCCCTGCTCGAGCGCATGGAGGAGTTCTCGCAGAGCCGCTACCGGCTCGAGTCGCGCTACCAGCACGTGCTCGTCGACGAGTTGCAGGACACCAGCCGTCCGCAGTGGGCGCTGGTCGATCTGCTCGTGCGGGCGTGGGGCGAAGGCGTGGGCGTCGCGCACGAAGGCCCGGCGCCGCCGTCGCTGTTCGTCGTCGGCGATCGCAAGCAGTCGATCTACGGTTTCCGCGACGCCGAGGTCGGCGTGCTCGAAGAAGCGGCGCGGCTGATCGGCCGGCTGCGGCCCGGTGCGCCGGCACGCCGGGCGATCGTCAAGAGCTTCCGCGCCGTCCCGGCGCTGCAGCAGTTCGTCAACGACGTCTGCGACGACCTCGTCAAGCGGCCCGATCGCGCCGACGCCTTCCGCTACGACGAGCGCGATCGCTTCCCGGTGCCGTCGGTCGACTGGCGCGGCTGTCCCGTGGGGCTGGTCGCCGCACCCCGCACGGCCGACTGCGCCCGCGCCGTCGCCGGCGAGATCGCAGGACTGCTGGCCCGGGGCGAGACGGTGCGCGATCGCGACAGCGGCGTGCCGCGCGCCATTGGCCCGGGCGATGTCGCGATCCTGTTCCGATCGCGCGACAGTCATCGCGAGTTCGAGCGCGAGCTCGCCGCGGCCGGCGTGCCGTACTACGTCTACAAGGGGCTTGGCTTCTTCGACGCCGACGAGGTGAAGGACGTGCTGGCGCTGATCGACTACCTCGCCGCGCCCGACACCGACCGTACGGCCGCGGCGTTCCTGCGCTCGCGGTTCGTGCGGCTGTCCGACGTCGCCCTCAAGCATCTGGCGCCGCGGCTGGCAGGGGCGCTGCAGAGCGACGAGCCGCCGGCGGCGATTGACCGTCTGGACGGCGAAGACCGGCGGGTGCTGACGCGCGTTCGCACGTCGGTGCAGCGGTGGTTGGCCATCGCGGATCGGCTGCCGCCCGCCGAGGTCGTCGACACCGTGCTCTTCGAGAGCGCGTACTACGCCGAGATCGCCGGCACCGGCCGGGCCCAGGCGCGCGAGAACCTCAAGAAGGTGCGCGGTCTGGTGCGCCGCATCCAGAACCGCGGTTACGCGACGCTCGGCCGCGTTGCGTCGCGGCTGTCGCAGCTCATGGCCGGCGACGAGTCCAACGCGATCGTCGACGCCCTCGCGGCCGTGAACCTGATGACCGTCCACGCCGCCAAGGGCCTCGAGTTCCCGGTGGTGTTCGTGGTCAACCTGGCCCGCGGCACCGGCGGCCGCGGCGACGCGGTGGAAGTGGTGACGCGCGCCGACGCTGACGGCGGTCACGACGATCTCGTGTCGATCGACGCGCTGGTCGGCGATGCTCGCGCGGAGATCGAAACGCGCGAGATCGAAGAGACCAAGCGGCTCGTCTACGTGGCGATGACTCGCGCCCGGGATCGGCTCTACCTTGCGACCACCCTCGCCAGGTCCGGCGTATTCGCGCCGGCGCCGACCTCGCTGGGCGCGGTGCTGCCGCCGACGCTGGGCGCAGCGCTGGCTGCGGCCGGCGCGACGCACGACGACCGCGTGACCTGGGTCGCGGCGTCGGGACAGGCGCACGAGTGTCGCGTGGTGCGGCCCTCGCCGGCACCGGCCGCGGCCCTCGTTACCCCGGCCACGGAGCCATCGCTCGACGACTTCGCGCCGCTCACGTTCGCCGCCGCAGCGCTTCGCGACGTCAGCGCCGTCGCCCGCGCGTCGGCGCCGATTCCCACGAGGGCCGGCGCCAGTGGCACGGACCGCGATGCCGCCCGCGAGCGAGGCGCCCTCATCCATCGCGCCGTGGCCGCCGGGGCCCTCACGGCCGACGCCGACCGGCGCGGCGCGCTCGTCGCGTCCCTCGGCGCGACGACGACCGAGGCGCAGCGCGACGCGGCGCTCGCCGCGGTGCACCACCTGGCCGGGCGCGCCGACATCCGGGCTCTCATCTCGGATGCGGATGTCCAGCATGAGGTGGCGTTGTCGTGGACAGGGGCCGACGGGGCCACCTACCGGGCGGTCGTGGACGCCCTCGTGCACCACGCCGGCGGCGGCCTGACCCTCGTGGAGTTCAAGACCGGGACGCCGCGCGAGGCCGACGACCGCCAGCTGCAGGCCTACGTGGACGGCGTGCGGCGCCTGGTCCCGGATATCCGCGTCGAGGGGGGCA
>CADEDM010000018.1 GCA_902826065.1 uncultured Acidobacteriota bacterium | reverse complement strand
TCCGCGACATCGAGTACCGCAACTTCTCGGTCGTGGTGCTGAACCTGCGCGCGCCCAGCGTGCTGCTCGGCTTCCAGCTCGGGGGCATCGTCGGGCACAAGTTCCTGAGCCCGTACCGCGTCACGATGGACCTGGGGCGCAGCGAACTGCGCATGACCCGCGGAGTTCGCGCGAACTGACGGCGCCGAGCGCCGAGTCCGCGCACGGTCGCAGTCGGTGACGACCGGCCGTGAGCACGGTGTCCCGCGCCGCGGCTGACGAGACTGGCCGTGTTCCTGTCGCTGTTCGCAGCCGAATGACGCGCCCGCCGACCACGATCGCCATGCACCCTCGGCCCGCGGCGGTGCTCGCCATCGCTGTTGCTCTCGTGATCGCTGTCTCCGGCAGCGCGTGCGCGCCGAAGCACGCCGCCGCGGTGCGTGGAACGTGGGAGCTGCGCGGGCCCGACGGGCGTCCGTATCCCGGCGGAGGCACGTTTGCCGACGGCGGAGTGCCTCGCTGGTTCATCTTCAGGCCCGGAGGCACGACGTCAGCTGCAGAGATGACGTGGCCCTACGGCCTTGGCTGCCAGGACGAGGTCGGCACGTTCCGCGAGTCCACGATGGACTTCAGCCGCTCTCGGTTCCAGGTCGTCGTGACGTTTCACAGCAGTCGTCGGGCGACACTCAGCTACCCAGCCGTGCCCGGTCGGAAATGGAAGCTGCACCGCATCAATCGCGTGACGGGCGTTGGCTGCGAGTAGCCGGCCGAATCCCTGAGCACACTGCGCGCGATCGTGGTGTTCGTGTTCGCGCTCCAGCGACTCGACAACGCAGAGGCCGTACATGAGAACGGCCGCTCCCGATGGGGAAGCGGCCGTTGGCGTCTCTGCTTGGTTCCTGATCCCTGATCCCCAGTCCCTACAGGTCTCTAGAAGTCATAGCCAATCCACACCTGGAAGCGCGGCTTGCGGAACGCGGAGCTACCGCCGTTCTGCGAGAAGACGACGTCTTCCCAGCCCTTGTTGAAGAGCGTGCGCCAGCTCCAGTCGAAGTGGATGGGGAAGCCGAGGGCGAAGGTCTGCAGGCCGATGCCGTAGCTGGCCCGCGAGTCGATCAGGCGGAAGCCGGTGACGAGCTGCGGCGGACCGTAGACCGGGATGCCCACGAGCGGATTGGTGGGGTCGGCCGTATAGCCGGTGATCGGCTGCTCGATGCTGTCTTCGCGCGAGAAGCTCTTGAAGCCCGACTGGTCGAAGTAGGCGCCGCCGGCGTTCGCGAAGAGCGTGCCGCGGATGCCGCCCATCACTCCGAGCGGCGTCAGCATCGCGTGAATCAGTGGCAGGCGCAGCTCGGCGTTCAGGTGGAAGGCGTTCTGGCCCAGGAACTCCAGGTAGTCGTAGCCGCGCATCTCGGAGTTACCGCCGAAGTAGAAGTAGCCGGGGTTGTCGCCCCAGCTCTTGTAGCCGCGGGCCCGGAGCGCCAGCAGCGCCGAGCCGCCGAGGCGGAAGTACTTGCGCGCGTCGCCGTCGACGGTCTGGCGTCCGAGCGCGCCGGCGATCTTCGGCGCCACCTCGTACGAGAGCCGCATCGTGCTGCCCGAGAGCGGCCCGAACTCGCGGAAGATCGTCGTCTCCTGCACGAACGCCAGGCCGAACGGGATCAGCATGCCGTTGTTGAACAGGTTGCGGCCGTACTGCGCCTCCTGGTAGTCGTTCGAGAAGTCCTCGAGATTCTGGTCCTCGAAGCGCTGCGCCGAGTGGTAGACGCCGCCCGAGAACTCGATACGGCGGTAGCGGTTGAACGGATAGATGCCGAACGCCGTGGCGCCGCGGGTCGTCGTGGTGGCCACGGCGAGGTCGCGATCGATGAAGCCGCTGAATGCCGGGTCGTAGAAGATGCCCTGGTTCTGGCCGTAGAAGAACTGCGTCTGCGAGAACGCCTGCAGCGCGTACTGGAAACGGCGCTCGAGGTTGATGTACGACCCCGAGAACGACCGGTACTGCGACACCGAGGTCGCGTAGAACGTGAACTGCTGGTCGCCGAGCACGTCGGTGAACGCGATGGCCGTGCCGCCCAGGAAATCGCCGCCGCTGGTCAGGCCGACGTTCACCGGCGGCCGGCCTTCGAGGTACAGCTTCTCGAACTTGCCCTTCTTCTTCTGGTTCGACTGCACCAGCGTGTGCGTGAGCGGCGCCTGGAAGTCGATGATCGGGCCGGCCGATCCGAAGTCCTCGGTCGTGGCCTTGCCGATCGGCTCGCGCCGATCGAGCACGTGCACCGTGTAGTCGCCCTTGTAGTAGCTGACGAACGCGATCTTCTGGCCGTCGCCGCCCTGGTTGAGCACCACCGGCGAGAGATTGCCGTTGACCGCGTCGGTGTAGCGGGCCAGCGCGCTGGTCTTCAGGTCGAGCGTCCAGATGTTGTAGATGATGCCGTTCTTGGCGACCTCGGGGTCGATGGTCTCGTTCGGATCGACGGCGGTCGAGATGAAGACCAGCGTGTTCGCATCGAGATACTGCGCGCTGTTGTCGTCGTGGGTGCCGAAGGTCAGCTGCGTGCGCTTGCCGTCACCCGCCTCGACGCGGAACAGCTTCTCGTTGCCGCTGACGCGCGTCGACACGATGAGAGACTTGCCGTCGGGGGCCCAGGTCGGGCCGTAGTCGGCGAACGCGTCGTTGGTGACGTTCGAGATGGCCTGGCTGGCGAGGTCGAGCACGAAGATGTCGGTGACGCCGCCCTTCATGCCGGAGAACACCACCTTGGTGCCGTCGGGCGAGAAGTCGGGCGACTCGGGCGAGTCGACGTCGTTGACGGCGACCTTCTGCACGATGCGCCGCGTGACGACGTCCTCGACCACGAGCGAGCGGTCCTTTTCGGTGCGCACGAAGTAGGCGAGCCGGTCGCCGGCCGGGGCCCACGTCATCCACGGCACCGAATTGCCGCGGCCGCCCGGCTGCACGATGTACTCGAAGCCGCGCGACTGGTCGAAGCCGGGCGTGAGATTGCGTACCACGCTGCCGTCCTTGGTCGACAGCAGCACGATGTCGATCTCGCGATCGTTCGGGTTGATCGTCATCGCCGCCAGGAGATCGCCCGACGGCGACGGCTCGATCGAGAACGCCTGCGCGAAACTCGACTTCTCGGGATTCGGCGCCAGGTTGCGGCCGTAGTCGTTGGGCCGCTCCTTGTCGCGGAACGGCTTGAAGCGCTCCTTGAGGTAGCGCTCGAACTCACGGTCCCATTCCTCGGCCGAGAGCTGGAAGGCTTCCTGATAGGCGTCGTCGCCGCCGCCGATGATGCTCTTGCGCAGCGCGAAGACGTACTGGCGCACGCCTTCCTTGCCCCAGCGCGCCTCCATGAACTCGAAGGCGGCGTGGCCCAGATTGTAGATGCCGCGCGGGCTGCCCAGGCCGCCGTAGCCCTGGAGGTTGCTCATCTTCGGGACGATGTCGGCGATGGCGACGTCGCGCACCATCATCAGATCGAGCGGCCGCCAGCTGCCGCGCATGTAGTCCGACATGCCCTCGTTGACCCACAGCGGCGTGGTGTTCCGGATGAGCGACGTGGGAATGATGTCGAACTGGAAGATGTGCGTGAGCTCGTGGACGATCAAGCCGTAGAGCAGATCGGGCGGTTCGTCCATCGGCATCAGGATGCGGTAGCGGCTCGGCTCGGCGAACGCGCCGACGCCGTCCTGCGCCGCACCGGGGATGACGTTCTGCTGGTAGAACTCGGCGCCGGTCTGGAACAGGATCAGCGGCACCTTGTTGGCGAGGTCGTGCTTCAACTCGGAGCTGATGTGCTGATACGCGCTCTCGGCGTACCCGGCCATACGCTCGAGGTGCGGCTCGATGGCAGGGTAGTAGTAGATCTCGAAGTGCTCGGTCTGGTAGGTGTGCCAGTCGAAGTGGTCGTAGCGAATGGCGTTCTTGCCGTAGTACGGCGCGAACTGCGTCTGGGCTCCGGCCGGCGCTATCGTGCCCGGCGCGATGAGGAGCGCCAGGGCCAGCGGGAGGGACAGCGCCGCGGCCAGTGGCCGGGCCGTCGTGCGGGTTCGCATACGGAGCACTCCTCGAGGTTCCGGAAGACGTCGCGGCAGACAGGCACCGGGCGCCAGCGCTTTCGGCATCTTACCCCGGCGCCCCGGCACCATGGCACGTGCTAGCAAGTTCCGGGCCTCGGATCTCTGTCCTATACTGGAGACGCGTCGGACCGTTTCATGCCGGGAATACACCGCCATCGCGTGGGGTTCCCTTCCACGATCGCCCCGACGAGGCCTCGTGTTCACGCGTAGGCCGTCCGCCGACGGCGTCACCGGATTCATGGACGACGCACTCGCACTGATGAATGGGCTCTACGGCACCGCCGTGCGGCTGACCCGCGACGGCGATGCCGCGCGCGATCTCGTCCAGGACACGTATCTCAAGGCGATTCGTGCCCGCGATCGCTTCCAGCCCGGCACCAATCTCAAGGCCTGGCTCTACACCATCCTCCACAACACCTGGCGCAACCGGCGCCGCGACGCGGCCCGCGCGCGCGTCGCGTTCGACAGCGCGACCGTCGACGCTGCGGTCGATGCCGGCCGGCCGGGGGTAGTCGACGCGTCCACGCCCGAGTCGGCCCTGCTGCAGTCGGTGGCCAACGCCGACGTGAAGGCCGCGGTGGACGCGTTGCCCGACGTGTTCCGCGCCGCGGTGTGGCTGCGCGACGTCGAGGACCTGTCGTACCAGGAGATCGCCGACGCGCTCGACGTGCCAATCGGCACGGTGATGTCCCGCATCTCGCGCGGCCGGAAGCTGTTGCACGCCGCCCTGACCACGCGCGCCGGCGAGACGCCGGCGCCGGGCACCGGCACGGCGGGGACACGATGACCGTGCCCTTCCAGCCCGTGCGACCGGAGTGTCGCCAGACGGAGGCGCTGCTGCCCCCGTACGTGGACGGCGACGCCGGCCCGGCCGCCCGCGCCGAGGTCGACGCGCACCTGGCCACCTGCCCGGCGTGCCGGGCGCTGGCCGTCGCGCAGCGCGAGGTGCGGGTCCTGCTGGTGAGCCGCCGGCGCAGCCTGGTCGACCCGGCGCCCGAGGGCCTGTCAACCGACGTGCGCCGCGTGGCCCAGACGGCGATCGCAGATACGGCGCGCCTGCGGTGGACGGCCGTCGCAGCCGCGGCCGGCGTGTTGCTTGCCGTCAGTGGCGGTGCGGTGTGGGCGACGGGGCAGTCGTCGGTGCTGCTCGCGGCGCAACTCACGCTCGACCATCTCAAGTGCTTCGTCATCGACGGCGACGACCGCGCCGATGGCCTCACCCCGGCGGACGGCCAGGCACACTTCCACGACGACTTCGGGATGGACGTGACGCTGCCCACGCCCTCCGGCGACGGCCGCGCCAAGCTCGTCAGTGTGCGGCAGTGTCTCTACGGACAGGGGTGGGTGGCGCACGCGCTCTACCGTGTCGACGGCGGCGAGGTGTCGCTGTTCGTGCTGTCCGGCCGCCACCGCGACGGCGCCCTCGATGCCTTCGGCCGTCACGCCGACGTCATCGCCCGCGGCGACCGCACCTTCGTGGTCGTCGCGCCGTCGGGTGTTCCGCAGGTAGCCCAGGCCCTCGGTCTTGGGGCAGAATGACGGATATGGAGCCTGTGCCACCACCCACGTCCACTGCGTCGTCCGTGCGTACGGTGGCCATCGTGGCCACGGTCATCGCGCTGCTCGGCCTGAGCATTCCGTTCACGCTCGGCGGGCACGAGGATCTGGCCGGTGAGCCGATCTCGGCGCCGATGATCGAGCCGGTGGCGGCGCATGCCGCCGAACTCCCCGCGCAGGCGGCCGCCGGCGACGCCGCGTGCCTGGCGAACGCGAAGCCAGCCACCGATTTCACCCTGCCGTCGCTCGACGGCTCGAACGTCAAGCTCAGCGCCTACCGCGGCAAAGTGGTGCTGCTGAATTTCTGGGCGACGTGGTGTGGCCCATGCAAGGCCGAGATTCCCGGCTTCGTCGAGCTCCAGGAGCAGTACAAGAAGGACCTCGTGGTCGTCGGCCTGTCGGTCGACGATCCCGCCGACAAGGCCAAGGCGTTCGCCGATCAATACAAGGTGAACTACCCGATCGTGCTGGGCCTGGGGCACGACGACATCCAGGACGCCTACGGCCCGATCTACGGCATTCCCGCGTCGTTCGTGATCAGCCGCGACGGCAAGGTGTGCAGGCGGCATCTCGGTATTGCACCGAAGGCGCAGTTCGAGCGTGAGATCAAAGCCCTGCTCTGAGGAAGGGCGTGTAGTATGATGCCGACAGTTCGATGCTGAAGGGCTTCACTCACGCGCGTCTCGCCTGCGGCTGCCGTCTCGCGTTCCGCGACGGCTCCGGCAGCAGTCCGGTCACCGTCGTGGTCGAGACCAAGTCGCCGGCGTGCTCGAACTCGATGCACGTGCGCGACGTGCCCATCTACGATCACCGCGAGGCGCTGCGCCCGGCGACGCGTCCGCTGCCGATCGAAGAAGGCTACGAGGAAGAGAGCTAGCGCTCACGCCATGGCTCGGGGCGTGCCCGGCCCGCCCTCCTCGTCACGTCCTCCCTTCCCGTTCCTGTCCCTGCTCGACTCTGCGATGACGCGCGCCGCGCGTTTCTGCGCGTATGCCTGGGCCGCGCCCACGACGGCGATCGGCCTGGCGGTCGTGGCCGTCAGCGGCGCCAGCTGGCGCGTCGTCGCCGGCGTCATCGAGGCCGAGGGGCCGGGACTCGCCCGGGTCTTCGATCGCCTGCCGGTCCGTCGCGGGATCGTCGCCATGACGCTCGGCCATGTCGTGCTCGGGCGCGACCGCGCCGCGCTCGACGAGACGCGGGCGCACGAGCGCGTGCACGTCGCGCAGTGCGAGCGCTGGGGCATCGCGTTCGTCCCCGCCTATCTGGCGGCCAGCGCGATCGTGTGGCTGCGCGGCGACGACGCCTATCTCGACAACCCGTTCGAGCGCGCCGCGTACGCCGTCACCGAGCCGGACTAGGCGGCCGCACCGCGCTGCCACTTGATGCGCGTGTAGGCGACCCGGAAACCGCGCCGCTCGGCGTTGCGGTGCGAGTCACTGCCAGGGCGGGCGCAGACCATGGCCAGGTCGCACCCGGCGGCGTGCGCGGCTCGCAGGCGCGCGGCGAACAGCGCCGTCTGGGCGCCACGACGCCGGAAGGCCGGGCGGGTGCTGGCGCCGCCGAGCAGCGCCATCCCATCGTGCAGGCACAACACCCCGGCGCCGGCGATGGTGCCGTCGGCACGCGCCGCGAAGCAGTGCGCGCCGGCGGTGCGCGGATACACCGCGCCGAGCTCGCGCACGAACGGCACGACGGCCGGCGTCTCGCTCCAGCCGTCGGCGGCGGCGTCGGCCCACGCGTCGGCGTCACCGCGGTCGATGCGATCCACCGGCATGCCGTCGAGCGGCGACGCCGCGTCGTCAGGCCCGATGAGGCGCACCATGACGTCGGTCAGCTCGATCGGCGCGTAGCCGCGGCCGACCAGCAGCGGCAGCGGGTCGTCGAGCGCCAGCGGACTGATCTCCTGGTCCACGGGTGAGCCGCGCTCGCGGTAGAACGCCTCGACCGCCTCGAGCGCCTCCGCGGTCGCCGGCCGCGCGATGCCGAGACCGAAGGTCTGCGTGAGCGGCGAGCCCACGCCATCGAACATCGCCCAGATACCGTCGATGTCCCGCCACTCGGCGCCGCGGGCCGGATCCACCGCGGCGCGGGCCTCGACGAACCGCGCGTTGGCCATGCCTTCGGCCCGCTCGAGCCGCACCGCCAGGCGGTGATCGATCACCGGAAAGGTCATGCAGCATGATGCCGCACGTGCGGCCGGCGCCTGGCGGGAATCGTCGGCGGCGCCGTCAGAACGACAACCGGAGGTCGGCGACGAGCGGCAGGTGGTCCGAGGCGATCAGTGACTGTCGCGTGCGCACCAGCTCCACGTGCAGTACCTCGACACCGCCGCGGAAATAGATGTGATCGAGGTGCAGCACCGGGAAGAATCCGGGGTAGGTGCGGCGCCGGCGCAGGTGCCGCGTCAGGTCGACGCTCTCGAGCCGCGCTGACAGGATGTCGGTGGCGAGGCCGCGCGCCCACTCGTTGAAGTCGCCGAGCACGACGCTGGGCCCGTGGGTGCGGGCGTCGTCGACCAGCGTCGCCACCTTGTCCGCCTGGACACGCCGTTCGCCGAGCGACGTGCCGAAGTGGACGTTGTAGAGGTGCAGCACCTGATGATCGTCGACCGCGATGTCGACGCGCTGGGCGCCGCGTGGCTCGCACGTCTTCCACGACAGGTCGTGCTGCACGTGCTGCCGCACCGGCAGGCGGGTGAGCACGACGTTGCCGAACAGCGCGCCCCGGTAGTGGCGGGTCGGCGCCATCACCCAGCCCATGCCGAGCGCCGCGCCCAGCTCGGCCGCCTGTCCCGGCCGCCGCGCACTGGCGCCGACGACCTCCTGCAGGGCCACGACGTCGGCGTCGAGGCCGGCGATCACCGAGGCGATGCGCTGCGCCGAGGTGCGCGCGTCCATGCCGCGGCAGCGGTGCACGTTGTAGGTCGCGACGCGCACCGTGCGCGTGCGGCGGAGTCCGGTGGAGGGTCCGTGCCCGTCTTGCGACATCGTGGGGTCCGCTACTACTCTTGAGCAGCGAGCCGCACGACGGCAAGAGCGGCGATCCGGAGGCGGCGATGGCCACACTGCAGAGCGAGCGCGAAGTCACCTGTCCGTGCTGTGGATCCACGCTGGTCGTCGATCTCAACCTCGGCCGCGTCGTGTCGCACAAGGAGCCGCCATCGGGCCATGCGCCGGTGCTCGACGACGCGCAGCGGATCCTGCAGGAGCAGGCGCGGCGGCGCGAGGCGATCTTCGAGCAGTCGATGCAATCGGAACGCGGCCGCGACGATGCGCTGTCGCGCCGGTTCGAAGAAGCGCTCGAGCAGGCGAAGCAGGAGCCGATCACGAAGCCGCTGCGCGGCTTCGACCTGGACTGATGGTCAGCGCCAGTCGCGCCTGACCGCCGACGCGTATTGCGCGGGCAGGGGCGCCCATCGGTCGCGGCCGGTGTAGTACACGGGCTTCTCGCCGTAGCGCGCCCGATACTCGGCGTAGCGCCGCTTGAGGCGCCTGTAGCGCGCGTCGGACGTGCGGATGCGGTGATGGGGCCAGTCGATCAGCAGCTGTTCCACCGCCCATACGTTGCCGCTCGCGAAGCGCCAGTCGTAACCGCCCATGGCCCCGCCGAGGTGGACGACACCGTAGCCGCGCACCCGGCCGGTGTAGTCGACGTAGGCATCGACGTAGCTCAGCGCCAGTGCGCGCGGCGTGGCGAAACGAGGCAGCCGCCCGTGCAGGCCGGGATCGCGCGAGCGCGCGATCGAGCCCCAGCCGCCGGCGTCCCGATAGAGGTAGATCACGTGGTCGAGCCGATCCTGCGACTCGAAGCTGAGGAGCAGCGGCGGATGGCCGTGCTGCTCGAGCAGCACCGCCGCGAACAGCGCCGCCTCGAGACAGTGCGCGGTGCCGCGCGCGGCCACGCCGCGGAACGTGCGCAGGGTCTCGCCGTCCGACTCGGCGTTGTAGGGCAGCGCGTTGAGCCAGCGCTGCACCGCGAGTGGCGTCCGCAGGCGATCGACGAGCGCCAGTTCGCCGCGCGTGAAGGCGCGGCGCGGCGCCGGCACGGTGGGCGGCGCGAGCGCCTCGCGCAGCGGCTGCGGGCGCGCCGGCACGCCGGACCGGCGCGCCGTGCGCGGCCGGCCGCTCATGACGGACCGGCGCCGAGCGCGCGGCGCAGGTCGGCGACGATCGCGGGCGCGGTCCACTCGTTCCCCGAGTACACGGCGGCGACGCGGCCGTCGGGGCCCACGACCGCGGTGCGGAGGTTGTGCGTGATGGTGCCGTCGCTCTCGCGGATCACGTTGACCCCGAACTCGGCCGCGAACCGATCGACGACGGCCGGCGGCGCGGTGGCGAACGTCCAGCCGCGCTTCGCCCCCACTCGCGCGGCGTGCGCGGTCAGCACCGCGGGCGTGTCGAACGCGGGATCGAAGCTGACCGACAGCAGCCGCACCTTCCCGGCGAGTTCGGTGTCGGCGGCGGCCGCCGCCTGGATCTCCTGGAAGCGGCGATCCATCAGCGGGCAGAAGTCGGGCAACGGACACCGCGTGTAGATGAAGGTGACGACGCCGGCCTGGCCCGTCCAGTCGGCGAGTGACGCCGGCTGCCCCGACTGGCTGGTGAGCGCGAGCACCGGGACCGGGTCGCCGGGCGCGAGCACCTGAACGCCCTCCGCCACCGGCGACCCGCCAACGCCCGTTGGCAGCGGCGCGGTGCCCGTGAGCATCAGTCCTTCGAGGTAGGCGCGGGTCGGCTCCACCACGAGCGTCGCGGTGACGAGGTCGCCCGGACGCCGTGCCAGGACGTCGCCGCGGTCGGCCACGGTGAAGGGCATCGTCATCGCGTCCATGTAACCGGCGACGGCCTCGTGTTTCAGCACCACCTGGCCGGTGTCGAGCTGGACGCCCAGGAGTTGTCCACGAATGGGATACCGCTGGGCCGGCACGGGCGCCGCCGGCCGGCTGCACCCGGCCGCGACCGCCAGTGCCAGCAGGACCACGCCGCCTCGCGCCATCGCCGGGAATGTACCACGCCCGCTGCACGGCTCATGGGCGGCGGCCTTGAGCTTGACACGGGGTCTGCTATACTTCGCGGGCTTTACGTCCCTGAGGGAGCTCTGTGCCGGCCGGCGAAACGTCGTTTCCCCCGTGCTGCGTGGTGAGCTGGTCGAGGGGGGAGTCCCGGCGTTCGCGCGGCGTCGGGCTGATACGACCGGCGCGCGGCAGGAGCGAGTGACCGATGGGCCGTAGACTTTACGTGGGCAACCTTCCCTACAGCGCGACCGACGAAGATCTGACCGAGCTGTTCAGCCGTGCTGGCGCCGTCGCCAACGTGCACGTGATGCGCGACCAGGCCACGGGCCGGGCGCGCGGCTTCGCGTTCGTCGAGATGACGACCGACGAGGGCGCGTCGGCGGCTGTGGAACAGCTGCACGAGTTCCAGATGAACGGCCGGGCGCTCGTGGTGAACGAAGCGCGTCCGAAGCCGGCGGGCGGCGGATTCGGGGGCGGCGGCGGCATGGGCCGCGGCGGCGGTCGCGATGGCGGCGGCCGGCGCGAGCCGCGCTGGTAGCGCCATCCCCCGCGTCCGCGCGACGCGTCCCTCCGGGCCCGACCATGATTCTCGTCGGCACGTCCGGCTACAACTACCCCGAGTGGAAGGGCAGCTTCTATCCGCAGGATCTGCCTGCGGCGAAGATGCTGCCCTTCTACGCGGCGCGATTTCCCACGGTCGAGATCAACGCCACGTTCTACCGGATGCCCACCGCGACGGCCGTCGCCGGCTGGGCCCGCCAGGTGCCGCCGGCCTTCCGCCTCACCCTCAAGGCCAACCGCCGCATCACCCACGACAAACGCCTGGTCGACGTCGGCGACGCTGTCGACTTCTTCGTCTCGACCGCGCGCGAGCTCGGGCCGCAGCTCGGCGCCGTGTTGTTCCAGACCCCGCCGAACCTGAAGTGCGACCTGGCGAAGTTCGATGCCTTCCTGCAGGGCGTACCCGAGGGCACGCCGGGGGCGTTCGAGTTCCGCCACGACTCGTGGCTGAGTGATGAGGTCTACGCGCGGCTGCGCGACCGCAACTTCGCGCTGTGCATCGCCGACACCGAGACGCGATCGGTGCCCGTGATCCAGACCGCGGACTTCGCCTACCTGCGTTTGCGCGACGAAGGCTATGACGACGACGCGATCGTGCGCTGGACGCGCACCGCGCAGGAACTCGCCGCGACGTGCCGCGACGTCTTCGTCTACTTCAAGCACGAGGACGCCGGCAAAGGCGCCGTGTTCGGCCAGCGGATGATCGAGCTGCTGGCCGCGGGCTGAGGCCGTCCGTCGCTCAGCGGCGGCGGGCGTGGTCGGCCACGAACGCCATCACCCGCGACTCCGCCCAGTAGCCGTCGTCGCCGTTGGGCCGGCCGATGAACCCGCAATGACCGCCATGGGCGGTGATGAGGCGTGTCAGGCGTGCGACGGCGGCGAGTGCCGGATCACGCGCCGCCTCCGACGGCACGAACGGGTCGTCGTCGGCGGTCACGAGCAGGCCAGGCACGGCCAGGCGCGGCAACACGCGGCGCGCGCTGGCGCGATGGTAGTAATCGGCGGCGCCGGCAAAGCCGTTGTGCGGCGCGGTGTAGACGTCGTCGAAGCCGCGGACGCTGCGCACGCCGGCGAGCGGCGTCAGGTCGTAGCGATCGGGGAACAGCGCGACCTTGCGGCGCATGCGGCCGCGCAGGCCGCGCAGGAAGTTCCAGTGATAGGCGAGGTTGTCGCGCCGTTCGAGCGCGTCGACGCAATGCGCCAGCTCGATTGGCGGCGAGACCGCCGTCACGGCGACGAGGCGCGCGGCGTCGTCGCCCGCAACCTCGCCCCCGAGTTTCAGCGCCAGGTTGCCGCCCAGCGAGTAGCCGCACACCGCGAAGCGCTCGAGGCCGTCGCCGGCCAGCAGCCGCATCACCGCGAGCGGGTCGGCGGTCAGGCCCGAGTGATACAGCCCGGGCGTCAGCGCCTCGGTGCCGCCGCAGTTGCGCTGATTCAGCCGGACGACGTTGAAGCCGTGCCGCCACGCCTTGTCGGCCATGCCACGCACGTAGTGGCTGTCGCTCGAGCCCTCGAGGCCGTGCAGGAGCAGCACCGTCAGCGCGCGCCCGCGCGCCGGCTGCCAGTGACAGTGCCCGAGGACCTGGCTGTCGGGCGCCACCTGGAAACAGCGCGCCTCGGCCGGCGGCAGCGCCGGGAAGCGGCGCGGCCGCGCCCACGCATACAACGTCATGCGGTGACCACCCGCGAGGAACGGCGCGGGCACGAAGGCATCGGCGGGCATCGTCACGGCGGCGGTCCCACGATCTTACCGGCGCGGTCCACGCCCACGGACCCTGCGGCTACACTGGCCTCTCCCTCTCACGGAGTCCGTCCCGCATGACCGTCCGACAGATCGCCCTCGTCCTGGCCATCGCCACACCCGCCGCATGCACCGCGGCCCCCGAACAGGCGTCCACGGCGCCGGCCACGCCGCCGCTCGACGTCGTGGAGCTGAGCGCCGCCGACGCCCGGTCGCGAATGGAGGCCGGCACGCTGACGGCGAAGGCGCTCACCGAGGCGTACCTTGCGCGCATCGCCGCCGTCGACAAGGCCGGCCCGACACTGAACTCCGTGATCGAGGTGAACCCGGCGGCCGTCGCCGACGCCGAGCGCCTGGATGGCGAGCGCAAGGCGGGGAAGGTGCGCGGGCCGATGCACGGCGTGCCCGTGCTGGTGAAGGACAACGTCGACATCGCTGGCCTCGTGAACTCCGCGGGCTCGCTGGCGCTCGCCGACAATCGCCCCGCGAAGGACGCGTTCATGGTGGCGCGGCTGCGCGATGCCGGCGCGGTCATCCTGGGCAAGACCAACCTGAGCGAGTGGGCGAACTTCCGCTCGACGCGCTCGACGTCGGGCTGGAGCTCGCGTGGCGGACAGACGAAGAACCCCTACGCGCTCGATCGCAATCCGTGCGGCTCGAGCGCCGGCACCGGCACCGCGATCGCGGCGAGCCTCGCCGGCGTGGGCATCGGCACCGAGACCGATGGCAGCATCCTGTGCCCGTCGTCGGTTGCGGGCCTCGTCGGCCTCAAGCCCACCGTCGGGCTCGTGAGCCGCAGCGGCATCATCCCCATCTCGGTCTCGCAGGACACCGCCGGGCCGATGACGCGCACCGTCACCGACGCCGCGATGCTGCTGACGGCGATGGCCGGCGTCGACACCGCCGACCCGGCGGGCGCCGCCGCGACCGGCAAGACCGCCGACTACGCCGCGGCGCTCAGGGCCGACGCGGTGAACGGCCGGCGCTTCGGCGTCGTGCGCCAGGCGATGGGCTATCACCCGGACGTCGACGCCGCGATGACGAAAGCCATCGAGACCCTCACCGCCGCCGGCGCGACCGTCGTCGACGTGAAGGTGCCCACCTACGACGCGTGGAGCCGCGCCGAGTTCGAGGTGCTGCTCTACGAGTTCAAGGACGGGCTCAACGCCTACCTCGCGCAGAGCGCCTCACCACACAAGACACTCGAAGCGCTGATCGCCTGGAACACCGCCAACAAGGACCGCGCCATGCCGTTCTTCGGCCAGGAGATCTTCGAGCAGGCGCAGGCCAAGGGCCCGCTCACCGATGCCGCCTACCTGAAGGCCAAGGCCGACGCCCGCCGGCTCGCTGGCGCGCAGGGGTTGCTCGCGACGCTCGATGGCCAGAAACTCGACGCGCTGATCGCCCCCGCCATGGCGCCGGCGTGGCCGACCGACCACGTGCTGGGCGATCACTTCCTGGGTGCGGGCTACGGTATTGCCGCGGTTGCAGGCACGCCCAGCCTCACGGTGCCGATGGGCGACGTCCAGGGACTGCCGATCGGCCTCGCCTTCCTCGGCCGCGCCTACAGCGAGGCAGATCTGCTGGGCTGGGGCTTCGCGTTCGAGCAGCGCGCCAAGGCGCGGTCGGCGCCCACCTACCGGCGCACCCTGGGAGAGTAGCCGGGTCGGCGCGATGTCCTGGCGGCATGGACGCCATGGGCCGAAGACGGATGCCGTGCGCGCGGCGGCCGAGTACAATCCAGCCGTTCTGGAGGTTCGCACGATGATTCGCACGTTCATGCACGCCACCCTGGCCGTGGCCCTGTCGGCGCCGGTGGCGTTCGCACAGGCGCCCGGCGCGAAGCCGGCCGCGCCATCGGCCGCCGACGCCACGACCAACGCGCTCAAGCGCGGCATGGCCGAACACGTCGACGGCCTCGCCAAGCTGGCGCAGGAAGCCGTGGATTCGGTGTTCAGCTTCGGTGAGCTCGGCTTCCAGGAAGTCGAGACCTCGAAGTACCTGACCGGGGTGCTCGAGAAGCAGGGCTTCAAGGTCACGCGCGGCGTCTCTGGCATCCCGACGGCGTGGGTCGCCACTTTCGGCAGCGGCAAGCCGGTGATCGCGCTGGGCTCGGACATCGACGGCATCCCGCAGTCATCGCAGAAGCCCGGCGTCGCCTACCACGACCCGATCATCGAAGGCGCGCCCGGTCACGGCGAAGGCCACAACACCGGCGTGCCGCTGAACATCGTCGCGGCGATCGCCGTGAAGCGCGTCATGGAGCGCGAGAAGCTGCCCGGCACGATCATGCTGTGGCCCGGCGTCGCCGAGGAGCTGGTGGCCAGCAAGGCGTGGTTCATCCGCGACGGCGTGTTCAAGGACGTCGACGCGGTGCTGTTCACGCACGTCGGCAACAATCTGCAGACCTCGTGGGGCGCCGGTGGCGGCAACGGGCTGGTCTCGGTCGAGTACATGTTCGAGGGCGAGACCGCGCACAGTGCGGGCGCGCCGTGGCGCGGCCGTTCGGCCGCCGACGCCGTCGAGCTGATGAGCATCGCCTGGAACTACCGCCGCGAGCATCTGCGGCTGTCGCAGCGCTCGCACTCGGTCATCACCAACGGCGGCGACCAGCCGAACGTGGTGCCGCGGGCCGCCAGCATCTGGTTCTACCTGCGCGAGAACGACCAGCCGCACATCCAGGAGCTGTGGGACATCGCCAACAAGATGGCCGAGGGCGCGGCGCTGATGACCAACACCAAATGGACGTCGCGCATCCTCGGCACGGCGTATCCGCAGCACTTCAACAAGACGCTGGCCGAGACGATGTACGCGAACATCCAGCGCGTCGGCCTGCCCGAGTGGAGCAACGAGGACCAGACGCTGGCCAAGGGCCTGCAGAAGGAGCTCGGCAACGCGACGCAGCCCGGGCTCGCGACCAAGCTGGCCGAGCTCGGCAAGCCGGTGCCGATTGAAGAGAACATGGGCGGCGGCTCCGACGACATCGGCGACATCTCGTGGAACGTGCCGACGATCACGCTGCGCTACCCGGCCAACATCCCGGGGCTGCCGGGCCACAACTGGTCGAGCGGCATCGCCAGTGCGACGCCGATTGCGCACAAGGGCGTGGTGGCCGGTGCCAAGGCCCAGGCCATGACGGTGCTCGACCTCCTGACGAAGCCCGAGATCCTCAAGGAGGCGTGGACCTACTTCAACGACGTCCAGACCAAGGACGTGAAGTACATCCCGTTCATCAAGAAGG
The DNA here is from genome assembly GCA_902826065.1 of uncultured Acidobacteriota bacterium. Lineage (GTDB taxonomy): Bacteria > Acidobacteriota > Vicinamibacteria > Vicinamibacterales > UBA2999 > CADEFD01. Next base: position 27,324 of record CADEDM010000018.1, on the reverse strand, counting down.
ACACGCCGCCGCCGACGTTCCTGAACGAGACGATCCTCGCGAAGTACCGCGAGCAGATGAAGAAGTACTACTACGACCCGAACAAGTACTCGACCTACCTCGAGCAGCTCGGGATCAAGTACCCGACGGTGCGCACCACGCCGACGTCGCAGCAGCAGAAGGACGAGCAGCGCGAGCAGTGACACCAGATAGATTTGCCCGGGACCTCGCCGCCGCGCTGGCGGCGAGCCTCCCCGAAGGCTTTACCGCCACGGCCGAGGGCGACGCGGTGACGATCGAGACGCCGTCGGGTGATGGCGTCACGACCGCGCTCGATCTCGAACAGGACGACGAGGGCGACCTCGACGTCTACGCCGACGCCGCGGAGAGCGTGCTGAGCCTGGCGCAGGACGTGGTGTGCGAGGCCCTCGACGCCACATGGCCCGGGCCACCGGGGGCCGCCGTGGACCTGCCGATTCCCGGCGCGCGCGTCGATGGCGAGGCGGTGCGGCTCTGGTACGGCGACGAAAACGCGCCGGTGCTGCGGCTGGCCGACGTCAGCCTCGCGCTCTGACGCCGTGTAGCGCGCGACGACTGGTCAGCGGACGGCAGCCGTCCTCGTCGGGACGTCGGCGTCGACGGTGTAGTCGAAGTAGCCGTTCATGATCTCGGGCCCGAACCCGATGCGCTGTGACGGATCCGGGTTGTGCCGGTTGGCGGCCGAGTTGTCCCAGTGCGCCACGGTCTCCAGCCGGGTGCCTTTGGGCGCTGCGATCGGCGTCTTCAGCACGTAGCTCGGTTGCCAGTCAGGGTTGAACCTCGGCACGCTGAGCAGCACGACCGCGCGGCCGTCGGGCGCGACCAGCGTGTAGCGGAAGTCCTTGCCGCGCTCGTTCATGCGTGGCAGCAGGCTGACGATGTGGCTGTCGGCGGTGAACACGTAAGGCGTGCCCACAGCCTCGTAGTTGGCGGCGCCCGGCGGGATGTCGAGCGCGCGCGAGCCCGACATCGCGGTGAGCACCACCTTCTGGACCGGCCCGCGCGCCAGCGTCAGGCCGATCTTCGTCGTGTCCTGCTGCGGTGTGCCCTTCGGGTTGTAGTGCATGTTCAGCGCCAGTGTTGCGCCCTTGGGAATGAGCCGGACGTAGCCGGGCGCGTAGATCGTGGTGGCGCCGCCGGGCTGGAAGCCGCCGATGCGCCGCGTGCCGGCCGCGTCCTTCACGTTCACGATGGCGTGGTGGGTGACCGTGCGGTTCGAGGGCAGCACCTCGATCGCGCTCACGTAGGTGTCGGCCTCGAACGTCAGCGGCTCGATGGCGTAGTCGGCGATGATGCGCGGCCCCGAGGCCGGCACCTGTGCCGGCGCCGTCATCGCGACGACGCGGTCGGGGGTGCCCAGCGTCCATCCGCCGGCGGCGATCGGCGACGTCGGCAGATCGCGGCGGTCGCCCTCGGGCGCGCCGGCGTCGACCCACGTGGTCAGCGTGGCAATCTCGGCGTCGGCGAGCCGCGGGTTGTTGGCGAACTCGCCGTGCGCCGGGTCCGCGTACCACGGCGGCATGACCCGCGTGGCCACCGCCGCGCGAATCGACTTGGCCCACGGGCGAGCCTCGGCGTAGGTCGTCAGCGACATCGGCGCGATCTCGCCGGGACGATGGCAGTCGACGCAGTGCCGATTGAGGATCGGCGCGACGTCGCGGGTATAGGTCACGGCCCGCGGTGCGCCCGCCCGTTGCGGCGCCGCCGCCGGGGTGGCGATGAGCCCGGCAGCGCCGACCACGGCCGCCGCGAGGCTGCTGGCGAAGACGACGCCCGCCCGCATCGGGCTAGACGCCCGCCTTCATGTACTTCGCGATGGACGCCAGCAGGCGATCGACCTCGGCCGGCGTGTTGTAGAAGTGCGGCGAGACGCGCAGGCCGGGGCGATCCTTGCCGCCGCGCGTGGTGATGCCGATCCGGTCGTTGGTGTAGAGCGCCGAGGCCAGCTTGTTGGCGTCGAGCGTGCCGGGCACGAACGACACGACGGCGACGCGGCGCTCGGCGACGGGCGACGTCCAGTTGGTGATGCCCGGGATCTTCGCCAGGCCGTCCATGAGCTGCGTCGTGAGATCGCGCGAGCGCTTCTCGAGCGCGGCCCGTCCCACCTTGGTCTGGAAGTCGAGCGCGGCGTGCAGGGCGATCATCGTGGCTTCGTCGCGCTGGCCGAAGCTCTCGAACGTCTTCGAGAAGCCGACCGCGCCGGGGTAGGCGCTGTAGACGGTGGGCCACAGCTTCGGCTGCGCCGCCTTGCTGACGTAGAGCACGCCGCACTCGCGTGCGCCGCAGGGCCACTTGTGAGCGCTGCCGGAGTAGAAGTCCGGCTGGATCTCGGCCAGGTTCACGTCGAGCAGGCCGAAGCTCTGGGCGCCGTCGAGCAGAAAGAACGCGCCGCGCGAGCGCGCCAGCGCCGCCAGTTCCTTCGCCGGCATCAGGTCGCCGACGGTGCTCGACAGGTGCGTCACCGAGACCACCTTCGTGCGTGGCGTGATCGCCTTCGCGAAGGCGTCGACGTAGTACTCGGCGCCCGGATGCGGGTTCTTCTGCGGCACCACGACCACCGAGAAGCCGAAGCGCTTGGCCTTCTCGTGCCAGGCCGTGAGGTTGCTGGGATGGTTGTCCTCGTGCAGCAGCACCTCGTCGCCGGCCTTCAGATCGAGGCCGTTCGACACCATGTTGTTCGACTCGCTGGTGTTGCGCGTGATGATGATCTCGTCGGGCGTGACGCGCAGGAACTCGGCCAGGCCCTTGCGGGTGGCTTCCTTTTCCGGCATCAGGCGGGCGCGGTTCGAAGGCGACGGATCACGATCGACGCTCGACGACTCGCGCGTGAGAGCCTCGGCCGCCGGCTTCGAGGCGGGACAGAGGTTGGCGGCGTTCATCACCGCCAGATCGGGCGGCATCACGAACTGCTCGCGGACGCTGGTCCAGAACGGCTCGCCGGCCGACGGGCCGGCCGGCAGGATGTCGGTGCCGCGCCCTCCGAACTCGCGCGCCCAGGCCGGGTCGGCGAAGAGGGCCGCGGACCCGCCCGCGGCGAACAGCTTGGCGAAATTGCGGCGCGAGACGGAAGCGGCCATGACTCCTCCTGCCCGAACGGGGTGGCGATCGGCGGGAGTATACCGCAGGGGCGCGCGCCCGCCGGGCCCGGAGTACGATGCCCCGATGCCGCGTGCGACGCCGCACGAGGTCGTGTCGGCCGACGGGCACGACGTCGCGATCTCGAACCCCGACAAGGTCCTGTTTCCCGGCCCGGGCTACACGAAGCGCGACCTCGTGCGCTACTACCTGGCGGTAGCGCCGGGCGCCTTGCGGGCCGCCGGCGGACGACCGAACGTCCTCGTGCGCTATCCGCACGGCATCCGCGGCGAGTTCTTCTACCAGAAGCGCGCGCCGGCGACGCGTCCGGCGTTCGTCGACGCCGTCACGCTGCGCTTCCCCTCGGGCCGCGAGGCCGAGGAAGTCGTGCCGCGCCACGCGGCGACGCTCGCGTGGATGGCCAACCTCGCGTGCCTCGAACTGCATCCGCATCCGGTGCGGGCCGACGACCTCGAGCATCCCGACGAGCTGCGCGTCGATCTCGACCCGGTGCCCGGCATCGAGTGGCCGCAGCTCCGCGAGGTCGCCCGTGTCGTGCGCGCGACGCTCGACGACTTCCAGTTGATCGGCTGGCCGAAGACCTCGGGGTCGCGCGGCATCCACATCTACGTGCGCATCGCCCGCGAGTGGTCGTTCCACGAGGTACGCCGCGCCGCCGTCGCGTTCGCGCGCGAGGTCGAGCGCCGCGCGCCGGCCATCGCCACGAGCAAGTGGTGGAAGGAGGAGCGGCACGGCGTGTTCCTCGACTACAACCAGAATGCGAAGGACCGGACGGTGGCCGCCGCCTACTCCGTGCGGCCGAAGCCCGACGCCCGGGTGTCGGCGCCGCTGACCTGGGAGGAGGTCGAAGCCGCCGATCCGGCCGACTTCACGCTGGCGACGATGCCGGCGCGCTTCGCCACCATCGGCGATCCGCACGCGGCCATGGACGACGCGGTCGGCCGGCTGGACGGCTTGCTCGACCTCGCGACCCGGCACGAGAAGGAGGGCCTGGGCGACGCGCCGTGGCCGCCGCACTACAAGAAGCAGGACGACGAGCCGCCGCGCGTGCAGCCCTCGAAGCGCCGTAGTGCCAAAGGCACCGGCCGCCGCACTCCAACGCGTCCGCTGATCGAGATCGCCCGCGCCCGCACCCGCGACGCGGCCCTCGAGGGGGTCGAGCGCTGGAAGGCACGGCATCCCGAGGCCGCGCCACACCTCGAGCCCGCCGACGTGCTCGTCGACGCGATGCGGGGCCGGTCGAGCACGTGGACGCGCGTCCGCCTCAACCTCGAGCACGTTCCCGAGGCGCTGCGGCCACCGCAGGAAGCGCTCGATCCCGACGACGCGCCAACGGGCTGGGGGCCGCCTACGGGCGACGATCCGCCGCCGCGCCGAAGACCTTCGCGAGCTCGTACGGCGTCGTGACCTCGAGCTGATCGTAGCGGCAGTCGGCGGGTGCCTTGTCGGTCCGCCAACGCAGGAACACCGCGGCGTGACGGAAGCGATCACCCTGCATGTGGTCGTACTTCACCTCGCAGACGCGTTCGGGGCGCAGCGGCTCCCACGACAGGTCCTTGCCGGCGCTCCAGCGGCTCTGGCCGCCGGGCATGCGGGAGCCGGCCGCCTCCACGGTGGCCCACGCCCGCCACGGATGGCCGTCGAGTGCGCCCTCGCGCAGTGGCGCCAGCTCCTCGACCAGCGCCTTGCGCGTCGCGGTCGTGAACGCCGAGGTCACCCCGACGTGCTGCAGCCGGCCCTCGCCGTCGTTGAGGCCGAGCAGCAGGGAGCCGACCATCGTCCCGGGGCCCTGCTTGTGCCACCGGAAACCGGCGACCACGCAGTCGGCGCTGCGGATGTGCTTCACCTTGATCATCGACCGCCGGCCGGGCTCGTAGACGCCGGCGGCCGGTTTGGCGATCACGCCGTCGAGACCGGCGCCTTCGAAGCGGGCCAGCCAGTCGGTCGCGATCGCCGCGTCGGTCGTCATCGGCGTGAGGTGCAGCGGCGGCGCGGCCTGCGCGAGCAGGCGCTCGAGCCGCTGTCGGCGCGCGGCCTGCGGCTCGCCGCGGAGATCGCGGCCATCGGCGGCCAGCAGATCGAACGCGACGAACGACGACGGCGTGGCGGCGGCCAGCGTGGCCACCCGCGACGCCGCCGGGTGCAGCCGCATCTGCAACCGGTCGAAATCGAGTCCCGCGGGCGTCGTGATGACGATCTCGCCGTCGACGATGCAGCCCTCAGGGAGCACCGCGAGCAACGCGTCGTGCAGCTCGGGAAAGTAGCGATCGAGCGGTCGCAAGTCGCGGCTCTGGATGTAGAGATCGTCGCCGCCGCGGAAGACGATGGCGCGGAAGCCGTCCCACTTGGGCTCGTAGAGATAGTCGCCGGCGGGCACCGTTGCCGCCGTCGCGGCCAGCATCGGTTCGATCGGCGGCGCGATGGCGAATGGGCCGGCAGGCGGCGCAGGCGCGTCGGCGGACATGGTCACGCCAGCATCGCACAGACGCCGCGACTGGCGCCTGTGCGCGCGGTCACGGCGTCAACGCGTAGACGGTGACGCCATCGGCGCGGTGGCGCACGGGCAGGTCGAGCCCCCGCGTCGTCACGAGGACGGCGGCGGCGCCCGCCGGCACGAGCCGTCGCAGGGCCTCCACCGTCAGCGTGTCGAAGCCCTGCGCGGCCGAGATCCGGGCCGCGACCTCGTGCGCGGCGTCGCGCGAGTACATTGCGATCGCAACGTCCTTGGTCTCCTCGAGGTAGACGTCGCGCGCTGCGCCGATGCGCACGGCCGTGCCCATCCCGGGCTTCCACGCGTGGCCGGGATCAGCGACCACGAACGTGTCGGCCGCGGTCGAGTCACGCACCCAGGCGAGCGCGCGCGTCCACGGATCGTCGGGCAGCGTGAAGGCGAAGGTCGCGCGCTGTGGGCTCTCGATGAAGCCGACGTAGACGCCACGCACGACGCCGGCCACGACGAGCAGCACGGCGACGGCGCGTGCCACCGTGCCTGCGACGGTGTGGACCGGCGTGGTCAGCGAACGATCGACGATCCACCAGACGAGGAACAGGATCGCCAGCGCCTCGATCGGCCAGAAGACGCGCGACGTCTGCAACTGCACGAGGAACGGCACGCCCGCTCCGACCGATGGCAGCGTCAGCAGGAACCCGGCCAGCAGCATCGCGGCGCCAGCCACCAGGCCCCGTTCGGGCGACGTCAGCCGGCCTTCGCGTGCGCGCGCCCAGGCCGCGGCGACGAGCACGAGCGGCGACGTCAGGTTCACCAGCCACGTGGTCACCGACCACGACGTGGGGAAGGTGTAGTCCTTGGTGGCGACCAACGCGCGCCAGGTGCCGTCCATCGGCGCGAGGTCGAGTCCGGGGCCGAGTCCGAGCCAGAGGGCCCCGAGGACACAGGCCGCGACGGCAGTGGCGGCGGCCGGCCGATGCAGGCGCGGATCAGCCGCGATCAGGGCCACGACGACGATCGCGAGAAACAGCGCCGCCGTCGTCGGATGTACGGCCATGGCCGCCACGAGCACGATCAGCGGTCGCCAGCGCCGCCCGCGCAACACGTCGGCCAGCGCCAGCAGGCCGATGCCGAACACCAGCATGCGCGGATGGAAATAGCCTTCGAGGGTGTTGGCGCCGGTCTTCGCGATGCGATGGCGCAGCGTGAGTGCCGCAATCCAGCCTGCGATCGCCCAGGGCGACGTCAGCACGGCGCGGCCCAGCCGCAGTGCACCGAGATAGAGCGACGCCAGGGTGGCGGCTTGTGCCAGCGCGAACCACGCCGGCAGCGGCCAGCCGGTCGTCCGCACGAGCGCAGCCATGATCTCGTCGATCAGGAAATAGCGGCCCTGCGCACCCAGCATCGCCCAATCGCGCGGGAACAGCGCCGGATCGAGGTGGTGCAGGATGGCCGGGATGTAGAACGCCTGGTCCGAGGCCCCGTAGCGGTAGCCCCCGGCGTTCAGCGTCGCCACGACGGCGAACGCGACGCCGCCCGCGACGACGGCGCCGGTTGGCAGCGCGGGCGCGTCAGAACGGCTGTTCGTCCGCACTCGGCCCGTAGATGGAGGGCAGCGGCACGTCGAGCTCGCGCAGGTAGACCGTGAGCTGCCCGCGATGATGGATGACGTGATTCATCACGAACGTACGCCAGACCGACGCCTTCGGCATCGTGAAGAACGGCTGGTCGCCGCGGTGCAGCGTCCACGGTGCGGCCAGCTCGGCGTCGGTCTTGCCGACCAGGGCGGCGCGCGCCGCCGCCATCTCGCGATCGAAGTGGTCGAGGATCGCGGCCTTGCTGCCCAGCCCCTGGTAACCGGGCGGACGCGCCACCGCCGCCAGGTCGACGTCGGGTTGCGTGATGGTCATCCGTCCCCACACACCGAGTTGGCCCAGGTGCTCGGCCAGCGCGGCCAGCGTCATGCTCTTGGGATGCGGGCGGAAATCGAGACGCGCGTCCGGCAGGCGTTCGAGCAGGCGGCGCGTCGACGCGATCTCGGCATCGAACTCGGGCAGCAGGGCATCGACGAGCGGCATGACCAGGCAGTGCGCCGCCGCGTGCGGCGCGCCGCTATGCTATCACCATGCCTGCGGAGGCGCCGGCGCGTGGCGACGACGTGACGCTGAAGGACGGCACGCTGGTGCGCGTGCGTCCGATCCGTCCCGACGACGAGCCGCTGATGGCCGAGTTCCACGCCGGCCTCTCGACGCGATCGGTGTATCACCGTTACTTCCACATCACGTCGCTCGAGCAGCGCATCACGCACACGCGGCTGGCGCTGACATGCCGCACCGATCCGGCGCTGGGCCTGGCGCTGGTGGGCGAACACCGCCGCGACGACGGCCGGCCCGAGGTGCTCGGTCTCGCGCGCCTGACGCGCACCGCCCCCGGCGATGCCGCGGAGATCGCGCTGCTCGTCGTCGATCGCTGGCAGGGACGCGGCTTGGGTCGCGCGCTGCTGCAGCGCCTCGTCGCTGCCGCCGCCGAACGCGGGGTGCAGCGCCTCTACGGCGACATGCTCGCCGACAACGATGCCATGCGCGCTGTGGTGCGGCACGCCGGGTTCGTGATTCGCGCGGTGCCCGGCGACGCCGTGGTGCTGCGCGCCGAACGCGCGCTGTCCTAGCCGCGCGCGACCTCAATCGCCGCGCAGCGAGCTCAGCGGGTCCACGGCCAGCGCCCGACGGGCCGGCAGCAGCACCGCGGCGCCCGCGGCCGCCAGCAGCATCAGCGCCGCCGCGATCCAGGTCGTGACGTCGAGTGGCTGCACCTGGAACAGCAGCGCGCGCATCGCGCGTCCCACGGCGAGGCCGCCGCCGATGCCGGCCACGCCGCCGAGCGCCACCGCGGGCCCGACCCAGCCGACGACGGCACCGAGCACGTCGCGCGGCGCGGCGCCGAGTGCGACGCGCACCCCGAGCTCGCGCGTGCGGCGGGCCACCAGCGACGCGACCACGCCGGCGATGCCGACGGCGGCGAGGGCGACCGCGAGCGCCGCGAAGATCGCCAGCAGCACGCCGCGGAAGCGTTGCGGCCCCGCGGCCGCCCCCACCAGCGCCGGCATCGTGCGCGGGCGGATGATCGGCACGTGGTCGTCGAGGCCACGGACGCGGAGGCGGATGTCGGGCATGAGGGCGTCCACGGCCAGCCCCGAGCGGACGACGATCGACATGCCGCGGAACCAGCGGCGGACCAGCTCGGGATCGGCCTGCGCCTGGGGCACGAGCAGTTCCGGGCGTCGCACGGCGTCGAGCCCGCGATGCGCGACGTCGGCGTAGACGCCCACCACCTCGAGCCACGGGCCCGGCCCATCGCGATCGTCGAACTTGACGCGGCGGCCGACACCGGCCGCCCCCGGCCAGTAGCGGGCGACGAAGCTCGCGTTGACGAGCACGACCGGCGGTCGCGTCGCGTCGTCGGCCGCGGTGATGGCGCGTCCCGCCAGGAGGTGCAGCCCGGCGGCGGCCACGAAGTCGCCGGCCACGCCACGCACGCCCGCGACGGCGCGGCTGTCGGGCGTCGGCGGCGTCCAGCCGTCCGGCGTCACCGCGTTCTCGAAATCCTGTCCGCTCAGCGGCAGGTGTGTAGTGGCGCCGACCGCTTCGACGCCCGGGATGTCCCGGAGCGTGTCGACCACCGCGCCGTGGAAGCGCGCGACGTCGGCGCCGCCGACATAACGGGCCTCGGGCGGGACGAGATCGAACGTGAGGGCGTCGTCGGCGCGCAGCCCGGGATCGACGGCGCCGAGCTGCTGCAGGGTGCGCACCGCCAACCCGGCACCGACGACGAGCGTGAGGGCGAGCGCGACCTCGACGCCGACCAGCACGCCGCGCACGCGCTCCGTGGCGCGGCCATCGGCCACCGCGCGCGGGGCGCCGGGAGAGGCGTCGGCCGACGGATCACGGCGCGCCGCGTGCAGCGCCGGACCGACGCCGAAGGCGAGCCCGGTGGCCAGCGCGATCCCGGCCGTGAGCGCGACCGTGAAGCCGTCGATGGCGACGCCATCGAGTCCCGGCAGATCGGGTGGCGCCAGCCGGACGACGGCGTCGAGGGCCCACCACGCCAGTCCGAGACCGGCGACCGCGGCCGCCGCGTAGCAGAGGAGCGTCTCGATGAGCACCTCGCGCACGATGCGGGCGCGCGTGGCGCCGAGGGCGAGGCGCACCGCGATCTCGCGCCGCCGGCCGGTGGCGCGCGCCAGCAGCAGATTGGTGACGTTGGCGCAGGCGATGAGGAGCAGTGCGCCAACTGCCGCCCACAGCAGCGTCACCGCCGGGCGGACATCGCCGACCAGCTCCTCGGCGAGCGAGGTGAGATCGAACGTGCCGTCGCCGTGCTCGCGCGGGTAGGCCGCCGCCAGCGCGGTCCCGGCCGCGCCGAGGCTCGCGCGCAGCGTGGCGCTGTCGGCGCCGTCGCGCAGCCGCCCGACCACGCGCAGGAACCGGGCATTGCGTCCGGCCATGCCCATCGCGTTGTCGCGGAACGCGAACGGCGTCCACAACGCGTAGTCGGCCGACGGAAAGGCGAAGGCGGCCGGCATCACGCCGACGATCTCGTGTGGCAGGCCGTTGAGCGTGATCGCGCGGCCGAGGATGTCGACGGCGCCACCGTAGCGGCGCTGCCACAGTCCGTAGCTCAGCACCGCGACGCGATCGCGGCCGCCGGTGTCTTCGCCGGACGCGAACGTGCGGCCGAGGAGCGGTCGGGCCTGCAGCACGTCGAAGAGGTTGGCCGACACCATCTGGCTGACCACGAACTCGGGTTCGCCGTCGCCGGTGATGGTGCGACCGACGCCAGCGAACGTCGCGAGGTCGGCCATGGCCTGCACGGCAGTGCGGACGTCGAGGAACCCGTCCGACGACAGCCGCGTGCGGCCCACCGGCGCCGGACGTTGCTCGAACACCGCCACCAGTCGACCGGGGGCGGCGAAGGGCAGCGGCTGCAGTACCACGGCGCGCACGACCGGCAGGAGTGCGGCGTTCACGCCCACCCCGAGCGCCAGCGTGCCGACGACGGCCGCCGTGAAGAACGGCCGGGCGGCGAGCGCCCGGAGGCTGTGCCGAAGGTCGGTAGAAAGGGTCACGCCGCCGTCGCGGCGCAAGACGCATGCCGCGGCGAGACGCGGTGGGTCATCGCGCGAGACTGGGCCACTCGCGCGGCAATCGCCAAGGCCGCCGACTACACCTGCCGGTCAGCGTCGCGAGCACTCGTCAGGCGGACGTGCGGCCATGTCCGGGGCCGGGACGCGTCCGTGCCGGATTCGTGCAGCGCTCAGCGCCCGAGCCATCCCGGCCACCGCGGAGGCAGCGGCGGCAGCGGCGCTGCCGGGGGCGCGGGAGGCGCCAGCGGCGGAGGAGGCGGCGCGAGCGCCGGGAGGGCGAAGGGCGCTGGCGGCGCTGGCGGCGCGTCAGGAACCGGGGGCGCCGGCGGCGCATCGACCGGTTCGGGCGCGGGCGGCGGCTCGGGCGCGCGCGGGGCTCGGGACGCGGGCGGCGCCGGCGGGACTGGCGCCACTGGCGCGAGCTGGCGCAGCACCTCGCCGAGCACCGAGAGGCCCAGATCGACCGCGTCGTCGACATGCGCCTCGACCGCCGCCTCGACCTGGGCGGCGAGGCCCTCGGCGTGCGCTTCGATCACCGGTTCGAGGGCGCCGATGGTGCGCTCGATCGACCGCTCCAGCGTCGAGCCGAGCCCCGCCATCTGGTGTTCGCGATTCCGCTCGCGCTCGCGGCCCCGCTCGCGCGTGCGCAGCGGACCCCTGGCGACGTGGATGTCGCCCTGGAACGACTGCAGCTCCACCCGCGCGGTGCCCGAACCGAGCGTGAAGTTGAAACGCGCGTTGTTGTCGTTGTTGCGGCCGCGGTCCGTGTCGCTCTTGTTCGGCAGGGTGATGGGGAAGTCGCTGCTGAAGTCGCCGCGGAACGTCCGCACGAACACCGTGGCGCTGGCGTTCTGGCCGAGGCTGACGCGGATGTCGCCCTGGTGGGTCGTGACGCGATAGGTGCCGGCGCCGGTGACCGGCCCTTCGAACCGCACGTCGCCGTTCACCGTCGAGATCTCGAGGCTCGACGCCTTCGCCGCGCTGACCGTGACGTCGCCGTTCACCGTCTCGGCGATCACGTCGCCCGACACCGCGTTGAGCGTGATCGAGTCGTTGACCGTGTTGGCGGTGACCTTGCCGCTCGCCCCGTCGACCTTGATCTCGCCTTCGATCGATCGCAGGCTCACGGCGCCCGATCCGCCCTTGAGCGTGAGGTCGCCACCCACCGTCTCGACGGTGACTTCGGCCGACGTGCCCTCGATCGTCGCGGTGAGATACGTGCCCGACAGGTTCACGGCCATCCACCGCGGCACGGTGAGGATGTAGTCCACCGGCCCGCCGGGGCCGCGCGATGAGCGCGTGCGCACGCGCAGGGTGTTGTCGGCCGTCTGCACGTCGACGCGGTCGCGCGTGCTGTGGCTGGCCTGGACCCGCACCGCGTCGCGATCCCACGCCCGCACCGTGGCTTCGCCGGCGTGGCTGTTGAGCACGAGCCGCGTGCCCTTCACGACGTCGACCGTCTGATCGGTGCGCGGTGCGTCGTCGCTGGTCCAGCCGGAACGGGCCTGCACGGGCGCCTGGGCTGGCGTCGCGGGGGCGGCTTGTCCGGGCTCGTGGGCCATCGGGGCGCTGTGGGCCGCGGCGGCCGGAGCCGTCGCCAGCACAGCGGCGAGCGCGAACGAACAGGAGCGGGGGACCATGGACATCAATCTCCTTCGGTGATGAGCGCCGCGCGGCGCAGCAGGTCCAGCTTGCGCTGGCGCGCGCCGGCGAGGTGGGCGTTCAACAGGCTGTTGGCCGGGTCGGCCGCCAGCGCCTGTCGCGCCTCGGCGATGGCGTCGTCGATGACGCGCAGGTTGCGTTCGAGCACGATGACGGTGCGCGGGTCGAGGCGCTCGCGCTGCTCGCGCAGCACCCGCTCGAGGTCGGTGACGGCGGCATCGAACTGCGCGTCGGCGAAGTTGACCGGCGTGACGCGCACGTCGTCGGTGTCGAGCGAGTCGAGCTGCGCGACGATCGGCGTCGCCGCCGGCGTCGCGCCGGGATCCGCCGGCGCGCCTGGCGCGCGCTGCCACAGCAGCGTGCCGCCGACGGCGGCCGCCAGCGACGCGGCCAGCGCCAGTTCGGGCAGGCCGACGCTGACGCGCCGGCGATACCACGCCACCGCCGGCGCCGGCATGTCGGCCACCTGTCGCAGCGGCGGCGCCACCTCGCGGGGACCGGCCAATCGTGCGGCGATGCCGGGCCACAGGTCCGTCGACGGCGTGGCGACGGCCTGCGCCTGCGCCGCGGCCGAGGCTCGCAGCGCCTCCAGGTCCGTCAGCACGGCGCGGCACTCGGCGCACGCGGCCAGGTGGGCGTCGACGTCGGCCCGGGCGCCGGCGTCGAGCTCGCCATCGAGGTAGTCCGAGAGTTGATCGTGGGGATGGTTCGTCACGACACCGCCTCCGCGGTGAGATGCCCGCGCAGCGCCATGCGCGCGCGATGCAGTTGCGACTTCGAGGTGCCGATCGACACGCCCAGCAGGGTGCCGATCTCCTCGTGGCGGTAGCCCTCGACGTCGTGCAGCACGAACACCGTGCGGGCGCCCTGCGGCAGGCGCGCCATGGCGGTGTCGAGGTCCATCGAGGTCTGCCAGCGGCGGCCGGCGTCGGGGCCGGGCACGCGCGTCAAGACGTCGTCCCCATCGGGGATGAAGCGGTCACGGGCGGTGCCCAGGGTGCGGAATTGCTCGATGACGACGTTGACCGCCATGCGGTGCAGCCACGTCGCCAGCGACGACTCGCCCCGGAACAGCGCCAGCTTCTGCCACGCCCGGACGAAGACGTCCTGGGTGAGCTCGTCGGCCCGGTCGGGACCGGCCATGCGGCGGGTGAGGGCGAGAATGCGCGGCACGTGCGTGCGATACAGACGCTCGAAGGCCACCGTGTCGCCCGCTACTGCGCGCGCGACATCGTCGGCCTCCGACTCGGGACGGGGGTGAGGGGTGCTGGTCACGCCACGGTCCAGGGGCGTCGGCTCCTTGTGCCCAATTGGATGGCCCGCCGGGCCACAGGGTTGGAACCCCGGCTATTTCGGGGTGGGCGGGCGGGAAAAGTCGACCTTCGGCGCCTCTTTCGCCTCCGGCGGGGCCTCGAACAGGGGGTAGTCCTGGAACCGGAACACCATGTTGGTGAGGTTGGCCGGGAACTGCCGCCGGGACGTGTTGTAGGCCTGGACTCTCTCGTTGTAGCGCATCCGTTCGGTGGCGATGCGGTTCTCGGTGCCGGCCAGCTCGTCGCTGAGCCGGGCGAAGATCTCGCTCGACCGCAGGTCGGGGTAGTTCTCGACCACGACCAGCAGCCGCGACAGCGCCGACGACTGCTCGTTGGCGGCCTGCATCGTCTCGGCCGGGGTCTTGGCGCCCGCCAGCTTCGACCGCGAGTCGGCGATGGCCTGGAACACGTCGCGTTCCTGCTGGGCGAATCCCTTCGTCGTCTCGACCAGGTTGGGGATGAGATCGTTGCGGCGCTTCAGCTGGTTCTCCACCTGGGCCCACTGCGCCTTCACTGCTTCCTCCTGGCTGACGAAAGTGTTGTACGAGCAGCCGCTCGCCGCCATCGCGCTCACGAGGATTGCCGCCGCTACTGCTGCCTGTCGCATGATGCCTCCCGCCCGCGCCCTACCAGGACGCGCCGCCACCACCGCCGCCGCTGCGGCCGCCGCCGAATCCGCCGAAGCCGCCCCCACCCCACCCGCCGCGCGAGCCGCCCCACGACGAGCCGCCGCCCCAGGTGCCCCCATAGTAGCCGCCGCCCCACCGTCCGACGCCGCCGCGCCACGAGCGCCGCCGCCGGCCGCCCGCGCGGTTCAGCAGCGGCAGCACCACGAAGGCGAGCACGATCAGCGCGACGATCATCTCGGCCGACAGCGGATCGCGCGTCCGGACGGGCGTCTCCCGGATCTCGACGCCGGTGACCGTCACGCGCCGATCGGCGGCGATGCGCTCGATGACGCGGCTGGTGCCGGCGACCAGGCCGCGGCCGTATTCGCCCTGGCGGAAGTAGGGCGTCATGACCCGGCGGGTGGTCTCCCCGGCAAAGCCGTCGGTGATGACGCCTTCCAGGTCGTAGCCGGTCTCGATCCAGACCCGCCGGTCGTCGACCGCGAGCAGCACGAGCAGGCCGTTGTCCTTGCCCTTCTGGCCCAGGCCGCGACCGCCGTTCTCGAACATCCGCGTCGCCGCGCTGTTGATGTCACCCCATGGCTGAATGCTCTTCACGGTGGCCACGACCACCGTGTCGCCGCTGGCCGCGAGCAGCGCGCGGCTGAGTCGATCGAGCTCGCGCGCGGAGTCGGCGTCGATGACGCCGGCGAAGTCGTTCACCGGCGCCGTCAACTCCGGCGTGGCCGGCTGGGCCGCGGCCACCGCCGGGAACGCCGTCACGGCCGCCAGCGCGACCAGGACGAATGCGGCCACTCGTCGCGATCGGGTCGCCGGCGCGAGCGTGCGGGTCATGCCGTCCATGCGTCGATGTGGCGTGCGAGCTGATCGGTGGCGGCCAGGTAGGCCGGGAAGAGACGGGCTGTGTCGACGCCGCTGCGGTCGGGGGCATTCGCCACGTGCAGAATGTCCGAGACCACTTTCGGATCGAGGCCGATGCGATCGGCGGCCCACGCCACGAGCTCGCGCGGATCGCCGTCGCGGCCGTCGAGCCGCGCTACCAGCTGCAGCAGCGCGCGGAACTCGGGCGCCGAGTCGACCACCAGCGCCGCGATCGCCCGCGGCGCGCCGCCAGCCTCCATGTAGTCCTCGCGGACGTGCAGCAGCAGGCTCCGCACCTGCGCCTCGCACGCCCGCCGCAGGTCCGGCGGCGCCACGACGAGCCCGGTGAAGGGGTCGTCGCCGTGCAGGGTCTCGTGGTGGGCGATGATCTCGCCGAACTCCACCGGGAAGACGTCGAGCGACTGCGCGAACTCGCGGCGGGTGAGCACCACCGGCGTGGCGGCGCCGGCCTCGCGCCAGCGCCGCGCCTTCGCCGCACACGCGGCCAGGTCCGCGAGATCGAGCGACGCCACGAGCGCCAGACTGGGCTGCGGTGAGACGGCCGGCGCATAGGTGACGAACGCCTCGAGCCGCTGTCCGAAGATGGCGCGGAGGTCGTCGAGCACGGGTGTGGCAGCGGCGGACGACGATCGCCTCATGAGGCCAGTCTACACGCGGCACCTGCGGCAGCCGTGCAGCCGATAGAATGGTCACGATGCGGTTGCGGCAGCTCAATCTGGGGTGCTTCGGGGGAGGCACGGGCCTTCCCAGCCTGCTCGGCGGACTGAAGCGCAACCCCTGGCTGCGGCTGAACGCGGTCGTCACCACCTTCGACAGCGGCGGCTCGTCGGGCCAGCTCCGCGACGAACTCGGCGTGCTGCCGCCCGGCGACGTGTTGCGCTGCGCCCTGGCCCTGGCCCGCAACGAAGGTGAAGCGCGACGGGTGCTGTTGTCGCGACTGCCGACGCTCTTCGAGCACAAGAAACTGGGCGGCCACACCGGCGGCAACCTGCTGCTGTCGATGATGGAGCAGTACAGCGGCGATTTCCTCGCCGCCGTCGATGGCCTGCGCGCACTGCTCGGCTGCCAGGGCCGCGTGTGGCCGGTCAGCGTGACCCGCGCGACGCTCACGGCCGAACACGCCGACGGTCACGTGAGCAGCGGCGAAGTCGAAGTCGACGCGTGGCAGGCCGCCGGCCACGCCATCCGCCGCATCTGGCTCGAGCCCGCGGCGCCGATCCATCCCGCCGTGGCCGACGCCGTGCGGCAGTTCGACGCCGTCATCATCGGGCCAGGCAGCTTCTTCACCAGCCTGATGCCGACGCTGCTCGTCGATGGCGTGCGTGAAGCGCTGCTCGAGATGCCGGGGCCGATCGTGTTCGTCAGCAACCTGCTGACCGAAGGGCAGGGGATGCGCGACTTCACCGCCGGCGACGCCGTGTCGTGGGTGGAACGCACCATCGGCCGGCCGGTGGACCTGCTCGTCTTCAACACCGCGCGCCTGCCGTCGGCGCTGCTCGCCAGCTACGCCCGCGAACACAAGCAGCCGCTGGCCCTCGGCACCATCCCGACGCACACCACGCTCGTGGAAGCGCCGCTGTGGACGCGGGAGATCGCGCGGCACGACCGGCGGCGGCTGTCCCATGCCGTCTGGAGCGTGCTGAGCACTCGCGTGCTCTGACCCCGACCACGCCGGCAGAGACTCGGAGTCCGCTCGTCGTCGCGGGCGGAAGGGCCACGCTCGACCCGCTGGGCGTGCCGGAGAGCAGCCCTCGCGCCACCGTGATCGTGGAGCTGGTTCGGCGCCTGCATCTCCCGTTCACGGCGCCGGTGCGCCTCGAGACGGCGATTCGTTCCTTGGTTGATGCGACGGGCGAGCGCCGCGCCAGCGTCGGCGACGTCGTGGTGCCATCGCGACTCCCGCCCGCGGCGTGGTCGACGATCTGGGGCACGAGGTGGCGGCCACCGCCTCGTGGTCGAGATTTTCGCGGATCCGCCCGCCCGGTTGCCGTGGCACGCCGTGGACGACCAGCGCGTAGGGCGCGGCCGCGACGAGCAGCCCGGTCACGGCTGCCAGCGCGCGCGTGCGGGTCGTCGTCGGCTGCTCCTGCCGTCGTGGGGCTACTGCGACTTGCCCCGCGCGGTGATCGGCCACACCACTTCCACGCGATCCTTGCGAATGCCGTAGATCTGGTCGTAGAGGTTCACGACCGGGTCGCAGTGCGGCACCACGAGTTCGAGCTTGTCGCCGATGGCGTAACTCTTCGTCGCCTGCTTGTACGTGATGACGCCGAACTCGTCGGAGCCGGCGTTGTAGTCCATGCCCGGTTCGCCGACCACACCGGCCCGCGGCACGTTCAGGGTCAGCGCCTTGGCGCCGGCATCGGTGGTGAGGCGGCCTGGGAAGCGATTGTTCAGCACCGTGGCCAGCACCGTGAGCGAGCGCTGGAAGTCGTCGTAGACCACGCCGCCTTCGGCGTTGCCGATGGCCAGGTACTGCATGTCCATGAACAGGTAACTGCCCACCTGGACATCGGTGAACCCCGGGACCTCGTGCTGGATGTTGTAGGTGCCGGTGCCGCCGCCGCTGAAAATCTCCGTCGGCAGGCCCTTGCGCTTCAACGCCTCGAAGACCGCGGCGTTGGCCTCGATGTTCTTGAGCGCCGTCGTGCGACGGGTCGCGAAGCCGGTGATGTGCTGGGCGCCGCCGTCGTACGACAGCAGCCCCCGCAGGCGGAGTTGCGGCAGGCGGCTGATGGTCTCGGCCAGCGCCACGGCGCCCTCGCCGGCCGGGATGCCGCTGCGCGTGCCGACGGCGACGTCGATCACGACGTTGGCGGTGAGCTTCGCGTCGCGCGCCGCGTCGGCCAGATCGCGGGCGTTCTTCTCGTCGTCGACGGCGTGGATGAAGTGCGGGCTCGTGCGGCTCAGCGCCATGGCGCGCCGCACCTTCGAGGCCGACGGGTTCGTCGTCGTCATGCAGATGCGGTCGATGCCGGCCGCCATCAGCGCCTCGGCCTCACTGACCTTCGACGTGCAGATGCCGAGCGCACCGGCGGCGAGCTGCTTCCTGGCGATGTCGGCGCTCTTGTGGGTCTTGGCGTGCGGACGCGCCCCCAGGCCCTTCGCGGCCAGGCGCGACTGCATCGTCGCGATGTTGGCCTCGAGCGCATCGAGGTCGACGCACAGCGCCGGCGTGTCCAGCTCCCACTTCGAGATGCCGGTCGTCGACACCCGCTCACGCATTTCCTCGGGCGTGTAGCCGTTGGCGCCCGTGGGCACCCAGACGTGGGCGGCGGCCATACCCGAGGCCGCGAGGAAGGTGCGGCGCGAGGCGGGAGAGTCGGCAGGCATCATCGGGAGGCTCCTGTCTTCTTCGTCGTCTTCGTCTTCGTGGCGGGGGTCTTCGTCGTCGAGGACGTCTTCGTGGCGCGCTTGGTCGCGGCCTTGGTGCGCGCCGGCGCCTCGAGGGCGTCGAGCTTCCGGGCGGCGGCCTCGGCCGACATCAGGCGCGTCGGAGGATCGCTGTGGTTGGTCTCGCGCAGTTCGATCGCCGTCGCGATGATGCGCTGGAACAGCTTCCCGGTGTCGCCGGTCTTCGCCGGCGGGTTGTTCTTCCACAGGTCCGGGGTGTCCGAGGCGAGGATGTCCGCGAAGTCCGCGCCCGGCGTCTTGACGCTGTGCGGAGCGAACTCGGTGATGTCGATCGGGCCGGCCCATTCGTCCTTGTGCTTGATCAGCAGCCAGCTCGGCTTGCTGCTGTCGCCGTAGCCCTTCGTGCGCACCAGCACCCATGACCCCTTCAGCTTGTAGCCGTCCAGGGTGAACTTGAAGTCGCCCTTGCGCAGCGACGCGTCGATGTCCGGTGACTGCGGCGTCCAGGTGCCGATGTCCCACAGCATCACCACGCCGGCGCCGTAGCCGTCGGGAATGACGCCCTCGAACTGGCCGTACTCGATCGGATGGTCCTCGGTCTGCATCGCCAGCCGCTTGTCGCGTGAATCGAGCGACGGCCCCTTGGGCACGGCCCACGACAGCAGCACGCCGTCGTGTTCCAGGCGCAGGTCGTAGTGCAGGTGGCTGGCCAGGTGCTTCTGCACGCAGAAGAATCGGGGCTTCGCCGCATCGGTCTCGGGCACCGTCTCGCCGGTGGGCTCGGGCGAGCGGGTGAAGTCGCGTTTTTTCCGGTATTCGTCGAGCGGCACGGGGTTCAGAGCGGAGGATACAATACGCCCTGCCTATGGCCAACCCGGCGTCGATTGACACCCGATTCTTCGGGCATCCCCGCGGACTCGCCACCCTCTTCTTCACCGAGATGTGGGAGCGCTTCAGTTACTACGGGATGCGGGCCCTGCTGCTGCTCTACATGACGGCCGACGTCGCGGCCGGCGGCCTCGGGTTCGACGCCGCGCGCGGCGGCGCCATCTACGGGCTCTACACCTCGATGGCCTACATGGCCGCGCTGCCGGGTGGCTGGGTCGCCGATCGCCTGCTGGGACAGCGCCGCGCCGTCCTCTACGGCGGCATCATCATCGCCAGCGGTCACTTCAGCATGGCGATTCCGTCGATGGCCACGTTCTACCTGGGCCTGCTGCTCATCGTCATCGGCACCGGGTTGCTGAAAGGCAACGTCAGCGTGATCGTGGGGCAGCTCTACACCGCCGAGGACACGCGGCGCGACGGCGGATTCTCGATCTTCTACATGGGCATCAACCTCGGCGCCTTCCTGGCGCCGCTGATCTGCGGCTATCTCGGGCAGCGGGTGAGCTGGCACGTCGGCTTCGGGGCCGCCGGGATCGGGATGACGATCGGCGTGATCCAGTACCTCATGGGGTCGAAGCACCTCGGCGATGCGGGACTGGATCCGGTGCCGGCCGCGTCCCCCGCGGCCGCCGCGGCCCTGCGCGCTCGTGCCCGGCTGTGGGCCGGCCTGTTCGTGGCGCTCGTGACGATCGTCGGCGTGGGCGGCGCCAGCGGCGTGCTGCCGGTGACGGCGGTGGGCATCGCCGATGCCGCGGGCGTCGTGCTGCTGCTCTCGACGGTGGTCTTCTTCGCGTGGCTGCTGACCAGCTCGCAGTGGACGCCCGCCGAGCGCCGGCGCCTGATAGTCGTGGCCGTCCTGTTCCTGGCCTCGGCGCTCTTCTGGTCGGTGTTCGAGCAGGCCGGATCGACGCTGAACCTGTTCGCCGATCGCGACACGCGTACCGAAGTCTTCGGCGTGCCGTTCCCGAGCAGCTGGTTCCAGAGCGTGAACGCGTTCTTCATCTTCGCGCTGGCGCCGGTGTTCGCCTGGATCTGGGTGCGCCTCGCGGCCCGCGGCCAGGAGCCGTCGAGCCCGGCGAAGTTCGTGATCGGGCTCGTCTGCGTCGGCCTCGGCTTCGTCGTCCTCATCTGGCCGGCGGCCGCCGCGGCGGTCGGCGTAAAAGCGAGCCCGATGTGGCTCGTGCTGACCTACCTGTTGCACACCGTCGGCGAGCTGTCCCTGAGCCCGGTGGGCTTGAGCGCCATGACGCGGCTGGCGCCGGCGCGGATCGCCGGGCTCGTGATGGGCGTGTGGTTCCTGGGGAACTCGGTGGGGAACTTCATCGGCGGTCGCGTCAGCGGCCTGTACGAGTCGATGGCGCTGCCGACGTTGTTCGGTGCCGTCGGCGGCTTCGCCATCGTTGCCGGGCTCGTGTTGCTGGTGTTCGTCGGGCCGATGAAGCGGATGCTCGCCGCCGACGCCACGCGCGCCTGAGAGGCGCCACGCACAGGCTATTGCGCCGGCGGCACGTAGCCGGGCGGCAGGGCCGCGCTCTCGGCGAAGAAGAACTCCTCCAGGTGCTTCAGGATCAGCTCCTGGCCTTCCTTCTGCCAGGGCAGCAGCCGGTATTCGTTGAGGATCATCTTCTGCCGATCCTCCCAGAGCTTCCAGGCCTTGGCCGACACCTGCGCGTAGATACGCTGGCCGATCTCGCCCGGCCACGGCGGAGCGTCGAGTCCGGGCAGGTCCTCGTGCAGCTTCACGCAGTGGACGATTCGTGGGGTCGCAGGCGAGGAGGGCGCGGCGTCGCTCATCCAGCGATTGTACCGGCGATCTTCGCGCGCCTCGCGGCGTATCATCGGCGTGACCGTGACCCCCGAGGACCGGCATCGTGTCTGCTGGTACGGCCGGCGGACGCCAAACATTCCCGCCGAGCTGGGCCTGCACACGATCGTCGATGGCCAGCTCGTCTACTGTGCCCATCCGATGTGGTGGCCGGTGGTGGGGTACGAGTTCGAAGTGGGGAACTGCGCTGGCTGTGAATACTTCCGGCCCATCCGCACCACGCCGCGCTGACCCGGCCGTTACCTGCCTGAATGTGGCAGGAAATGAATCAATATGAGTCAGTGTCGACCGCCTGAGTATTGTATTGATTCAGAGTTCGTCTGAGGGATGAGCGACGGACGGGCGCTAAACTCTTCCTTTGCAGTGCGTTAGACATTCACTTACACGGGCGAAAGCCTGGTACGCCGCTTGCGGATGTGCTTCACAAGAAAGCGTGAGGTGCTGCGTGAACGACAAGCCAAAAGCCAGACGCGGATTCGCGTCGATGTCCCCTGAGAAGCAGCGTGAGATTGCCAGCAAGGGCGGCCGTGCCGCTCATGCCAAGGGCACGGCCCATGAGTGGTCGTCCGTCGAGGCGCGCGATGCCGGCCGCAAGGGTGGCATGGTGAGCCGCGGCGGCCGTGGCAAGCTCCCTGCGGAGTCGTCTCAGGAATCGGCGGCGTAGTCCGTCGAGACGGTCAGGGACGGCGGCGGCGCTACGCGCGTCGTCGCCGCTCGTCAACGCGCGCGACCTCGACGCGCGCGTCGTTGAAGCACGCTCCGCCGCCGAGGTCCGTCAGCGTGTCGGGCACGAGGGCGTTCGAGGTCAGGCCGTTCGCGGTGTGACGCCGCCACGCGCCCTTCGGGAACGACACCGTCCCCTTCCGCACGAGCCCCGTGATCTTCACCGGGCACTGCATCGTGCCCAGCGCGTTCATCACCCGCACGTCGTCCCCGTCGTCGATGCCGCGCGATGAGGCGTCGTCGGGATGCATCTCGAGCCGCACGGGCATCGGCAGCAGTTCGCCAAGGGTCGAACTGATCGTCCGCTCCGTCGCCGGGGAGATCAACGCCAGAGGCCATGCCTCGGTCGCCGGATCCGGCTGGAATCCGTAGAGCCCCAGCGGCGCTTCGCGATCGAGATCCGCCGGACACAGCGCCACCTTGCGGTCGGGCGTGCGCGGGAACACGTCCACGAACTGGATTGGACGTCCGTCCCACGGCGGCGTGGCGACGCCGCGATCGCCGAGCTCCTGGCCGCTGTCGCCCGGCAGGTGCCCGAGCACGTGCAGCATCTGGTCGAGCTCGCCGGTCGCGTCGGCGTCACCGGCGAGGTCCATCCGCGCCAGCAGGTCCGCGAACACGTCGGCATTGGGCCGTGACTCGGCGACCGGTTCGATCACGGGACGCGTCAGGTGCATCGAGATGGCGCCGTAGGCCTTGGCGGTGTCGTAGTGCTCGAAGAACGTCGTCGCCGGCAGCACGACATCGGCAAACAGCGCCGTGTCGGTGAGCACCTGGTCGAAGACCACGGTGAAGAGATCCTCGCGCGCGAGCCCGGCGAGCACGCGCTGCTGGTCGGGCAGCGTCACCGCCGGGTTGCAGTTGTAGACGAAGAGGGCCTGAATCGGCGTCTGCTCCGGCGTTGTCAACTCGCGGCCGATGCGGTTCATGTTGACGACGCGCGTCTCTCGCTCGGGTTCCGTGAGCCAGCGATTGGCCATGCTCCAGCTCGCCGAGTTGCTCATCGAGTAGCCGCCGCCGCGCACGCCGAACTTACCGCCCACCGCCGGCAGCGCCAGCACCGCGGCCGCGGCGCTGCCGCCGTTGCGATTGCGCTCGAGCCCCCAGCCGCACTTGACCACGGCCGGTGACGTCGACGCGTAGAGCCGCGCCACCCGCTCGATGTCGGCGGCGGCGAGCCCGCTCACCTCGGCGGCACGCTCGAACGTCCACGCCTGCGCGCGATCCCGCAACGCCTCCCAGCCGGTGGTATGCGCTTCGAGGAACGCGAGATCGGCGGCGCCGCTCTCGAACAGATGCCGGTGAATCGCCAGGGCGACGGCGACGTCGGTGCCGGGCCGGATCATCAGGTGATGGTCGGCCTGGCGCGCGACGGTGGTCGCGCGGGGATCGATCACCACCAGCGTCGCGCCATTGGCCCGGGCCTGCTTCAGGTAGGGCATCAGGTGGATGCCCGAGGCCGACGGGTTGGCGCCCCACACGACGATGAGCCGGGCGTCGAGGTAATCCTGGTACACCACCGACGGCATCTTGCCGTAGAGCCCGAGGTTCGCCGCGCCGGTCGGGGCGGCGCACACCGTGCGGGCGAGGCGCAGGGCGCCCAGCCGGCGGAAGAACGTGGCGTCGTTGGCGTCCTGCGTGAGCAAGCCGTTCGAGCCGCCGTAGCTGAGCGGCAGGATCGCCTCGCCGCCGTGCGTGTCGCGTACCCGGCCCAGACGATCGGCGATGGTGTCGATGGCGTCGTTCCAGGTCACGCGACGGAAGCGCCCTTCGCCCTTCGCGCCGATGCGAACGGCAGGGAAGTGCAGGCGATCGTCGCCGTAGATGCGGCGATCGAACCGCCGCACCTTCGCACAGATGTAGCCGCCGGTGACCGGATTCTCGTGCGTGCCGTCGATGGTCGTGATGCGCCCGCCGCGCACCGTCACCTGCAGCGTGCACGCATCGGGGCAATCGAGCGGGCACGCCGTGTGGACAGTGGCTTCAGGCGGCGCGACGGCTGGGCGGATGGCCATGCGTCATCGTAACAAAGCGCCGCTGGACGGCGTGCGGGTGTTGCGGTACGAATAGCGTCATGGCGCGTCCCCGCGTGGTCGTCATCGGTGGCGGCTTCGGCGGCCTGGCCGCCGCCCGTGCCCTCTCCGGCGCCGACGTCGAGGTCGTGGTGGTCGATCGCCACAACCACCACGTGTTCCAGCCGCTGCTCTACCAGGTCGCGACGGCCGGCCTGTCGCCGGCCGACATCGCGGCGCCGATTCGCTGGATCCTGCGCCGCCAGGCGAACGTCCGCGTGCTGCTCGACGACGTCGTCGGCGTCGAGCCAGCCGGCCGCCGCGTGGTGTTGCGCGACAGCGGGCCGCTCGACTACCAGGCGCTGATCGTCGCCACCGGGGTCACGCACACCTACTTCGGGCACGACGACTGGGCCGGCCATGCGCCCGGGCTCAAGACCCTCGACGACGCCGTGGCGATTCGCCGGCGGGTGCTGATGGCGTTCGAGGCGGCGGAGCGGGAGAGCGATCCGGCCCGCCAGGTGCCGTTGCTCACGTTCGTCGTCATCGGCGGCGGGCCGACCGGCGTCGAGATGGCCGGGGCCATTGCCGAGATCGCCCGGCAGGCGCTGCGCGACGAGTTCGACGCGATGCAGCCCGAGGCGGCGCGCGTGCTGCTGCTCGAAGGCGGGCCGGCGATCCTGCCCACCTACGTCGAGTCGTTGCGCGCCTCGGCCCGGGCGGCGCTGACGTCGCTCGGCGTCGACGTGCGCGAGTCGGCCAAGGTCACCCACGTCGGCGATCGCGAGGTGCGCGTCGGCGACGAGGTCATCGCCGCCGGCACCATCGTGTGGGCGGCCGGGGTGCAGGCGTCACCGGTCGGACGCTGGCTCGGCGGGGACGTCGACCGGCTCGGACGCGTGGCCGTGGCGCCGGACCTCTCGGTCCCAGCGCATCCGGAGATCTTCGTCGCCGGCGATCTGATGGCGATCGCGGCCTCCGACGGACAGCCCGTTCCCGGCGTCGCGCAGGCCGCCATGCAGTCAGGGAAGCGCGCGGCGAAGAACGCGCTCGCCCGACTGGCCGGCCGGGCGACCGAGCCGTTCCGGTACCGCGACCCCGGCAACATGGCGACCATCGGCCGCGCCCGCGCGGTCGCGGATCTCGGCTGGATCCGGCTCACCGGCTATCCGGCGTGGCTGGCGTGGTTGTTCCTGCACCTCGTGTTCCTGATCGGCTTCAAGAACCGCGTGGTCGTGCTCGTGCAGTGGCTCGTGGCCTACGTGACGCGGCAGCGCGGCGTGCGTTTGATCACCCGCGACAGCTAGCGCTCGAGGCGCAGCACGCGTCCGGGCAGGGCGCCGGTGAAGCGGGCGCGGTCGCGGACGAGTCGGCCGTTGACCACGATGGTGTCGAAGCCCTGGGCGTTCTGGTGCGGGTTCTCGTAGGTGGCCGTCTCCTTCACCTGCGCCAGATCGAAGACCAGCAGGTCGGCGAACGCGCCCGCCTTCACGACGCCGCGATCCTTCAGGCCGAAGACCTCGGCGGCCAGCGCGGTCATCGAGCGGATCGCGAACGGCAGCGCGACGACGCCGCGATCGCGCACGTAGCGCTGGAGCTTGCGCGGGAAGGCGCCATACGAGCGTGGATGCGGTTTGCCTTCCGTCACCGGCTGCAGGCCGCCGTCGGTGCACGTCATCGTCCACGACTGGCGCATGATCAGCGCGATGTCGTCCTCGGACATGTTGAACGAGACCAGGCCGGCGTCGCCCTTCTCGAGCAGCGACAGGGCGTACTCTTCGGGCGTCTGTCCGGCGGCCTTGGCGAGGTCCGAAAGTCGCTTGCCCTCGATCGCGGTGTCGGGCTCGTATTCCGAGACGAGGAACGTGTCGGCGCCGCCGCGACGGGCCAGGTTGGCTTTCACCTCGTCGCGCACCTTGCCGCGCAGCTCGCCGGTGATGCGGCGGACCATCACCTCGCGGCCGCCCACCTGCGCCCAGCGCGGCATCAACGCGCCGACGATGCCGGTGCCGCTGGCTTCGTAGGGATACTGGTCGGCCCAGACGCTGACACCGCGGGCGCGCGCCGCCTCGATGTGCGCGACCAGCGTCTTCGACAATCCCCAGCTGGACGGCCCCAGCGCCTTCATGTGCGTGACGACGCCGGTGATGCGGGCCTGCTCGGCGATCTCGATGACCTCGTCGACCGCCGCGACCACGCCGACGCCGTAATCGGCCTCGTCGCGAATGTGGCTGGCGTAGCTGCCCGAGAACGGCGTCACCTCCTTTGCCATCGCGATGACTTCCGCCGTCTTCGAGTACGACCCCGGCGCGTAGTA
Organism: uncultured Acidobacteriota bacterium; assembly: GCA_902826065.1. GTDB lineage: Bacteria > Acidobacteriota > Vicinamibacteria > Vicinamibacterales > UBA2999 > CADEFD01. The sequence continues at coordinate 1,013 of CADEDM010000018.1, read as the reverse complement.
GAGCCCGCTCGACAGGCCGAAGGCGCCGGCGCGCATGCCCTCGCGCACCAACCCGTTCATGCGCGCCTGCTCCGGCGGGGTGGGATCGCGGTCGGTCATGCCCAGCACGGTGTTCCGCACTGCCCCGTGCGGCACCATCAGCCCGACGTTCAGCCCGACGCCGTCCTTCTCGTAGCCGGCCCGCTGCGCCGCGAGGTCCACGGGCCCGCCGCCGTCGGGGTTGATGAGCACGGTCGTGATGCCTTGCGCCAGCACCGGGCGCCCCTCGCGCAGGGCCGGTGTGGCCAGGCCCGGCCCGGCGTGCGAGTGGACGTCGATGAAGCCGGCGGTCACGTAGCGGCCGGCGGCATCGACGACGGTCGTGGCGGTGGCGCCGCTCAGATCCCCGACGGCGCGGATGCGATCCCCGACCACGCCGACATCGGCGCGCACCGCGGCGCCGCCGGTGCCGTCCAGCACCTGGCCGCCACGGATCAGCAGATCGAACCGGGTCTGTGCCGACGGCAGGGCCGTGGCGATGAGCGCGGCGGCCGCGAACGCGGCCACGAGGGAAGCGGAGGCCCGGCGGTTGGACATGCGCGTCCGATTCTAGTGTGGCGGCCTGCCACGGCCGGGGTATCGCGTTCGGTGGGCCCCGACGATAGAATCTGTGGTTCCAGCGGCTCGCGCCCGCCCGGCCATCGTCATGACCTTCGGCTACCGTCTCGACACCGACCCGCAGCTTCCCGTCCTCGCCGGGCTCGCCCCGTCGCCGGTGTCCGCCATTCCGTGGGGCGAGTTGAGCGTCGACCAGCCCGATGGCTTCGGCACCGTCTCGGAGCCCGAACTCCCGGCCCCGGCCGCAAAGGACACCCGGGCCTAGGGATTTGGGTCCTGGCAAGGGCGCTTCGAAGCCGAAGTCCCCACCCCCCACCTCCAAGCCTTACCCCCCCACCCCCTAGCCCCCGGCCTTCCCCCGGTAGCGCGTGTCACGTTGATCTCGAACGTGGGCCGGGAACCCCGCGCCCGGACCC
>CADEDM010000017.1:6372-43737 GCA_902826065.1 uncultured Acidobacteriota bacterium | reverse complement strand
GCCTACTTCGACGTCCTCGACGGCACCGTGCGCCGCTGCCCGGGTGAGGGCTGCAGGAAGGTGCTGACGCTAGGCGCCCTCATCGTCCACCTGAACGACGATCACCGCTGGTCGCGCGAGGCTATCGCCGCCTGGGTGGACAGAGAGCCGCCACCGGCGGCGTCCGACATCACACCGACCGACGCCCCGCGCTGACGCGAGCGCGCCCGCGTCGAGCGTCGCCGCGCTACGCCACCATCGTGCTCTGCGGCTGGGGAGACTTCGCGCTGGCCGAGGATACGAGCGGCTGCCGGGCACCCGCCGGGTCCCGTCACGAGGCAGCCCAGCCCTCCGCTCGTGCCGCGCGCTCCGTGCAGCAGATCACAGCCGCTGAGCCCGATCGTGCCGCAGCGCGACGCCGCTCGTCAGGTGGCTCGCCGACCCACAATGACCGTGCATCAGCCGCGGTGGTAGGACGCGCTGCATGACCGCGCAGTCGGCTGCTACGTCTGCTAGACGTCGCTCTCGTCGTAGTGCTTCGTAGCATCCTTGGTCTTCGAGCTCACCATACTGCTCGCGTAGTGAATGCAACCAATCAGTTCCCAGAGCGGAATGCGAGGACCCGCGCGTGGCCCGACCGACACTCCGGGCCCGTAATGCCGCGCCACCGTTGCCAGCCTGGCCGCGGTCCCTTCGACTTGATCCCATTGGGCAGCCACGTCGGACTTCACCTCGAGTACTGCCGGCTGGCGGCGGAAGATCGCTGAAGGGACGGGTCTGCGGCTATGGCAGGTGCTACCGAACGACGCAGTTTGCGATCGACACTGCCCAAGCCAGCGGCGGCGTGCTGCGGCACCATCGGGCTCAGCGGCTGTGATCTGCTGCACGAAGCGCGCGGCAAGAGCGGAGGGCTGGGCTCCACCCCAACGCGCAAAGTCCGCGCGTCGCGCTGCTGGCCCGGCAGCCGCTCGCATCCTCGGCCAGCGCGAAGGCTCCCCAGCCGCAGAGCGCGATGGTGCCGTAGCGCGGCGCCGCTCTCGCCGCGCCTGCCGCCATCAAGATTCACGGGCACACAAGTCCGGTGGTCGGACCACCGTACAAGACAAAGGGCCGGACGGCATCAGCCGCCCGGCCCTTCGTTGTTACGTCAGGCGCAGTGTTACCAGTCGAACTTCACGCCGAACTTGGCGATGCGCGGGTTGAGCACCGTGGTCGCGCGCTCGAACGTCGCACCCGACACCCACGCGATGTTCACGGCGGTGTTGGAGTTCATGATGTTGAACACGTCGGCGAACACGCCCACGCGCGCCTTCTGGGCGAAGCGGAACGTCTTCTCGGCGCGGACGTCGAACACCGCCACGTTGTCCTGGCGGCGCGTGCCGATCGGCTCGATCAGCACCTGCTGCGCGCCGTAGTTCATGCAGTTCGCCGTGACCGCGGCCGTGCAGCCGGGGATGTTGGCGAAGCGGCCGTAGGGCGCACCGCTCTGCAGCTTCAGCACCGGCGTGACGTTCACGCCCCAGCCGGCGTCGACCGTGCCGGAGAGCTTGGCGTTCCAGTTGGTGAACTCGTTGTCGTTGCGGTCGTTGGGGTTCAGGCCGTAGGGCCCGAACAGCGACTGCTGCGACACGGTCAGACCGAAGCGGTTGCTGAAGTACTGGTTGTTGAACTCGTGCGTCCACACGTAGGAGAACGACGCGAGCGCCGACCAGCGGTTCGAGTAGCGCTTGTTGGCCGAGAACTCGAGGGTCTTGTAGGTGCCCTCGTAGCCGTCGACGTTCTGCACGATGGTCGTGGCCGGACGGGCGGTGCTGTCGAGGTTGAACACCGTGATCTGGGTGTTGTCACCCACCGTCGCGAGGCTGCCGTCGGGGCCGGGCTCCGAGATGGTGTTCGGCACGTTGTAGGCGCTGTAGGGGCGGCCGTTCGGCGCGCCGATCTGCTGCCAGCCGTTGGAGTCCTTCTTCCACACGAACCCGACGCGCACGCCGAGGTCGGTGATGACCTGGCGCTCGACGAAGGCCGAGGCCTCGTCGGTGTACGAGTTCTCGAGGTTCGGGTCGAGGGAGGTGCTGGCCAGGCCGCCGAACTTCTGCGTCGGCTGCGTGCCCACCTTCTCGTTGTCCTGGTAGACGCGGTCGCCGTTGAGGTCGTTCCACGTCCACACTTCGTACTGGTTCGAGGTGTTCTCGCTGACCGCGTCGGCCAGGTTCACACCGGGGTTGAACGCGAAGCGGCCGTAGTTGGCCTTCACCACCGTCTTGCCGTCACCCATGATGTCGTAGGTGGCGCCGATGCGCGGCACGATGTGGTTGAACTTCACGAGGCCCGGACGCGCCGGGTAATTGGCGCCGGTGGTGAAGCGTCCGGCCGGCAGCGACTGCTCGGGCAGGCCGGCGTTGTAGCGGTCGTAGCGCAGGCCGACGTTCAGCGTGAGCTTGTTGACGCGCCACGAGTCGGTCACGAACAGGCTGGTGGTGCCCAGCTCGTTCTTGCTGTCCGAGTTGTAGTAGAGGCGCACCTGCACCGGCGTGGTCGCCGCCAGCGCGCCGGTGAGGTCGCCGTTCACGAAGTGGATCACGTTGTCGGCGTAGCCCTGGTTCCAGATGATGTTGCCGGTCTCGGCCAGGTACTCGCCACCGACCTTCACGTTGTGCGAGCCGCCAAGGAAGTTGTCCTTGAAGTAGCTGGCCGACACCGTGTACTGGTTGCGGCGGCGCTTGTTCAGCCAGTCGCGGCCGCCACCCAGCACCTGGTTGCGGTCGAGCGACTCGTAGCGCGTGTCGGTGGTGTTGCTGACCAGGCCGAAGTTGTAGCCGAACTGGCCGCCACGGGCTTCGACGAACAGGTTCTGGCCGATGGTGCCGTTCCACTCACCCTTGTAGACCCAGCTCGGCGAGTCCTGCAGGGTGGTCGAGTCGGCGGTGATGTGGGTGGGCGCGCCGCCGGTGTTGATGTCGGTGCGGTTCGGCTGCTGCTTGGTGCCGTGCTGGAGGTAGGCGATGAACTTGTTCGCCTGGTTCAGCTGGTAGGTCACCTTGCCGGTGTAGTTGAACAGCTTGGTGTTGAACGCCGTGCCGTCGAGGAAGCTGCCCGAGGGCGGCGCCGCGACCGAGTTGCGCTGGTTCAGGTAGTCGAAGCGTCCCCAGATCTTGTCCTTCAGGAGCGGGCCGCCGACGCCGACGTTGAGGTTCTTGTAGCTGGCCAGGCGGTTGCCGTCGGCGCGGATCGCGGTGTTGGGCGCGATCTGGTCGGCCGACAGGTTGCGGCTCTGGATGCTCTCGTCCTCGATGTCGAAGTAGAGGCTGGCGCCGAGCTGGTTGCTGCCGCTCTTGCCGACGAACTGCGTGATGACGCCGGGCGTGGGCATCTCGGCCGAGTTGCCGGCCGCGCCGATGAACACCTCTTCGAAGGAGCCGTAGTCGAGGTAGAAGCCGGCGGCCGACGTGCCTTCCGTCGTGTTGATGCCCTCGATGAGGGGACGGTTCTGGCCCGAGTAGCCGTAGGCGAAGTAGGTCGTCTGCGTGCCCATCGTGGCGCCGCCGACGTCGACGCGGTTCAGCGTGACCGACGGCGTCGAGGCCAGCAGCGACCACATGTCGCGCGCGTTCGGCAGCGACGCGAGCTGCTGCGAGTCGAAGTTCGTCTGGACGCGGGTGGCGCTGGTGTCGATGACGGGCGACTGACCGCTCACGGTCACGGTCTCCTGCAGCGACGCCACGCTCAGCTCCACGTTCACCTGGGCGTTGAAGCCCAGCGTGATGCGGATGCCGTCGCGCTTGACGGGGCCGAAGCCGGCCAGCTCGTACGACATCGCGTACACGCCAGGAGGCACCGACGGGAAGCGGTAGATGCCCGCTTCGTTGGTCACGGCCGTGAGCTCGCCGATCTGGGCCGGGCTGGTGGCGGTGACGGTGACGCCGGGCAGTACGCCGCCCTGCGCGTCCTTGACTTCTCCTGAGATACTGCCGGTCGAGCTTGCGCCGCCGCCCTGCGCAAACGCGCTAGGGACGGCCAGCAGCACCGCGGCTGCCAGCGCGAGCAGTGTCCTGCTCCAACGTGCCATGGAATAGCCTCCTGTGGGGTGGTCGAGCAAACACGGCCAACTGAAACGAGCCGGCCGTGAAATGGGTCTCCGCACGTCGCGTGGCTTGCCGCCGTACTTCGGCCCGAGGAACCTACAGCAAGGCTGATGCCCGTTTCGGCATGCCCCGGAGGGCCCGTAGGGCACCGCGCCCGGGCCTCGAACGGCGTGGGACGAGCGACAGATGTCCGGGATGAACGGGCGTTATGCGCGCAGATTGTCGGGAATCTGGCCCTTGCCGGCCCGGCCAGGCCGGAATTGGCGGATGAACCCCGGGGGCGGCCAGCCAGCTCGTCCGCAAGCGCACACCGGGCCGGGCCCGAAGCGTTCGGCTTTTTGGGCGCGCCCGATTCAAGAACTCGGACTGGACGGCCGTCAGCGCATGAGCAGAGGCAGGACCGTGACCACCGACGCGACCAGGGCGACCGCGGTCACGAGCAGGGCCACGACCGCGCCGACGAGATGGTCGACGCGCTCCGGCTTGAGGGGATCGAGCACCACCGCGCCCAGGTAGCCGCCGACGAACCCGCCCAGGTGCGCCTGGTTGTCGATGCCCGGCATGATCAGTCCGAAGATGCCCATCATCACGGCGTACTGCAGACCGACGTCACGCGCATGGCTGCTGCCGGTGCGCTGCCCGTAGCGCACCACCGCCCCGAGCAGGCCGAAGATCGGCGCCGACGCGCCCACCGACAACTGCGCGCCGCCGATCACCGGCAGGAAGCCGATGTACTGCCCGGCCACCGACGTGAACGTGAAGCCCACGACGCCCGACAGCACGTAGAGCAGCACCATGCGGCCCGGGCCGAAGAGCTCGGCCACCGCCGGCGCGAGCTGCCGGATCCACAAGGCGTTGAAGAAGATGTGGAGCAGGCCGGCGTGCAGCCAGCCGGCGGTGAGCACCGTCCACCAGCGGCCCATTCCGAAGACGGGAATCGAGCCGCTGGCGCCGAGCAGTACCAGGACCCGGCTGCCGGGTGAGAACATCGTCTGCAGGCCGCCGCCCGAGAGCAGCAGCGACAGGACGTAGAGCACGATCGTCGCGCCCATGACCAGCGGCACGAAGCCCAGGTCCTGCCCGAGGCGGCGGAACGCCGGCGCGAACCCCCACAGCCCCGGGTTGCGGCGATTGCAGTTGTAGCAGACGGGGTCGTTCACGCCGACGAGCACGCCGCACGACGAGCACACGACCGACCCGGAGGTCTGGCGCTTGAACACGGGACTACTTTAGCGGGTCTCGGGGCCCCGGGGCTCGGGTTGGTGGAAAAACATCGCCCCTACGGCGCGGCGAAGTGCGTGCGGTACCAGTCGATGCTGCGCTCGAGCGCGTCGATCACATGGCCGGTTTCACGCAGGCCGTGGCCTTCGCGCGGATAGCGCACCAGCTCGGTCTTCACGCCGACGTCGTGCAGCGCCACGTACAGCTGTTCCGCCTCGGCGATCGGCACGTCGTTGTCGTTCTCGCCGTGCAGGATGAGCGTCGGGGTCTTCGCCTTGTGGATCTGGCGGATCGGCGAGCGCTGCCACAGCACGTCCATCAGCCCGTCCTGATGCGGGTAGCGTCCGAACTCCACGGCCAGGTAGTCGTGGTAATAGGCCATGTAGTTGAAGCTGACCAGGTTGGCGATGCCGGCGCTCGGGATCGCCGCCGCGAAGCGATCCGTCTCGGTGATGATCCAGTTGGTGAGCTGCCCGCCGTAGCTCCCGCCCTCGATGCCGAGCTTCGAGCGATCGAACCACGGGTACTTCGCCAGCGCGGCGTCGACACCGGCCACGACATCGCGGGCCTCGGCGCCGTTCTGGTCGCCGAAGATCTTGTCGGCGAGCGCTTGTCCGTAGCCGGTCGAGCCGCGGTAGTTCACCATCAGCGAGGCCCAGCCCTGGGCCGCGTAGACCTGCGCCTTGTGGTTGAACGCCGGCCCCTGCTGGCCGTGCGGCCCGCCGTGGATGAGCGCGATCAGCGGATGCGTCGACGTCATCGTGCGTCCCTGCGGCAGGGTCAGGAACGCTTCGATCTCGGTGCCGTCGGCGCTGCGGAACGTGAGAGCTTCGACCTCCGCCGTCGCCCGCTCGGCCAGCAGCGCGGCGTTCAGCGTGGTGCGCCGCTCGGGCGCGGCGGTCCCGCGGCGGGTGTAGAGGTCTGCGGGACCGGACGGTGACGTGAAGGCGTAGGCCAGCGTGTCGCCGCCGAGCGACCAGGCGCCGACCGACCCGCGGTCGCCGGCCACGACCTCGGCGGCGCCGCCATCGGCCGGCAGCCGCAGCAGCTTCACGCTGCCACGCTCCTGCACGGTGAAGTAGACCCAGCGGCCGTCGGCCGACCACTGCGGCGGTCCCTGGCGGTTGTCGATGTCCTTGCCCAGCTCGATGCGGCCGCTGCCGTCCGCCTGCATCACCCAGACGTGCGTGTCTTCCATCGTCGTCTCGGACGACGTCAGGTCGCGGCGCGTGCCGAGGAAGGCGAGACGGCGCCCGTCGGGCGACCACGCCGGCGCGTACTCCGCGCTCTTCGTCGTGGTGAGCCGGCGGACGTCGCGCGTGCGCGCCGACACCGTGAGCACGTCGTAGTTGAAGAAGCGGTCCGCATCCGCCTCGCGATTCGAGATGAACGAGATGACGTCGCCGCCGGGCGCCCAGTCGATCGAGTGCTCGTAGGTCGCGCCGTCGGTGAGCTGCGTCACCTGGCGCGTGCCGACGTCGGTCACGAACACGTGGGTCCGCTTGTTGTCGTTGAACCGCGTCAGTCCCTCACCGGCCGTCGGCTTGTAGAGATAGCGGGTGATGACCATCGGGTCGCCGTTGGCCTGCGCGTGTTCGGGACCCGGCGTGGCCGAGACGAAGGCCACGCGCCGGCCGTCGGGTGCCCACGCCACCGACGCCGCCGCCGACGGCAGCGGATGGTTCGTGCTCTCGACCTTGGCGATGAGGCGCGCGCCGCTGCCGTCGGCCTCGCTGACCACGAGGCCGTAACCCTCGGGCGTCGGGCCCAGATAGCCGAGGCGCCGGCCGTCGGGCGCCCAGCGCGGCCCCGACGATCCGCGCGGCAGGTCGTGGCTGGCGCCCGTGGTCAGGTTGCGGATCGTGAGCGTGGCCTGGGGACGCCCGGTGTCGCTGTTGTGCACGACCGTGTACGCGACGTGCGTGCCCGCCGGTGAGACCTCGACATCGCCCACCGCGAGGAGGCGCGACAGGTCGCGCGCCGTCCACGGCTGCGGTCCCTGTGCGTCGAGGGACGGGGGGAGGCCGCCGGCGAGCGCGGCGAGCGCCACAGCCGCGACGGCCGTCGAGAACCGGCGCTGCGTCATGCGCGCAGTATATTCCCGCGCCACGGCCGACACTGGTGGCGCGCGCGGTTTCGTGCAGACGGCGGGCCGCGTACAATCGAGAGCGCATGCCCGGTGTCGGCACCGAGATCGTCGTCGTCCTCCTGCTGCTGGTGGCGAACGGTATTTTCGCGATGTCGGAGATCGCGATCGTGGCCGCCCGCAAGGTGCGGCTGCAGCAGCGCGCCGACGATGGCGACACGCGCGCGGCAGCGGCGCTGGCGCTCGCCCACGCGCCGACGCAGTTCCTCTCCACCGTGCAGGTGGGCATCTCCCTGGTGGGCGTGCTCGCCGGGGCCTACGGCGGCGCCACCATCGCCGAGCCGCTGCAGGCGTGGCTGACGCAGTTCCCGCAGATTGCGCCTTACGCCGAGGCCGTTGCGCTGGGTCTGGTCGTGGCCGTGATCACCTACCTGTCGCTCATCATCGGCGAGCTGGTGCCGAAGCGCATCGGCCTCAACCATCCGGAGACGATCGCGTCGTGGGTGGCGATGCCGATGTCGTGGCTGTCGCGGCTGGGCGGGCCGGTGGTGGCCCTGCTCACCGGATCCACGAACCTCGTGCTGCGCGTCTTCGGCGTCAAGGGCGACGTCGAGCCACACCTCACCGAGGACGAGATCCGCGCGGTGATCAGCCAGGGCGCCGAGAGCGGCGCGCTCGAGGAGAACGAAGAGAGCCTGGTGCAGCGCGTGTTCCGCGTCGGCGATCAGCGCGTCGGCGCGATCATGACGCCGCGGCTCGACATCGAGTGGGTCGACGTGGACGCCTCCGGCGAAGAGCTGCGCACCTTCCTCAGCGGCCACCGCCACGGCCAGTTCGTGGTCTGCAACCAGTCGCTCGACAACGTGCTCGGCACCGTGCGCGCCGCCGACCTGCTCTCGGTCGCGATGCAGAACTCGCCGATCACGCTCCGCGCCCTGATGCAGGAGCCGCTGTTCGTGCCCGACTCGATGGGCGTGTTCAAACTGCTCGAGGCGCTCAAGGGCTCGCACCGGCACCTGGCGATCGTGCTCGACGAGTTCGGCGCGGTCGAAGGCCTGGTCACGGTGACCGACCTGCTCGAGGCCTTCGTCGGCAGCCTGCCCACCGACGCGGCGGCCGACCGCCCGATCGTGGTCCGCGCCGACGGCAGCTGGCTGGTCGACGGCGCCACGCCGATCAGCGAGGTGGCCAACGAACTCGGGCTCGACGACCTGCCCGACGACGAGTCGGGGGCGTATCACACGCTGGGCGGCTTCGTGATGGCGCGGCTGGGCCGCATCCCCGTCACCTGCGACACCTTCGAGTGGGGTGGCATGCGGTTCGAGGTGATGGACATGGACGGACGCCGCATCGACAAGGTGCTGGTCTCGCGCGCCACCGTCGCCTCTACGGCCACCGCCGACGTCAGCGACTGAGTCGCGCCCGGCGCTCGAGGGCGCGCCCGCGGCTAGGCGACGCGGTTCGGCACGCGGTCCCAGCGATGCGCACGCAGCGCCGCGACCATGTCGGCGTCGAGCGGCCCGCGATCGCTGGCCGCGAGATTCGCGTCGACGTGGCGGGTGCGCCGCATACCCGGGATCACGGTCGAGACCTCCGGCGCGGCCAGGATGAACCGCAGCGCGAGATCGGGCAGGGACCCGCCGGCCTCGACGAGCGGCTGCAGCCGATCAACGCGGGACAGCGTCGCCGCGAGGTGCTCGGGCGTGAAGTACGTGCTGCGCCAGTCGTCGGCGGGGAAGGTCGTGTCACGCGTGAGGGTCCCGGTGAGCGAGCCTTCGTCGAACGGGACGCGCGCGATCACGGCGACGCCAGCGGCACGACACGCAGGAAACAAACGATCTTCCGGCGCCTGGTCGAAGACGTTGTAGACGACCTGCACCGCGTCGACGACCCCGGTCGCGATGGCTGCCAGCACGTTCTCCGGCTGCCAGCGGTTGACGCTGATGCCGAACGCGCGGATGGTGCCGGCACGCTTCAGGTCGTCGGCGGCGCGCTTCCAGCCGTCGTCCGCGGCCCACGTGTCATCCCAGACGTGGAGCTGCAGCAGGTCGATGCGCTCGAGGCCCAGATTGGCGAGGCTGCGGGCCGTGAACTCGTGGATGTGATCGGCCGGGAACGTGTCGGCCACCGGGTACTCGGCCTTGCCCGGCCACTTCAGGTTCTTCGGCGGCACCTTGGTGGCGACGACGAGGCCGCGATCGGGATGGGCGCGCACGACCTCGCCGAGCAGCTGTTCGCTCTTGCCGGCCCCGTAGGCGAGCGCCGTGTCGAAGAACGTGCAGCCGCCTTCGACCGCGCGATGCAGCGACGCGCGTGACTCGGTGTCGTCCGAGCCCGACCAGCCGCCCATGCCCCACATCCCGTAGCCGATCTCGCTGACCGGCCACCCTGTCCGTCCGAACGTGCGATTGCGCATGCGTGTGTGGGTCCGTCGGTCCGCTAGGCGCGGGCCATGGCTTCGAGGGCTTTCCACTGCGCGTCGGTGACCGGCATCACCGACAGGCGCGGCACCCGCGCGAGCGCGAAGTCGGCGAATCGCGGGTCCGCCTTCACCGCCTTCAGCGTGACCGGCGCCGGCAGGGGCGCGTCGCACTCGAGCTCGACGACGTGGAAGCGGCCGTCGCTGGGATCGCGGTACGGCGTGCCGACGACGCGTGCGGTGCCGACGATCTGCTTCTCGTCGCCGGTGTGGTAGTAGAACACGCGGTCGCCAGCGGTCATGGCGCGCAGGTGCTTCTGAGCGACCGGGTTGCGCACGCCGGCCCACACGGTCTTGCCGTCCTTGCGGAACGTCTCGAAGTTGTAGTTCGACGGCTCTTCCTTGACCAGCCAGTTCATGGCGTCAGTATGCGCCAAGTTCGACGTCATGCCGGCCCGCCGACGTCGCCGCGGCGGCGCGCGTGCGGTCGAGGCGGACCGGCCGGTGCCTGGAGTAGACTCGCCGCGAGCCGGCGGTCCGCCGGCCTCGCGCCCCTTCGGAGGTCCGACATGACCCGTCCCCGTGCGATTCGCTTCGGCTCGTGGCTGGCAGTGCTCGTCGCCCTGGGCCTGGGCCAGGCGGCCCTTGATCGGGTGGCCGCGGTGCGCGCGCAGGGCGCGAAACAGGCACCACGCTTCGAGGTCGATCCGCTGTGGCCCAAGCCGCTCCCGAACCACTGGGTGCTCGGCAACGCCATCGGCGTGTGGGCCGATGATCGCGATCGGATCTGGATCATCCATCGCGGGTCGTCGACCCTCGACCCCAACGAGAAGGCGCTGGAGCTGAAGTCCGGTGACTGTTGCCAGGGCGCGCCGCCGGTGCTGGCCTTCGACCAGCAGGGCAACCTGGTGCAGAGCTGGGGCGGGCCGGGGCAGGGCTACGACTGGCCCACGGGTAACCACGGCATCTTCGTCGACCACACCGGCATGGTGTGGATCGGCGGCAACGGGCCGGGCGACTCGCACATCCTGAAGTTCACGCAGGACGGCAAGTTCGTGGCGCAGTACGGCAAGCCGAACGCGCGCGAGACCGGCAAGAACCCGCAGGGCCAAGCCACCCACGCGCCGGGCAGCAGCGATCCGGTCAGCTTCGGCCGCGTCGCTAAAATCTTCGTCGATGCCAAGGCCAACGAGGCCTACGTCGCCGACGGCTACCTCAATCGCCGTGTCGCCGTGCTCGACGGCGCGAGCGGCAAGCTGAAGCGCTTCTGGGGCGCCTACGGCAAGCCGCCGAACGACGCGCCCGAGGGCCGCTACGATCCCAACGCGCCGCCGTCACAGAACTTCCGCAACCCCGTGCACTGCGCCGATCTCTCGGTCGACGGCCTGGTCTACGTCTGCGATCGCCTGAACGATCGGCTGCAGGTGTTCAAGCCTGATGGCACCTTCGTGAAGGAACAGTTCATCGACAAGCACACCCGCGCCTCGGGCTCGGTGTGGGACGTCGCCTTCTCGAAAGACCGCGAGCAGCGCTTCCTGTTCGTCCCCGACGGCATCAACAACCGGGTCAACATCCTCGACCGGCAATCGCTCGAGGTGCTGACGTCGTTCGGCGACGGCGGACGGCAGCCGGGGCAGTTCTACGGCGTGCACTCGATCGCGATCGACTCGCAGGGCAACCTCTACACGACCGAGACGTGGGAGGGAAAGCGCATCCAGCGGTTCGTGAACAAGGGCCTCGCGCCGGTGACGAAGCTGCACCAGGGCACGGTGTGGCCGACGGCGCGGCCGTAGCGGAGGCGCGCTAGACCGGAGGCGCCGCCGGCAGGCGATAGTCGGCCGGGCCGGCGCGCAGGCCGAGACGGTAGCCCGGCCGATAGGGGCCGATCGCCGGCATCTTCTGCGTGCTGGCTCGCTGGTGCGCCACGAGGATCTGGTGCACGTCGAACGGGTCGGTCTTGCCGCCGGTCAACCAGTTGCGAAGGACTTGTGTGACGTGACCGAGCCCGGCGGCTTCGTCGACATCGGCGTCGACGTGCATGGGCCCGCCGTCCGCGGGAACGGAGAACGACAACTGCAAGTTGCCGCGCGGCTCTCGCGACTTCACCGAGCCGGCGCGACGATAGCCTTCCCCTGGCTCGTGGAGGCTGTCGTCGGCGTCCTTGAAGACGTCCAGCATCTTCCTGACCTCGCAGGCGAGGCGTGAGTCCACCTCGACGTGGATGCGATCCTGATCGACACGAAGCAGGCGCTCGACGTACGACCACGCGGACCGGCCGCCAACCGTGATCGACCGCATCTTGGCGTAGAGGTTGAGCAGGCCGCCGCGCTGTTCCAACGTCAGCGTCGCCCAGCCGAGCGGCGTGACCGCGCGGCCAGCGATGTCGCGGGCGGCTATCGTGCGATCCGGAGCACAGGCGCAAGGCAGCGTCCGCGTCGGCACGTCGCGACCACGCACCTCGCGGGATGGCGCTTCGAGTTCGTACGTCTCGAGGAGACGCCGCAAGTCGGAGGGCAACAGCTCGACCCTCGGAACGTCGGGGCAACAATCGGCGGCCCGCAGCACGCACGGCACCAGTTCGTCGAGATCCCCGTTGGTGACGACGGTGACAGTCCCAGTGTGAAAGCCGTCCGCCTCGACCGCGATGTGGTGGACGTCGTGAGCGCCCAGACTCTTGAACGCGGCCTGCGCGCCGGCCGGACACCGCGCCGTGCCGGCAATCGTGCCGTTGCGCCGCACGGTCACGGTACATGCGACCGGAAGCGGCGCGCCGCTGACGTCGGTGGGCTTGACGGTGAGGTCCATCGCCGCTAGCGGCCCTTGAGGCTCTGCAGCGCGGTCACGAGGTCCTTTGCCACTGGCGCCAGGATGCCGCTCAGGATCGCGCCGAGGAAGATCATCAGGTAGTGCATCCCCTGGGCGTCCCACGGCCGCGCCAGGATGCCCTGATTCCAGTAGTAGAACCCTCCGGCCACCGCCGCGATGACGGCGCTCAGCCCAAAGGCCATCATCTGGTTGACCCGCGCCCATTCGTAGGTGAGGCGCACCTGCAGCGTGTCCATGGAGCGGTCGATCAGGAAGCCAAGCCGGGTGCGGGCGTCGTCGATCGCTGCCGGCGTTGGCGGGGGTGCCGTCTTGCCGAGCAGCGTGTTGACATCGGGGTCGCCGATGCCGCCCGCGACCATCCGCAGCACGTCCGCATGCCCACTCTGGTCGGGAAACATGAGCGCCAGCTTGGCCGCTAGCGTCAACTGCGCCGTGAGACCAGGGCCATCGAGGTCACAGAGCGACTTGGCGTCCGCGATGGCCGGATGCTGGCCGGCCGTGGCCAGGGTCACGAGTCCCTTGAGCCCCGGGCTCTGGGTGCGCTCTCGTGCCCACGTCTCCACGTGCAACGCGTTGAACCGCCGGTGGTAGCGAAACAGCGCCTTCAGTGCCTGTTGCACCGCCATGGTCAGCACGCCCACGGCGGCGACCGCGCCCAGCGTGGGGAGCGCCCGCTGGCTCAGCGCGTCGATGCCGCCGTTGATCAGGGCGGAGATCGACGGCGGGGGCGGCGGTGGCACCGGCTGCGCGTTCTGGGCGGCGGCGCCGAACGACAACAGGCCGGCGAGGGCGAGCGGCGCGACGATGACGTTGCGGTTCTGCATTCGAGCCTCCCTGACGTTCCGCTCTGAATAGACGGACGGAGGTCTCGAATTTCGCCGCGCTCCCGCGGCGCACGGGGCGGCCCGACGCTGACGGCAGCGTCAGGCCGTCCGGGTGACGCCAGTACTAGGGCTCGGTGACCGCGATCACGTTCCAGGTGACGCTGCGCTGCACCACGCTGCCGTCCGCCGTCTCGAGGCGCACGACGAAGTTGTGCGTGCCGGGGCCCACCACCGGGCCGCCGATGTTCGGGCAGCGCAGCGAGAACACGCCGTTCGCGGCCGTGCCGACGCGCACGCAGGAGGCGATGATGCTCGTCACGTCGAGACCGTTGAACGTGATGGTCCCGTTCGTGAGCGTGCGGTTGCCGAAATCCAGCAGCAGCACGATGTCGAACGCCTGCCGGCTCGTGTAGGCGCCCGACGGCGGCGACAGCACCAGGCCCGGGTCGACGATGGCGATGTCGTCGAGGGCCAGCGAGCCATCGCCCACGGCGCTCACCAGCGTCGCCGCGCCCGTGCCGAGGTTGATGGTGTAGAGCGACAGCGCGCCGCCGGTCGGACGGAGCACCGCCAGCGCGGCGTTGTTCGAGGCGATGTCGAACGCCGTCGTCGCGCCGGCGAACGTGATGCCCAGCGGACCGACGGCCGTGACGGCGCCGCCGTTCGGGCTGGGCGTGCCGTTGATGCCGCCGATCGTCGCCAGGCCATTGGTGGCCTGATCGAGTGCATAGAGCGTGGTCGTGGTCGCGCCGGCGAAGGCATTGGTGTAGGCGACGGCGTCGATGGTGGCGCCGCTCGTGAGGTTGGCGTCGTCGGCGGCGAGCGCGCCGGCGTCGGGAATGAGCCGCGCGTTCTCGTCCTGGTCGTTCACGACGCGGATGCGGTCCACCGTCGGGTTGAAGTTGATGTCCCAGGCGGTGCCCGGCGTGGGCAGCGTCACCGGCGCGCCCAGCGCGCTGGCGGCGCCGGTCACGGTGTTGATCGTGTAGGTGCGGACGATCGCGTTCGACACGTCCGTGGCGATGCCGTAAAGCAGCCCGTTGGCGGGCCGGTAGTCGATGGCCTTGAGCGTGTCGCCGGGAGCGAGCCCGGTCACCGCGAGCGGCGCCGACACCGTGCCGGCGGAGGCGGTCGTGAACCGGACCAGGGTATTGGCGTTCTGGACCAGCCCGATCACCGGCTGATCCGCAGGTTGGGCGAGGGCCGGCGTTGTGGCGACACCGACGGCAATCAGGGTAGCGAGAGTGCCAGCATTGGCAAGACGACGGAGCATGGACGCCTCCTGGGGCGGTTGAGCGACGGGCAGGGGGCTCTGCGACGGTTCTAGGGACGGCACGTCCGCACGGAGTGCAACGCGCACGCCAAACGAGTTCCGACCGGCGGCGGGGCCCGGACGCGCTAGCCCGGCGGCGTGCGGTCGAGGGGCTTCAGCGTGACCGTGAAGCTGATGGGCAGGCGGACCGGATTGAAGCAGACCTTGTCGTCGCAGGCCTGATACTCGAGGGCGCCGGAAATCGTGACCGACGGCATCCTGCCGAGCACCTTCTGCATCTCGGGCGTCGCCAGCAGGGTGACGTCGCGCAGCAGCCGGAAGGGCGCGCTGTAGACCTCGACCCGCTCGTCGAGCGGCACGAAGTGATAGATCTGCGACGGCGGATACACGGTGTCGTGCGTGCGCAGCCAGGGCTGTGGATCGATGGTCAGCCGCACCACCTGGTAGTCGTGCTTCCCGGGCGCGTACAGGTGCATGCCCGCCTGCGGCCTGACGTCCGCCACGATCGTGAGCCGATGGCCGGGGGCCGCCACGGCGTCGCTGATCGACGCCGCGAGCGAGAGGTGGGTGTTCGCGGCCGACATCGGCGACCCCGCGGGCGTGGCGCCCATCGTCGCCAGGATGGTGGCCGCGGTGTACCGCTCCTGATAGGCGTCTTCGAAGAATCGCGCGACGACGAGACCGGCGCGGTCGACGATGAACGTCCCCGGATGCGGGATGCCATACGCACGGGTCTGCGGGTCGACCGTGGCGTTGAAGAGACCGTAGCGCTTGATGATCGCCGACCCGGGATCGGAGATCAGCGGGAACGTGATCCGGCGCGAGTCCGAGAACTTCTTGAGGGTCTCAGGCGGATCATAGGTGATGGCGACGAGGCCCAGCCCCTGCGCCCTGATGTCGTCGTAGCGGCTTTGCAGCTCCACGAGCTGCGTCTTGCAGTACGGTCACCAGTCGGCGGAGCGGCTGAAGACGAGCATCAGCCCCTTCGGTCCCGACAGCGACGTGAGCGACTGCGTCTTGCCGAACTGGTCGGTGCCCGCGAACGGCGGCACCGACGTGCCCACCTGCGGCCCGACCTTCGACGTGTCGACGGCGGCCTGGGGCTGCTGCGCGTTGCCGATGACAGGCGCGACGGCGGTCAGGAGCAGCAGCGCGACGGCGCTACGAAGAGGTGTGGTGAACATCACAGGGTCGCGTGTTGGATGCCGGACTCGCCGCACGGTGTCGGCCCGGCCGGCGTGACGTCGAGGGTACCATCATCGGTCGTGCCTCGCCGGGCCCTACGGCCGTGGTCGCCCGTGTCCGTTCCCGGTGCCGGGAATATGTGGCCAGGGTGGGGACATTCGCATCGAAGGGATGGAGGATCGCACGTCGCCACAGCCGCATTCGCCCTGGGAGGCCTTCGAGCGGGAAGCCATGCCGCATGCCGACCGCCTGTTTCGCCTCGCCATGTGGTACGAGCGGGATCGCGCCGCGGCCGAGGATCTCGTGCAGGACACGTTGATGCAGGCCCTGCGCTCGTTCCAGCGCTACACGCCCGGGACGAACTGCCGGGCGTGGCTGGTGACCATCCTGCAGCACCTGCGGAGCAACCGGCGCCGGGCGGCGTCCCGTCACCGCGAGGTCGAGGACGTCGACGATCGGATCGCCGAGGCGGTGCCGTTCGTGCCCGCCATTCCGCAGCATCTCACCGACGAAGACCTGCTGGCCGCACTCCGGGGAATTCCCGAGGTCTACCAGGACATCATCTTGCTGTGTGACGTGGAAGAGATGACCTACAAGGAAATCGCCGAGGCCCTGTCGATTCCCATCGGCACGGTGATGTCGCGGCTGCACCGCGGACGAGCGGCGCTCCGTACGCGGCTGGGCGCCGACGACGCCGGGGCGTCAGGCGAGGCCTCGCGATCAGACGCCCCGTCACGGAGGACGCTGTGACGGCCGAATGCCGCCGCGTTCGCGAGCGCGCCGACGCCTTTCTCAGCGGGCAGCTCCTCATCGAGACCACCGATGACATCGTGCGCCACCTGGACGGGTGCCCGGCATGCCGCGCGGACTTCGAGGCCAGGCAGCGTCTGCGCGGGGCGCTGAAGTCGGCGTTCGAGCAGTCGACCGATCTGCAGCCCCGCCCCGAGTTCGTCGACGCGCTTCGCCGACGGCTGTCGGACGAGGCGGCCGCACCGGTCCGCCAGGCGGCCCCGTGGCGACGCTGGGGAGCCATCGCCGCCAGCGTGCTGCTGGTCGTCGCCGTCGGCGTCGGCTCGCTCGCGTGGCTGGCGCCGTCGCGCCTCGCCGCGCTCGCCCGGCTCGCGGCGGGCGACCACGAGAACTGCGCCCTCACCTTCAGGTTGGCGGAGAAGCCCATCTCACTGGAGCAGGCCGCCGCCCAGTACGACGCGGCGTTTCGTGCACTCCAGGCCGTCGAGCCGGAGACCACGGCGCTGCCCGGCGGCGCGCTCGAGGTCGTCGACCGGCATTCGTGTGTGTGGCAGGGCGTGCGCTTCGCCCATCTGGTGCTGCGCTACAAGGCCACGCTGGTGTCGGTGGTGGTGGCGTCGGACGCCGCGGCGACCGCCGCGTGGATTCCGTGGGCCGGCCTCGACCACAACCCGGCGGCCCAGCCGCCCGTGGGCGGCGAGCATGTCGCGTCGTTCCGCGGCAGCGCGCACACGGTGTTCGTCGTCTCGACGCTGCCTGACGACGACGTGCAGGCGGTGGCCCGGGTCATGGCCGGCCCGGTCGTGCAGGCCCTCGGCGGCGCCTGAGCCGACGGGGGAATAGTTCGTGACCGGCCGGACATTGTGCCGGCATGGACACTGCCGTGCGCACCGTCCGGCGGAGCGGCGCGATGACCGACGGCCCCGCGAGCGGCACGACCCGGCGCGAGCTGCTGAAAATGAGCCCGGCGCTGTTGCTGGGCGCCGTGGCGGTGCCGGCGTGGCGCGAGCGTCTGCTCTCGGCGGGCATCGATTTCAGCGACCGCGCGTCTGGCGCGCTGTTCCGGGGCGCGCACCCGGCGCCCACGCTCGCCGACGCCGCCCTCATCCCGTTCGAACAGTTCCCCTACAACGGCTTCGGCCCGCCTCCCATCGATTTCGAGCAGTGGACGCTCGCCGTCGGTGGGGCGGTGGCGAGGCCTGGGCCCTACGCCTTGTCGGCCGTACGCGACCTGCCGAAGCAGGTGCAGAACACGCGCCACGTCTGCGTCGAGGGGTGGGACGCGGTGGGTCGCTTCGGCGGCGCACGGCTCTCTGACTTTCTCGCGTTCGTGGGGGCGGACCCGGCGGCGTCGTTTCTGGTGGTGACCTGCGCCGACGGCTACTACGAGTCGCTCGACATCGAGACAGCGCGTCACCCGCAGTCGCTGCTCTGCTACGAGATGTACGACCGTCCGCTCGATCCCGGTCACGGCGCGCCGCTGCGCCTGAGCCTGCCGACGAAGCTCGGCTACAAGCACGCGAAGTACCTGACGACGCTCGACGTGACTCACGTCCGGCCGGCGCGTCACGGCTACTGGAGCGATCAGGGATACAGCTGGTATGCCGGACTCTGAGTCGACCACCGCCGCCATCCGTCGGCCGCTCTACGAGCATCCGTGGGCCGTGCGGTTCGCGCACTGGGTCAACGCCGTCACGATCTCTGTGCTCACGATGAGCGGGCTGCAGATCTTCAATGCGTTCCCCAGCTTCGGCGACAAGGTCCCGCAGGTGGATCTGATCTCGGCCGTGCCGCAGGCGGTGACCCTGGGCGGCTGGCTCGGCGGTGCCCTGCAGTGGCACTTCACCTTCATGTGGATCTTCATCGGCGCCGCGCTGCTCTACGTGCTGTATCAAGCGGCGTCGGGCCACTACCGCACCGTCCTGTTCGTGCCCAGCGACCTGCCGCACGTGTGGCCGATGGTGCGGCATTACTTCCTGTTCGGGCCCAAGCCGCCGGCCACGGCGCAATACAACGCGCTGCAGAAGCTCGCCTACACGAGCGCACTCGCCCTTGGCGCGGTGTCACTGCTCACCGGGCTCGTGATGTTCAAGCCGGTGCAGTTCTCGGTCCTGGGCCTGCTGTTCGGCGGTTACCACGGCGCCCGGCTCGTGCATTTCCTGGCGATGTGCGGGCTGCTCTCGTTCATCCCCGGGCACCTCGTGATGGTCGCGCTCCACGGCTGGGACAACTTCGCGTCGATGGTCACTGGCTGTAAGCACCGGCCGGAATATCCGGCGCTCCCGCGGACATAGAGCCGGTGAGAGCACGCGTTCCCGCTGAACGCCCCATCCTCGAGGAGATCACATGACGATGCGAATGACGTGCGGGCTGAGCGCCCTGGCGCTGGCGGCCCTGATTCAGACGACGCAGGCGCAGGCGCCCACTGGCACCATGGCCAAGCCGATGCCGATGGCGAAGGAGAGGACCTACACGGGCTGTGTCGCCACCGGCGCCACCACCGGCAGCTTCACCCTCACGCATGCCGCGGAGGAGACGGCGATGGCGCCCGGTGCGATGGGGAAGGACACCATGGGGAAAGACTCCATGGGCAAGGGCGCGATGGGCAAGGACGCCATGGGACAGACGCTGTCGATTGCCAGCACCGCGGTCGATCTCAGCACGCACGTCGGCCACAAGGTCTCGGTCACGCTCACGGAGATGGGCATGGCGAAGCCCGGAATGGCGAAGCCCGACCCGATGGCCAAGCCCGATGCCATGGCCAAGCCCGATCCGATGGCCAAGCCCGGCGCGATGGCCGCGCCCGCAGCCGTCATGTCGGTGCGCAGCCTGCGGATGGTCGCCACGACCTGCATGTGAGCTTGCTGCGCGCGACGCCTGACGCGACAATTGACAGGCGACCGCCTGTCGGAGGGGAACGCATGCTGACGCGACGACTGCTCCTGTCAACCGGCATTGCCGCCGTATTCACGGCGCCGTGGCGGGCCGTGTCGGCCGCCGCCCGTCAACCGTTCGAGGTGACGCGGAGCGACGCCGACTGGAAGCGGCTGCTGACGCCGGCGCAGTTCTACGTCCTGCGGCAGGAGGGGACCGAGCGTGCCTTCACCAGTCCGTTGCTGAACGAGAAACGGCCCGGGACGTTCGCCTGTGCGGGGTGCCAGCTCGACCTGTTCTCGTCGCGCACCAAGTACGACAGCCATACCGGGTGGCCGAGCTTCTATGCGCCGCTGGACCAGGCCGTCGGCGTCACGCGCGACACGTCGCTCGGCATGGTTCGCGAAGCCGTGCATTGCCGGAGATGCGGCGGCCATCAGGGCCACGTGTTCGACGACGGTCCGAAGCCGACGGGCCTGCGATACTGCATCAACGGCGTGGCCTTGGTCTTCCAGCCCGACAACCCCTCGCCACGATAGGAGACTGGCGCATGACGAGCAGCGATCATCGGTTCAGCGTGTCGGGCCTCGTTGGCGTCTGCCTCGTCGCGGGCGCGCTGATCACGGTCGCCATGCCGACGGCGGCGCAGGAGGGCATTGCGCTGCCGGCGCCGGCGACCGACCTGCCGGCCAGCCAGGCCTCATCGGAGGTGGCGGTGTTTGCCGGCGGCTGCTTCTGGGGCGTGCAGGGTGTCTTCCAGCACGTCAAGGGCGTGACCAACGCGCTCTCCGGCTACGCCGGTGGCGCCAAGAGCACGGCGGTCTACGAACTGACCAACGACGGCACGACGGGTCACGCCGAGTCGGTGCAGGTCACCTTCGACCCGCGGCAGGTGACGTATGGACAACTGCTGCAGGTGTACTTCTCCGTGGCGCACGATCCGACGCAGCTCAATCGCCAGGGGCCCGACACCGGCACGCAGTACCGGTCGACGATCTTCGCGGCGAACGCCGAGCAGGCGGCCGTGGCCAAGGCCTACATCGCCCAGCTCGACGCCCTGCACGCGTTCAAGAAGCGGATCGTGACGACGATCGAGACGGGACGCCAGTTCTACCCGGCCGAGAAGTACCACCAGGATTTCCTGGTCCGCAATCCCACCTATCCCTACATCGTCTACAACGACCTGCCCAAGCTCGAGAATCTCAAGCGCCTGATGCCGGGGATGTACCGGCCGGTGCCGGTGCTGGTGTCGGGCACCCGCTAGACCCCGCGGCGCGAGGGCTGAGCTGCAGCCGAACCGCCACACTCACGTGGTGAGTGTGGCGGAGAGAGAGGGATTCGAACCCTCGGTAGAGTTTCCCCTACACACGCTTTCCAAGCGTGCTCCTTCAACCACTCGGACATCTCTCCGTCTAAAATCAGCGATTTGCGAGCGGCTTCGCACGATTATCGCACACGCCGGCGGCGTCCAAGGGGCTCTTCGTCGATCACGTGTCGATTCAGCGGCTCAGAGCATCTCGATGAAGTGCGTCGAGGAATGTTGTGTCCGACCTCGTGGGCGTCGCGTAGAGGTGAAGGAGTGCTCCGTTCTCGCGGTGCGGTCGGCCCTCACCGCCTTCCGTAATCCGTGAACACGTAGTCTCGCGCCTTCGCTGTCGTGTGGCACGCGAATCCGCATTTGGCGTCGTTCCCCTGCGGCGGCGTGCCAGCCGTGGTGCCAGGCGTGAACGCATCAGAGGCGTTGTCGTAGTCGAACACCGCATAACCCCATCCGCCACTGTCCGCGAACCTCTGGCTGTCCTTCACCATGAAGTCCACGTTCGCCAGTCCGCCGGGCACCGTCGCATCGGGGAAGAACGTGTTCTGCTTCGGGTTCCAGTGGACCTTGGCCATCTTGACCCCGTCCGGAAAGGGCTTCCCGTTGCCGGGAATGCCGGCTTTGTAGGCATCGATCATCGCGGGATTGCCGAGGATGACGGCGACGAACCTGTCGGTGCGACTGAGGGAGATGGTCTGCCAGGCCTCGTATCCCCTGAACTCGGAGAACGCCAGCCCTCCCGGCACTCGCACCGTGTATTTGCTCTCCGCGGAGTTCTGCGCGGAGATGGCCATGCCGCCAAGAACCGCGAGCCAGACGGATGCGATTCCCACTGTCACCCTGCCCGTGCGATTCATTGGAGTCTCCTGTATATCGACCACCCTACCGAGGAGGCGTCGGCGGTTCCGGTCGATGCTCTTGTCCATGACGCCACACTCCAGCCGTGTTCGGTCCGCTGGAACGTCCGGCGAGTTACCGCAGCGGCTTGAACGCAGCGCGCAGCTCCGACGCGAAGAGGGCTGGTTCTTCCCATGCCGCGAAGTGGCCGCCGCGATCGACCTGGTTGTAGTAGGCGAGGCCAGGGTAGGCAACCTCGACCCAGCTGCGTGGGGCCGGGAAGATCTCGCCCGGGAACGCGGTGAAGCCGACGGGAACCTTGACCGGTGGCGGAGCCTGTCCGGCCGCGCGGGCCCCGGCCCGTCCCGTCTCCCAGTACCACCGGGCCGCCGAGGCGCCGGTACCCGTCAGCCAGTACAGCGTGATGTTGTCGACGATCCTCTCCCGGGTGAGATTGCCCACAGGCGTGCCTTCGACAAACACGCGGGAGATCTTGTTGTAGCTGTCCGTGTCATGGTCGAGCATCCAGGCCGCGAGCCCGACCGGTGAATCCAGCAAGGAGTACCCGATCGTCTGCGGTCGCGTGACCTGCTCCTGGAAGTAGCCAAAGCCGTCCGTCGTGAACGTTGCGAGCGCGGCATGCGCCGCGCGTTCCTGCTCGGAGGTCTTCGGCAGGTGATCGACGATGAACGGCGCCCCGGCGAGCAGGTTGAGGTGGATGCCGAGCAACCCCTGGGGCGCCTGGCGGCCCATCACATCACTGACGAGCGCGCCGACGTCGCCGCCCTGGGCGACGTAGCGTGTGTAGCCGAGACGCTCCATGAGCGTCGCCCAGGCGCGAGCGATGCGGCCGGAATCCCAGCCGAGCTCGGTGGGCTCAGCGGAGAAACCGTAGCCGGGCAAGGACGGAAG
This sequence comes from uncultured Acidobacteriota bacterium, assembly GCA_902826065.1. Taxonomy (GTDB): domain Bacteria; phylum Acidobacteriota; class Vicinamibacteria; order Vicinamibacterales; family UBA2999; genus CADEFD01. The sequence continues at coordinate 21,151 of CADEDM010000017.1, read as the reverse complement.
CACCACGTGGAATGCATCGGCGGGGGTGCCGCCGTGCCTGGTCGGATCGGTCAGCGGACCGACGGTCTCGAGGAACTCGACAACCGAGCCGGGCCAACCATGGGTCATGATCAGCGGCAACGCGTTCGCGTGCGGCGATCTGACGTGGATGAAGTGAATGTCCACGCCGTCGATCTTGGTCACGAACTGGGGGAGCGCGTTCAGCTCCGCTTCGAGCTTGCGCCAGTCGTAGTCCGTCGCCCAGTAGTGGGCGAGCGCCTTGACCGTCGCGAGCTGCACGCCCTGCGACCGGTCCCCAACGAGCTCCATGGTGGGCCAGCGCGCCTCCGCGACCTTGCGGCGAAGGTCAGCGAGCTGCCCCTCCGGGATCGTCACCCGAAACGGCCGGACGGCGGTGTCGTTGTTCTCGGCCGCGGCCGGCGTTGACGAAAGTCCGGGAGACGTCCCTGTAGCCATGGCGATGACTCCGATTCTGATCGTGCGTGTCAGTCGTGTGGATCGCGTGATGCGATCCCTCCGCGAGGGCATGAGACCAGAGATAGGGCGCGGGATCTATGAGACGAAGGTATCGCCGACACCTTCGTATGGGTCTGCGGCCACGCTCAAGGCGCGGCCGCTGGCGAGTGCGTCCGAGGGTCCCCGGGTTCAGGCGCGAGCGGACGCTGAATCAATTCCGCGCAAGGTAAATTGAAACACTGCGCCACGCGGAGTGTTCGGGAAGACTGTCAGCCGGCCTTCATGGGCCTCGATGATCGCGCGACAAATCGACAGTCCCATCCCCATGCCGTCGGACTTGGTCGTAAAGAGCGGGTTGAATATCCGATCGCGATCGTGCGAGCCGATGCCTGCCCCGGTATCCGCGACCGACACCACGACGTCGGTTCCCTGGTGCGCTTCGGATTTCACGCAGAGCACTCTCGGCTCTTCCTCCGCGGCCATCGCGTGAATCGCATTCGTGATCAAGTTGATCAAGACCTGCTGCAGCTGACCGCGATTGCCTCGCACCTCAGGTAGCTGCCCTGCCGCTTCGGCCCGGACCAGTATTCGGTGCGTCCGCAGATCTCCATCTTCCAGTGACAGCGCCTCCCGGATCAGCTCATTGACATCGAGCGACGTCCTGGTCCGGTCATCATTCTTGAAGCTCGCGCGGATGCTTTCGACCACCGTTCCCGCGCGATGGCCGTCCGCGACGATGCGCTGCAGTGCCTCCTTGGCCCTGTCGAGATGTGGCGTCGCACGATCGAGAAAGCGAAAGCCCGCGTCAGCGCTCGTGATCATGGCGGTCAGCGGCTGCCTGATCTCGTGAGCGATCGAAGCCGCAACGGCGCCTCCGGTCATCAAGCGCACCTCTCGTTCGCGACGCTGGCGAAGCACGGCGTCGAGGAGGCCTCCATACAGCGCCGTGATCTCGTACAGCAAGACGATCAGGACGATACTGCTCGACAGCAGGCTGGTAACACGCACGGCATACCAGCCCGTGCTGAAGCGGGCCGGAAACGGGAAGTAGTGTGGAGGGATCTCAATCAGGTACGCGCACAACACCACCATCAGGAACAGATCGAGAATCGATCGACGCCGAAGCCAGAGCACGACGAGCGCGACGATGCACAGCGAGGCAACGGGCGCGGCGACGACGTACAGCCAGTCCGGGACGAACCGAGACTCATCCAGCATGATTCGCGGCAGGACCGCTTCGCTCATGGATAGAGCGGTTGCGGCCGCTGCACCGGCCGCGGTCAAGGCCACACTCCGGACGATCGCTGAGCGAACCGCTCGTTGCGAATACCGCCGGCTCGGGTGCTCGTCTTTCGTCAAGGCGTAGCCGATGACGAACAACGGGAACCCGCAGTGCCACAGGAGATAGATGTGGGCGGTCGTCTGCGTGCCGCCGATCAGGCCGTGCGGCGCCAACACGCCCGGAAACGCGAGGACGTAGGGGACGATCAACAGCGCCGTAAAGAGATAGCCGCTGGCGATCACCAGAATGGCGCTCGACCGCAGCACGGAAAACTGAGCGTACAGGAGGATCGCCGTGATCGCATCGGTCACGAACATCGCGCTCGTATAGACCGCGACGAACGAGGGAATCGCGCCGAACTGCATGCCGCCGAACGGTCCGACGACGAGATACAGGGCGAGCGTCAGCCCGAGCACGATCCCGAGCGCCAGGCGTTGTTGTCCCGGACTTGGAGGCCGGCTCGAGAGGACGAACGGCTCCTCCGGGACGAGGGGGGCTAGTTCATGCATCGATGAAACGCCGACGATACACCACCAACGCGTCGGACGCAGCCTCCCGTCGCCCGCCGCGCGCGATGACCGCATCTGGTGGACTTCTGCCGGAGAGTGGCGCATCCTCTCGGCAGTGGTTCTCCAAGACCATATCGTCCTTGTCGTTGACGATGACCGGCGGATCTGCGAAGCGCTGACCGACCTGCTGTCGACTTACGACTTGCACGTCGTCACGTTCGGTTCCGCTGCTGAATACATCGCATATCCGAGACCAGATGTACCTGCGTGCCTCGTCCTGGACGTCGAGCTTCCGGACGTCAACGGGCTCGATCTGCTAGGCCAGGCCGGCCAACGGCCTCACCCACACGTCGTGTTCATCACGGGACACGGCGATATTCCCACGTCGGTGCGCGCGATGAAGGCGGGCGCGGTCGACTTCCTGACCAAACCGATCAAAGAAGCAGACCTGATGCGGGCCATCCAGGCAGCGATCGCGAAGAATCGCGTCGCCATGCGAGAGAGAGCCGAACTGGGCGAACTGCGTCGGCGCCTGTCCTGTCTGACGCCGCGCGAGCGTGAGGTCCTGCCGCTGGTCGTGTCCGGGCTTCTCAACAAGCAGGCCGCGGCCGACCTCGGTATCAGCGAGATCACCGTCCAGATTCACCGCGGCAGGATCATGAAGAAGATGGGTGCCAGCTCGCTGGCGGAGTTGGTGCGAATGGCGGGGACGCTCGAGATCCCGCTCAGTCTCGCCCGGTGAACACGCTACGGGAGGCGAAGCGTCTCGGCGACGGCCGTGAGCAGTGCCTGCCCGTTGAAGGGCTTCTCGAACACCCGATAGTGACCCGGCCAATCGAGCGGCGATCGATGCAGCAGGTCCGGGCGACCGGTAACGAGAATGACCGAGAGCTCAGGCCGCGCCGCCTGAACGGCTCGCGCGAGTTCAAAACCATCCATGACGGGCATCGCAACATCCGAGATCAGGCAGTCGATCTCCGGGAGCACACCACTCTCGAGCAGCGCAGCGGCGGACGAAAAGAGGCGCACGTCATAGTCCGCAGAGTCCAGCAGAGTTGCGAGCGACTCGAGAATCCCCCGATCGTCGTCGACCACGGCAATGACAGAGCGGCGACGGTGGTCGCTCATGGCCATGCAGCGATTCTGGCAGATCGATGCACGGGCCGTCTGTAATAGAAAGGTGTGATAGCGCCACGACGACCAATCGTACGAGAATGCGTCGCGATTCATGGTCATGGCCACACCCATCGTATTCGTCGTTGACGACGACATGTCGGTGCGCAAGTCGCTGGAGCTGTTGATCGACTCCGCCGGGTGGCAACCGGAGACCTTCCCGTCCGCGCAGGAGTTCCTGCACCGGCCACGGGTCGTGGGCCCGAGCTGCCTGGTACTCGACGTGAGCCTCCCGGGCCTCGATGGCCTCGAGCTGCAGAAGCGCGTGGCGCCGGACCGGATCGACATGCCCATCATCTTCATCTCGGGCTACGGCGATGTGCCAATGACGGTGCAGGCCATGAAGGCTGGAGCAGTGGAGTTCCTGACGAAGCCCCTGGCCGGCGACGTGCTCGTGGACGCCATCCAGCACGCCATCGAGCTGAGTCGAAACACTCTTGATCGCGAGAAGGCGATGCGAGAGCTTCGGGACCGTCACGCGTCACTCAGCCCGCGCGAGCGGCAGGTCATGGCCTTGGTCGTGTCAGGCCTGTTGAACAAACAAGTCGGAGGCGAGCTCGGCATCAGCGAGATCACCGTAAAGGCGCACAGAGGTCAGGTGATGCGCAAGATGAAGGCCGACTCGCTTCCCGACCTGGTGACCATGGCGGCACGCCTCGGACTGCGCCCTGCACTCTAGATCTCGCACACGTCCAGACCCTGGTATCGGTCGACACCATCGTCCAATAGACCAGCGTTCACGCGAATGGTCCAATCGCAGCGCCGACCGATGCGAAGTCGTCGTTCGGTGGCAGGAGGAGCATGCTCGTGAGAAGAGTGAATCGTCATGCCAACCGGCGCCTACGGATGCAGGTCGCGATCGCCTGCGCCGGGCTGATTGCCGCGGGCGGCCTCTTCTGGGTTGGCGCGGCGCTCGCCGCACAAAGCCGGACTCGCGCGGGCACGCAGGGTGTCCCCTACGGCAACATGCCGGCACTCGCCCCCATCGGCGTCAGGGTCGACAGGTATCTCGAAGTCTCGGACTCTGCGAAGGGGCCAGCCGTGGATCCAGCCAAAGGCTACCGGACCCAGAAGCTGGGCGAGGGTCTATACATGATCACGGACGGGGCCTATCAGTCCATGTTCATGACCTATGACGAGGGCGTGGTGGTCGTCGATGCGCCACCCGCCTATGCGTCGCACATTCCGACGGCGATTGCCGAGGTCACAGACAAGCCGATCACCCATCTCGTCTACAGCCACTACCACGCCGATCACATCGGTGGCGCGACGAGCCTTGGTGGCCACCCGATCATCATCGCGCAGCAGGAAACGAATCGATTGCTCGCGCGAGACAAGGACCCGAAGCGTCCCCTCGCCACCGTGACCTTCGACGATCGGTACCGGCTCGTGGTGGGCAGTCAAATACTCGAGTTGTCGTACCGAGGGACCGCGCACGCGCCCGGCAACATTTTCATCCACGCGCCCAAGCAGAGGGCGTTGATGATCGTGGACTTCATCTTCCCGGGGTGGATGCCGTGGCGCCGGTTCGCCGTGGCCCAGGACATCCCCGAGTACTTCGCTCAGGTCCAAGGAATCAACAACTGGGACTTCGACACGCTCGTCGGCGGACACGTCGCACGGACGGGTACGCGGGCCGACGTCGCGATCCAGTTGGCGTTCATGGAAGACCTGAAGTCGGCGGCAGAGACAGCGTTGAAGAGGACGACACCTGGTGCAGGGCTGAACCCGCCCGACCGTGGGAACCCGTGGGCCGTGTTCGACGACTACATCGATCGTGTGGCGATTGACTGTGTGAATCAGTTGACGCCGAAGTGGTCGACCAGGCTGGCGGCGTTCGACGTCTACATCTGGGACCAGTGCTATTCGATGGAGCAGAGTCTTCGCATCGACTGAGTGCGCCAGCCCATGACCGGTGTCGCTTCGTCGCGAACGCAGCGCGAGTGCCTGGTCGTCACTGACGCAGGCGGCGGAGTTCCACCTCCGACACGATGAAGCCGAAGCCGGGCCAGCCACCGGACTGCACCGAGCGCTCGAACCACCGCCGTGCCTGTGCGGTGTCGCCGCGCACCAGATACCAGTTGCCCAGGCCGTAGGCGAGCGTGGCGACCTGCACGTCTTCGGTGTCCGCGGCGGTGACGACGGCGTCGGGGCCGATCTCGCCGCGATAGAGCTGCAGGCGCCTGGTGTAGGCGTTGGTCACCGGCTTCGAGTCGGGCCGCCGATCGAGCATCGCCTTCGCCTCGGCGCCGCGACCGGCGCGACTGAGCGACATCCACAGCCAGTCGGTCGACCCTGCCAGCTCGCCGGCATCCGGTGCAATCGGCTGCGCCCTGGCGAACGATGCGGCCGCCCCGGCGAAGTCTTCCCGCAGGTACTGGACGATGCCCAGGTGGTACCAGTTGCCGTAGATCGTGGCGTCGAGCCCGGCGCCGCGCGTGAGATCGGCGAACGCGCGGTCGAACTCGCGCACCGAGAGATAGCGATGCCCGCGCCAGCGGAGCAGCAGCGCGTTGTCGGGCTCGATCTCCAGCCCTCGTGTGAAGGTGGCGATGGCCTCGCGGAACTGCCGCGCTCCGGACTGGGCGACGCCGAGATCGATGATGCGCGCGATGTCCTTCGGGCTGGCGTCGAGCGCGGCCCGCGCCTTCCTGATGTCGTCGTTGTCGGGCAGCGCGCGGTACTCCACGCCGGCCGGCGACCGGTACTGCACCGATTGCGCGCTCACCTGGCTCGGCTGGCGTTGCACACCCCCCTCTGTGTCCCCAGGTCTCGGACTGCTCACAGCGAACTGTCTGGCGAGGCCACCCGGCGTCCTTCGCCGCTACAGTGGGCTCTGGCATCGATGCCCGAACGGGTGAAGCCGCGGCAGGCCTGGTCGAGACCCCTCGTCGCCAGCACCCGCTTCAGCGGCAGGTCGAAGACCTCGACGACCGTGTCCTGGAATCTCGGCGGATCGATGGAGCGAAATTCCCACCCGCCTTCCCCAGCCACCCGCCGAACCTCGATTCCCGACCGCCAGTTTCGATCGGCGATCCACGCGAGAATCCACAACCGACCCAGGGAATCCAGGTGGGCGGCTTGCAGCCACGGCGCCGGCGCGGGAACGCCGTCTGACGAGAGCGGCGGCTTGTTCGAGGCCCAATCGACGGCCCGTTCGAGGCGGTCAATGAGTCGGCCCTCGGGCGACCACGTCGTGATCCGGTACCCCCCAGCCAGCGAAACCGAGATGACCCGTCCGGCACGATCCATGGCGAACCGCCGTCGGAACGGCTCCCACTGATTGGTCTGGCCGGCGGGCCCCGCTGAGTCGAAGCTGGCGACTCGGCGAAGGCCCCGGTCGAACCAATGCAACGCGCGGCCCTCCGCGGACTCGCCGGGAATCGGCGCGTTGAGCAGGAGCCGGCCGCTGGCGGTGCCGATGTCCAGGGTGTGAAGGGGCCCGTTTCCCTGCCGCACGAAACGGAAGTCAGGCCCCACGACGGTGATCCGGAGGTTGCCCCGATCGACGATGAACGTCGTGTCTCCGCTGACCGCGGCCCAGTGGGCGCGACGGAACTCACCCGGGCCGGATCCGCCCCTCCCGATTGTCCGCACCCGTCGGCCAGACGAGTCGACCACGATGGGCATGCGGCCCTCGCGAGGCGACAGCACCACGAAGCGTCCCCGGCCGTCCTCCTCGATGTCCGACGGACGGGCTTCGAACCCCAGTACGCCCCGACCCAGGACGGCGACTGGTGGCTGAAGGTCGAGGATGCAGGGAGGACAGGGCGCCCGCCGCGCCACCGCCGCGGGTGCGATCTCGGCGAGGGCGGGAGCGGATAGCGGGTCGGCGACGAGGTCGGACCGTTCGCCGGAGCCGAAGTTGCGGACCACGGGAACGGTGGTCCGAGCGTCGGGAGGCGGATCAGCGCAGGTCGATCCAATCGCCGCGACCAAGATCACGACGAGCGATCGGGTCGTCATCTCGTGGTGAAGAGGACGACGCAACCCGCGCCAATCGACTGGTGCTGGATCGGAGCCTCGATGACCCGCCGATAGACTTCGATGGCGGCGATCCATTGGACCGGAAGCGCCGCAAGATCGAAGCCCGGAGCTGCACTGATCAACGCGTCATCCAGATAGACGTACATCGCGATTCCCCGGGACCCGAGCGACGCCCCGTTCGGACAGGCGATCTCGTTGCCGCTGACTCGAAGGCCGGCACGACGGAAGACGTTCCCAAAATCAAAGTGCCCCCACGCTTCGATCTCCTCCGGACCAATGAAGGACGAGCGAGGGGCGGGAGAGCTGAGCATGCGTCGAGCAAACTGCGCGAGCCGGCCGCGATAGTCTCGGCCATGGGCCGTGACTCGCAGCTCCTCGAGCTGAGGTGGCGCCACCTCGAGGACCACCGCCACGAACAGTGGATCGTCCACCGCGATCGTGACGGGAAAACGCTCCGGCCGGAAGCCGATCGCGCGAGCGACGAGAAGCTCCGGCCCCGCCACTAGGTTCTCGAGCCGGAATTCGCCGGCGGTGTTTGCCTTCGCCAGCATCCCGCTGCCGAGGGCGAGGACCTCGGCCCCCGCGATCGGGCGACCCGCGGAATCGCGCACCAGCCCGGCCACGCTGACAGGAGGCGCCGCCGCAACCTCGTCGACGGAATGGTGAACGCAGGCGGCAAAGAGCCGGACGGATGGCTCGGCGGACGATCGCGCAATCGCGGCGGCGGCCTGCGCAACGAGCCAAGGGGCGGCAGGCGGAAGTCGGGTGAGGACGCGAGGCGGGACCCGGCGGCGATTCGGCGCGAGGCCGCAGCGAGCTTCCCGATCCTCAGACAGAACGGCGCCAAACCCGACGCCCTCGGCGAAGTCGGCTCGAGGCTCGATCTGCGTCAGGGCAACGAACAGGCTGAACACCCGGGCCGCTGGGGTCGCGGCCGAGTCGCCCGCGAGCACAAGCGCCGAACGGAGCACGGCGCTGTCGGTGACGAGGAGCGCGGCCTTGGCCAAAGGTCCCAGCTCGCCCGGGTCGGCGATCGTCGCGGCCCGTCTGATCATCCGTCCCAAGAGAGCGCCTCCGTTTGGACCGCACTCCACCAACCGGTCCAGATCCGCGTCGCCCAATTGAAGGCCGTCGCCAGCGACCAGGCGCTCGCAACTCCGAGTCCGGGCTGGTTGGGCCTCAGCACGACGGACGAGTTGAAGGCTGAGGGCCGCTACCATCACGGAGGCGGCAAGAGTCCAGGGCCTCATCGACCGTCGCTCGGCAGGCGGTAGACGACAAGGCGCTGCACTCCGTCCTCGTCGTGGGCAATGCCGGCAACCAGGTGCCCGCGTACGTCCTTGAGGCGGAAGCCCCGTGGCAATCGATACCGGCCGAGGCGCTTCGTCGGAAGCTTGAAGACGGTCCACCGCTCCTCCACCAGGTGCTGATCGAGATCCGCGCCAGGAAGTTCATCTTCGGGCACGTAGTCACGCACCCAGATTTCCCCAGACTCCGAATCGCCAAGCAGGGCACCCATGACCGGAAGGCTGTCGGGAAATCGAAGCGTGGCAACCAAATCGACCCGCTGACCACGAAGGGCCGGGGGGACGGCAGCGAGCGGTTCGCCCGGAGGGGCGAGGGTTCGGCGTCGGTATTCGACCATCAGCCGGGAGGTCACGGGTCCCGCACGGCGGTCGTCGACCACGACGGTCAGCGCATTCGAGCCGACCTTGCCGCACCGAAGCTCGAGATGAGCGGAAAACCCGAAGCAGTAGTGACCCCGGATGGCGAGCCCCAGGAGTCGGGGGGCAAAGGGTACCGGGCCGGGCTCTCCCCGCTCCCGGCGACGGAGGACAAGTGGCTCGACGCCGAGCGTGGCGACCCGCTGCAGGTCTGGTCCAACGAGGAGGACCCGGGCCGAGTCTGTCCACTGGCCATCCCGAAACGGGCCTGGAATCTCATCGAACGCGAGGCCGAGCCCGTTGGCCATCCAACCCACCGGGAACGGCGGCCGCGGACCGGGGCCGTGGACCGGTCGTACGCGAACAAAGCGACCTGATGGTCCAAACACGACGTGGCCCTGAGACGGGTCGAAGACGTATACGGTGTCGTCAGGAGTGGTCGTAACGCTGAAGACCTGCCGGTATTCGCCCGGACCGCCGCCGATGCGGCCGATCCTAGCGATCGTCGTTCCATCGAGTCCGATCCGAACCAGCCGATTGTCGGTTCGGTCCGACACCAGCACCGTCCGATCGCTCAGGATTCGGACATCCCCGATGGCACCGATCGGGCGCCCGTCGAGGTTCTCGACAATGAGGGCCGGCGCGCCCAGTTCCAGATCCCTCACGCTCTGAGCGACGCAGGGGGCCGCCGACATCCCGTACCCGATCGCGAACGTGACCGGCACTCCGCGCCAAGCCATCGTCACCTCGGAGAGGAGAGACACGTCAATTGTCCACGGCACCAGTCGCCGCGCTCGCCCACGCCGGCAGCCACTCCGGGAATACGTTACCGACGGCCGCCGCCCGTGGCCAGGACCAGCCTCCGCACGACGACCACCGGGTCGTTGAGCGGGTCCCGAACGGAGTAGACCAGCGGAAACGTCCCCGTGGGCCAGATGAGGCCTCGGTGCCTGCCCTCGGCCAGTACCGTCCCCCGCCGCGAGTCGATGACCTCGATCCGGGTGTCGCGCCGCGAGAGCCAGAGATCCAGATCGATTTCCCGCCGCCCGTCCGACCTAATGACCACCGGTGGCTGGAACGGCAGTCGCGTCTCCGCGATGAGCACCCAGAGGTTGGCGGCCGAGTCGGCCAAAAAACCGGCCATGGCCGGTGGAGCCGGCTTGGAAGCCAAGTCGACCGGGCCCGGCGGACCTGGAAACCAAGGCACGGGACGCGAGACCACCACTCCGACCGAGCCGTCCGGGTTCCATCGTTCGAGCACATACTGGTCGGTTCGAGCGGTCCAGAGATGCTCCACCGACGAGACGGTCATCTCTCGCGCGGCGGGCCGCGTCCCCTCGGGCTGGCCGAAGGCCGTCCAGCCGCCTCGGTCAGGGATGCGGAAGAGGCCCGGCTCCTCGAAATTCTCGCCCACGAGACCGACCGGGGACTCCGCGAGTCGATCGACCCGCCTGGTCATCGGGATGGTACGGACCAGTTGGAGGGTTGGTGACAGCACGGTAATCCGACCCTGGTCCGGGTCGATCACCAGCAGCTGCCCGGCCAAGCCCCGGATCACGCGGGTGGGTCCGAGATATTCGCCGGGCCCGCCTCCGACCCGACCGACCGCGGCCTGATACCGACCATCCGGATCGAAAACAGCGACCGTCCCCGGCGGGCCGATGCCGGTCGTGACGAAGCGTCCATCCAGCGTCACGGCGACGGAGAGCCTGGCCTGGTCGACAGGAAACCCCTCGGCCACTCCAAGCGGGCGTGCGTCGACCAGCGCGATTCCACACTCCCGGCAGGCGGTACCTTGGGCCCGCACGGTGTCCGGATGCGAGAGCAGGGCGGCAACCATCACCAGCATCGAGGGCTCCCGGGGTCGCGCTACCCGCAGGTCAGAGGTCGGTCAGGATTCGCCCGGCGGACACCGCCCGAGCGCGAGGGTCGGGTCGGCGAGCTGGGCCCGATCCCGTGGGTCCTCCATGTCCAACGTCGTCACGCGACCGGACCAGTCGGCCGCAAGTTAGCGAGCCAGCGTCGTCTTGCCGACCTGGCGGGCCCCCAGGATGGCGACCACCGGGTACCGGCGGAGGAGGCGACTGACCGCCTCCTGGTGGTTGGCTCTGACGATCGGCATGCCTTGAAAACTCGGACATCATCATTGAATGTTCGAGGTTCTGGTCAGCAACCCAGGGCCGCGACGAGATCAGGTCTCCGGCGCCGTCGACACCCACTGACAGTTCGATCTGTCGAGCGGGTACTTCCGAACCACCGTCGTGGCCCGGTCGGGGGCCGCGGTGCTCACGACCTGATCGAGGACGAGAACGGTGTCGCCCGCCAGGCCCAGCCGGGGCCGTCCGATGCCCGGCGCCTCGATCCGGGCGTCCACGCAGGCCCGCCGAAGGTCCGGTGACAGGATCGACAGGAAGGCCACCCCCTTCAGGATGCGGCCCCGGGACTCGATCACCGGATCCTGATACCAGACCAGGTACTCCCCCGTCTCCAGCCGCCAGATGTTCAGGAGCGCGGAGAGTGCCGCGGCCGTCTGTTCGGATACCGAGAGGTCTTCTTCCGGGGCCCGCGGGCGCCGTTTGAGCAGGTCACCGACGGCGGCGAGGGGGCTTCCCCGTCGCCCGCACGTCGGAACGACGACCGTATCCGAGGTTGTGGCCCCGAGCACGGTTCGGACGAGGAACGAGAGGCCGCCGAATCCATAGACGAGCGTGTCACCGGTGGCCGCTACCGCGACGTCGGAGAAATCCAGCAGCCGGGGGTACTCACGGTACTGGGCCGGGGTCGGAACGAGGCTGGCCACCAACGGCTGAATCGCCTCCGGGTGGCGAAGCCGTTCCGCCGACACCGACAGGAGCGCGCGGCGATTGCCGAGGTCTAGCAGGCCGAGCCAGACCGTCGATCGATCGCGGCCAAGACGGGCCAGGTAGCCGTCGTACGGGATCGAACCGATCGGGGCGCCGGTCGCGTGGTACACGTTGAGACGGCGGCCACCGAAGTCGGGGATCAGGACGAGCGAGTCGACCGCGACCCCGAACGGACCCACGCCGGCGAACTCGCCGGGGCCCTGGCCCTGCCGGCCGAGGATTCGAATCAGGGAGCCACTCGGCGAGAAGACCAGGACCCGATTCTGGCTGGCGTCGGGAATGTACCACTCACCAGCGATCCCGACGGTTATCGAGGCGCCGGGCATCCCGACGAACGCGGTGTCCTCCTCGGCCAGCACGACCGAGTCGGCCGGGGACAAGCGCCAGGATTGGCAGACAGGCGGCCCCTGAACACTCGAACACGCCGACACTGCAGTCAAAAGGGAGTACGCCCAACTGGTTCGCGTGGGCACGGAGAAACCCCGGCGGTTCGCGGCAACGTTGCGAGGTGCGATCGGCACTGGCGGTAGGCAGGCCATTGAAGTCAGATCGTCAGGCGTCAGGTTGGCCAGCAGCCGAGGGTGCACCCAATCAGGGCCGGCACGTCACAGGCCCCAGTGGACACCCGGATCTTGCAGCAGTAGTTCGCACCACAAGCTCCCTGCGCGGAGCCCGAACTCGGAAGGACCGCACCGATCAGGGCAATCGCTGCTCCCGCAAGCATCGAACGTAGCAGTAACCTTGTCATCCGGCACCACCTTTCATTGAGGGTAACATCGACTATTGGTCGCGACTGGCCTGCCTGCCGCCGGCGACGAAGCCTTGACCGTTGACCCACCGCGCCGCGAGCGCCTGGACCTGCCTGGCACCAAAGGCGGAGTCTGCAATTCTCCCTCGAACCCAGACCAAGGCGGCCGGCCAACTTCGGACTTGGGTTGAATCTTTCAGCCACCTGATCGGCCTGATTCGCCGGCTGACGAGTAGGGCTCGCTCCGTTGCGTTGGGCCGCCTGGACAGAACCAGGGTAACGCGCCGGCTCCCATCGTTCGACCAGGCCAGCCACCGCCCGAGCGAAGAGGAACACTCGAAACACTGCGCGGGATCGAACAGAAGCGTCGCCACCGTATCCTGAGCGCGAGCCAAAACCCCAAAGTCACTTCCGTCGCTCAGCTTCCATCGGTCGACAGGATCCGACATCCTACAGGCCAGGAGCCCGAGACCCGCGAGCGCAAGGCCCGCCCAAGTGTGCCAGCCGCCTCGAAACACGACGCCCCCTGTTGGTATCCGTTCGTCAAACGGAATGTCGAACCGAGGCGCCGAGTTCATTCCGCGCGAGGGGCAAGCAACCGGGGCGCTGCACTCGACCACCGCGGCGACGTTCGGACATTCCAAACTGCAATCGTCGCAGGGAACACACCATCCGCAAATTCTTGCGATACCCCCAGGGCCCTTTGACCTCTTGACACCGCCAGCGCCAGGCCAACCAAGGTTTTTTCCTAGCTTGTTCTCCCCGCCTCCAGGTCCAAATATTCGACCAACCCGGCACCCTGGCCCCGGCCCTGCACCACGCACCCATCCCCTCCCGCCTTCCCGGCGGCCCGAGCCTCTCGCCGCGAGAGGTCGACCTCATCGCTTGCCTGGCGTCCGGCCTCTCGACCAAGGAGGCCGCCCGCCGCCTCGGGATCAGCTATCACACCGCCGTCCATCACCTCCGAATCGCGATGACCCGTCTCGGCGCCCACAACCGGGTCGAGCTGCTGGCCCAGGCCGCTGCCCACGGATTCTTGCCCCCCCCCCCGGCTCCGCCTGACCCGCGCCTCGCGCCGTAGCGGTGCATCCTTTTCGTACAGGTGAGCATCCCATAGGCCGACCGACGTACCCTTAACCCTCGATCCGGCCGGCGGTACTTTTGTCCATGGCTCTCAAACGCGCCGCCCCCTGGGCCCTCGCCACGGTCTGCGCCCTGGCCGCTCCCCTGGCCGCTCAACCGCGGGCAATCACCCTGGCCGAGGCCCTCCGCCGCGCCGAGGCCGTCGACCCCCAGGTGGTCCAGGCCCAGGGCACGGTTCGCGACCGGGGAGTCGGCGTCCGCGCCGCCTACTCGAGTTTCCTCCCGGACCTCCGGACCTCGGCCAACTGGAACACCAGCTTTTCCGACGGCCCCTCGCGGGTCGATCCCGTCACCGGCGAAGTGCTGGCCGGCGGGGTCAGCAGCACCGGCCTCAACCTCGGCGCCAACGCTTCGTACGACCTGTTCACCGGGTTCCGGCGCGGCAAGGACATCGCCGCCGCCCGCGCCCAGCGGGCCCAGGCGGCCGCCGGGCTCGAGTACGAGCGGGCCCAGAACCGGCTCCGCACCACCCAGGCCTTCGTCAACGCGCTCCAGGCCGGGGAACTCGTCAAGGTCCGGCTCGAGAGCATCCGCCGGGCCGAGGAACAGTTCCGGATCGCCATTGCCAAGCTGGCCACCCGCGCCGCCACCGTGGCCGACTCGCTCCAGGCCACGGTCAACCTCAATCAAGCCCGCCTCCAGCTGGCCAGCGAGCAGAGCCAGCTGGCCCGGAACGAGGCCGCGCTGGCCCGGGCCGTGGGAGAAACCGGCCGGGTCCGCGCGGAACAGGACTCGAGCCTGCTGCGGGTCACGGCCATCGTCGACACCGCCGCGCTGATGGCGGAGGCCACCAACCAGGCGCCGCAGGTGCTCCGGGTGGCGGCGGCCGAGGACGCGGCCCGGGCGGACGTCGGGGCGGCCAAGTCGCAGTACTTCCCTTCCCTCAACCTGACGGCCAATACCTCGTTTGCCGGGAGCGCCGGCAACGACTATCAGCTCTTCAACAGCCGCGG
>CADEDM010000017.1:0-6272 GCA_902826065.1 uncultured Acidobacteriota bacterium | reverse complement strand
ATACCTCGTTTGCCGGGAGCGCCGGCAACGACTATCAGCTCTTCAACAGCCGCGGATTGGGGTTAGGCCTGAGCTTTCCGCTCTTCAACCGGTTTCAGCGCGAGCTGCAGATCTCGCAGCGGCGTTCGAGCCACGAGACCGCCAAGGCCCAGACGGCCGACGCCCGCCGGCTGGTGGCGGCGAGCCTGACCACGCAGCTGGCGGCGCTCGGCGCGGCGGAGGAGCGGATCACCACCACTCAGGCCAACCTCGACGCCGCGCGGGCGCTGGTCCGGGTCCAGCTGGAGCGGTACCGGATCGGGTCGCTCGACATCGACCTGCTGAGCCGGGCGCAGGAGACCCTCAATAACGCGGAATCGGAGGCGGTTCGGGCCCGGTTCGACTACGTGCTGGCCAAGGCCGAGATCGAGGCGGTGATCGGGAGAACGCTGTGAGCGAGTTGACGCGGCCGACGGGCCCGCGGAGCTCCGGCGAGCCGGGTCAATTGGCCAGACGACCCGCGATCGAAGAGGGGGTGGCGTAGCCAGCCGGAAGCTTGCATTTCTGGAGCGTTGCTCCATAATTGCATGGATGATTCCGCGCCGCCTCCACTCCGAACTCACGACTGCCCTGGCCGATAGCCCGGCGGTGGCCCTGCTTGGACCGCGCCAGGTCGGGAAGACGACGCTTGCGCTCGAGGTCGCCCGAACCCGTCCCTCGATGTATCTCGATCTCGAATCCGAAGGCGATCGCGCCAAGCTCTCGGAACCCGAACTCTATTTGCCCCAGCACGCGGACAAGCTGGTCATCCTCGATGAGATCCAACGGGCTCCCCAGCTGTTCCGCAGCCTGCGGGGGATGATCGACGCGGGGCGGCGGCGGGGGCGCGGAATCGGGCGCTTTCTCATGCTTGGCTCCGCGTCGATCGACCTGCTCCGACAATCGAGCGAGTCGCTCGCCGGGCGGATTCGATACCTCGAATTGGCGCCGCTCGACGCCGGCGAAGTCGGGCGTCGCCGGACCGACACGCTCTGGCTCCGGGGGGGCTTCCCGGAGAGTTTTCTCGCCGCGACCGACGGCCAGAGCCTGCGGTGGCGCACGGACTTCATCCGGACCTACCTGGAGCGAGACATCCCGCAGCTCGGGCCCCGGATTCCAGCCGAGACCCTGCGTCGTTTCTGGACGATGCTGGCCCACCAACAAGGCGGGCTGCTCAACGCGGCGGCGCTGGCCCGGTCGCTGGCGGTGGACGGCAAGACCGTTGCGGGGTACCTCGATCTGCTGGTGGATCTACTCCTGGTGCGCCGCCTGGCCCCATGGCACGGCAACACGCGGAAGCGCCTGGTCAAGTCGCCCAAGGTCTACGTCCGCGACAGCGGGCTCGTGCACGCGCTCCTCGGCGTTGCCGACCGCGAGGCCCTGCTCGCCCATCCGGTGGCGGGGGGAAGTTGGGAGGGTCTGGCGATCGAGTCCCTGATTGCCGCCGCGCCGGACGGAACGGAAGCGTTCTTCGTCCGCACGGCCGCCGGGGCCGAGATCGACTTGCTGCTCCGGTTCCCCGGCCGACGGAAGCCATGGGCGATCGAGATCAAGCGCGGCCTGGCGCCGCGGCTCGAGCGCGGGTTCCACTTCGCCAGCGAAACCGTGGCACCCGAACGCCGCCTGGTGGTGTACGGCGGGACGGAGCGGTTTCCGCTGGCGGAGGGAATCGAGGCGCTCCCGCTCACCGAACTCTGCGCGGACCTGGCCAGCGCCTAAACCGGCAACGCCGATGGCCCGATGGGCCTCGGTCCGGTCAGGATGGTCCCGTGCGGAGCCGCTCGACCCGATCGAGCACCTGGCTCCACTGGGGCCCGAGGCCGAGGCGGGTCACCCAGCCCGCCAGAGCCTCGCGGTCGATCAGGTGACCGCTGACCCGCACCATCCGAGCGACGTCATCGAGGTGATGCGCTCCGCCGCCGTCTCGCAAGTAATCGAGCTTGAACGCGATGACGTACTCGGGCGGCGCGATCCAGACCTTCTGCCCGGCGATCAGCTCCCCCCTCCGGTGTTCGAGGCCCCAGCGGATGAGTTCGTTCGATCCGACGAGGTAGCAATCGGCGCGGAGGCCCGTGTCGAGATGCAGGAGGTTGAAGTGGCCATCCGCCGGGCGTTCCGACTCTTGTTGGAGGGCCTCGGCCGGCGGGACATAGTACCGGTCGGCGGGAAACGCGGCGATCAAGCGACCGATGGCGGCGGGCGGCAGCTGGAGAACCACGTCGATGTCCTGGGTCAGCCGCGGCTCGCCGTAGATCGTACTGGCGACGGAACCAGTCACCATGTAGGGAACGCCGGTATCGTTGAGCGGCTGGAGGAAGACCGCGAAGAAGTCAGGCGTGTCCATCGACCGATGGTTTCGATTCGGCTCGCGGCGCGGCTTCGTCGGCCCGGCGCCGAATCCGGTCGCCCAGCTCGGTCGCGAGTCGGGCGCTCCGGCGGATGGCGTCGAGGGTGCGGAGCTTCTGTTCGGCGGACAGGCGCTGGAGGCAGGCGGTCTCGAGATCGAAGAACTCGCGGGTCATGGTGGAATATGTTCCGGCCCGACCCGGTCGGGTAGGTCGGCCCCGACCCGCCGCCGGCCGGTTGCGGCGAGCCTGACCACGCCGCTGGCGGCGCTCCGCGCGGCGGAGGCGCCGGATCACCGCCCGGGCCTACTTGGTCCACACGACGATGGCGGCGCAGCTGTCGTCCCTGAACTCCGCCGGGATCTGGGCGGTGCCCACGTAGATCTCGATGCCCGCTATCTGCTGCGGGGAGACGCGATCGAGCAACTCGCCGGTCAGTGCCTGCATCCGGCTGGCCTTTTCCCACGGATTGAAGCCGACCGTGTCGCTACCGATCGGCTGTTTGAATCCGTCGATCCAGACACCCACCTTCGTCGCCTGGGGACACCGCGCAAACCGCACGGACGAACCAGGTACCCCGGGCGGGTTGATCGACACCCGGACGCCCGGGGCAACCCGAAGCACCTCGGCGGTCCGCGAGATGTGCATCGCTTGGATGTCGTCTTCGTCGAGAAACTTCCCGAAGCCCCGCGCCCGGCGCGCTCGGAAGTCGGCCATCTTCCGATCGAAGATGGTCGCCGGGCGCGCGGTGCTGACCAGATCCGGAAGCACGGCGGCGGCAGCGCGAAGACGAAGGGTTGCAGTCGCGGTCGAATCGCCAGGGTCGAAAACCAGGACGGTGTCGAGCGGCGTGTAACCTGGCGACCGGGCGGTCAGTCGGAGGCGAGCCGCCCACAAGACCCGACTGCGGGCCCAGCCGTCGTCGCCAACCGGGACGATGGTTTGGGCGGCGCCGATGCCGAGCCCGGCCCCGATGACCGACCGGCCCGTGCTGTCGACGATCCGAACCGACAGGGCCACCGTCGGGGGCTGGGAAGCGGCGGTCTGCCCCGCCATCGCGAGAGCGGCGGACAAGACGAGCCGATCCGTGACAGGTCGCATGCGGCCTCCTGGGGTGGACCGGACCGAGCCCCGACGCGGCCCGCAGATCGCCTACGACCCGTCCCGAGTCCAGCGCAGCAGGACGCCGCAGGCCGAGTTGGTCGCCTGGTACTGAATCGGGGTTTAGGCCGGGCCTCGATAGATCTCGATGGCCTGGATTCCCTGAACCGTGGACTGGTTGATGTCGGGTGGTTCTCCCGAGCCAGGAACCCAGAACCGCGCCCCGTCGAGCACGATGGCAAAGTAGCAGGCCGGCTCCATCGGGATCCGCGTAGGGCCGCACCGCATCCACTGCTGCCACCCTACCACGCCGCCGCGCCCAGTTCCAACGGAGAATCCCCCACCGCAGTCGAGGGGGCGACGAATCAGCCGAAGGCCTGGCGTCATCCGGAGCACATCAGCCATCGTCGAGTGCTCTTGGACCGCAAGCTGCTCTCGAGTCAGGATCCGCCCGGTTCCCGCTCAACGGCGTTCCTCGGAGGCGGCCAGCTTACCCCGCGGCCCGAGTTCCGGGGCATCGACCACCAAAGGATCCAGTTGCTGTGCGGCCGGGTCGAGCGCAAAGTCGGCCGGCCCCGGGTCAACGGAGATCTCTGCGCCAGCAACCGGCCCGCCAGCCCCGCGAATCGTCCCGCGGATGAGTGCTTGGACACGACGCCTCGGTTGCCCGCCAACCGGCCAGAAGGAGTAGCGCCGTCCCCGCCCTCACTCGGGACCTCGGGGGTTGGTGCGTTCGGTCGCTGGTCCTCGAGGATAGAGGCGGACTCCCAACACCAACCAGGAGGTCCATCGGGGTTGGGCGAACCCCACACCCCGAAGCTCCAAGTTCATGTTGGCGCTTTGGCTCGTGAGGAACCGAATACCAAGGCCCGCATCAATGCCGAGTCCGTTCGCCGCCCCAGTGGACATCTCGATTCCCCAACTGGCCGTCGACCTCAGGCTGAGCCGGCTTCCGATTGCCGTCGAGACACCCAATCCGACGGCAACGGTTCGACCCAAGGCGTCGGGCCACACCACCGAGAGCGAGGCGAAACCAGAGTGAGTGCTCTTGCGCAGGAAGGCCAACGAGCCGTCCGCAACGACGCCTTTCCCGTGCTGTCCGTTGGTCAGCAAAGCACCAAACCCGCCGCTGCCGGACTCCTGGGCAGCCACAGGCCGTGTCGCGATGCAACCCGGTCCGATCGTCGCGATCCAGAGCCAACAGAGTTGGGCGATATACCGGCCTCTCATGACGGGTCGGGCCCTCTATTGCGCCGTCGCGAACTTGATCTCGCCGCGGGCCACTTGCGTGGAATCAGTCTCCGATACGGCTCGGTAGATCGTCTTGGAGGTCGACAGCGAGTCGGCTGGCAATGAGGCGACCTGCCCAATGAGCTCGTCGTTTCCGGAGATATAGGCGATCGCCACCGCCATTACCGTAAGGCCGGCGGCCATGAAGTAGCCGGCGTTCTGGCCGTAGATCCCGCGGACCGCACTGAGGAACCCGCTCCCGGCGGTATATTGGAAGATCGTCCCGTTCGCGGTGGTGAGCCCCATCTCACACTTTGACCCGTTGTCGTCCTCCCAAACCGTTATCTGCGGCTTGCGGGTCGCCGAAACCGACGCCTTCAGCAGAGAGTCGCTGACAAGGAAGACCGTACCAGCCCAGTAGTCGTTGTCCATGTTCAGGTACCGAGGAGCGCTCGCGTCCTCGTTGACACACGCATCTGGAGCATACCCCTGCCAGGTGCCGACGTCGGTATGCAGTAGTGCGAGCCGAATGGAGACTTCTGGTGATCCCATCAGCCAGCCCTCGTAATCCCCGACAGAAGCGATATCGATTTGGCAAATGTTGATCTTGTCTTCGTTCGGGTCAATACCGGTACAGTAGTTTTGGCCGCCGCCGCCACCACCCCCGCAGCCAAACACCTGACACTCGTCTGCCTGCGGACCAGCCAGCACCTTGTCAAAGTCAGTCTCCGTTGGCACCAGTGCGAGTACCGGCGTCGTCGGCACGTCCTGCGCCGAGGCGAGGTGAAGCCGCCCACCTGAGATGTCAAAGACCATCGGTGGGCTCTGGTCGTCCAGAGCTGTGCCAACCAGGATGTTGATCCCTCCGTTCCAGACCTCTCGATGTGCTGGAACCGGAAAGTAGATCTCAAAATCTACCAAGTCGCTAAGGAGGTCGGCCGTAGGTCGGGCGTCCGCGCCCCTTTGCACTTGATCGACAGCGGATCCGAGCAGCCGATCGGTCCCAGCATAGCGACCAATTCCGGCGAGGACCGAACCGAGATGTGCCTTCCTTTCCCTGTAGGGGGACTCCGACAGAATAGCATGTAGTTCCCGGCGGACCTCGGCCGACTGCAGTGCAAGCGCCGTGCGCCGAGCCAGTTCGCCGGCTATCCTCTCCATTTCCGACTGGGCGACGAGACGCCCGCTGACTGCGAGCCGCATCGGCCCTTGCGACGCAGAATGGGGCGATCCTGTCCACGGATCGCTCTCCGCACACGCCACTGCAATCACTAGAATCGAAAGCAGAACACCGATCCTATTCATGTCGCACGCCCTTGCGGTTGAGGGAGGGCAAGATCCGGTTCCGACGAGAATCGTGATTTCGTTCACCCCCCGCCACTCCCCAGTTCCGGGGAGGGCCCTTCGCTCCTGATCCCACCCTCCACAACCAAGGTTTTTTCCTAACTTGAACTCCCCGCCACCAACCCCGATCTTGCGACGGCCCCCTCCATGAACCCGATGCCGGCTGACCGCGTCCCGTCTCGGATCGACCCCACCATCCTCCTGTCCCAGCGGCAGGTCGAGGTCGTGTACCTC
>CADEDM010000016.1 GCA_902826065.1 uncultured Acidobacteriota bacterium | reverse complement strand
TACGACCCGGCGCTGAACCTCGTCTACTGGGGCATCGGGAATCCCGGGCCCGACTGGAACCCGAAGCAGCGGCCCGGCGACAACCTCTACGCCGACTGCGCCATCGCCCTCGACGCCGACACCGGGCAGATGAAGTGGTACTTCCAGTTCACGCCCAATGACCCGTACGACTACGACAGCGTGCAGGTGCCGGTGCTGGTCGATCGGCCGTGGAAGGGCCAGCCGCGCAAGCTGATCCTGTGGGCCAACCGCAACGGCTACTTCTACGTGCTCGATCGCGTGACCGGCGAGTTCCTGCAGGGCACGCCGTTCGTGAAGGTGAACTGGGCCAGCGGCCTCGACGCCAAGGGCCGGCCGATGCAGACGCCGCAACCGCTCGGCTCGCCGACGTATCCCGGCAACCAGGGCGGCACCAACTGGTACGTGCCGTCGTACAGCCCGCGCACCGGCCTCTTCTACTTCTCCGCGTGGGAGAACTACGGCACGATCTACCGTCCCGAAGAGGCCACCTACACGCCCGGGCAGCTGTTCATGGGCGGCGGCTTCAGCGTCGTGGCGCCGGCGCCGGGCGCGCCGACGATCGGCATCGGCCGTCGCGGTCCCATCAACAACTGGACCGACGAAGTGGGCAACGGCTCGGTGATGGCGATGGACCCCGAGACCGGGCAGCCGAAGTGGAAGTTCCGCCAGTTCGACGTCAGCGATGCCGGCATGCTGACGACGGCGTCGGACCTGCTCTTCACCGGCGGACGTGAAGGCCACGCGATGGCGCTCGATGCCCGCACCGGCGCGCTGCTGTGGAAGGCGAGCCTGGGCGGACAGATCGTGATGGGTCCGGTCACCTACATGGTGGAGGGCAAACAGTACCTGACAGTGATCGCCGGCAACTCGCTGTTCACGTTCGGACTACGCGAGTAGGCCGACGCGAAGGGGCGGCGCGGCGCTGAGGCGCGGCTACGAGCCGATGCGGGCGACGGCGGCCTGAGCCTCGACGATCATCGGCAGGTCACGGTCGGCCTGCGACCAGAACGTGAGGAAGTCCGAGTAAGCCTTGCGCGCCTCGGCCTTGCGGTCGAGACCCTCGAGTGCGCGGCCGATGTAGAAGCGCACCGCGCCGGCGTTCGCCGACAGCTCGCGCCGGCCGTGGTCGCGCAGCCACTCCAGGTCGCGCAGCGCCTCGGCCGGCCGGCCGACGTCGAGCGACAGCAGGGCGTGGAAGATGACCACGTCACTCTGACCGACGCGGTACTGCACCGGGCCGAGCTGCGCCAGGGCGTCCGCCGACTTACCGCTGGCCGCGGTGCCGAGGGCCTGCAGCGCCTTGAACTGGTGCGATTCTGGACCGCCGTCGGCGTTGGCGAGCGCCGCGGGCAGCGCCCGTCGCGCCAGCGCGGCATCGCGCAGGAAGAAGGCGGTGACGAGCCGGTCATCGGCGGTGTCGTCGGTGGACGCCTGTTCGAGGCGCTGCATGTAGTGACGGGCCCGGGCCGGCTGCTGGAGCACCGCCAGCGTGGCCGACATCCCGCCGCGGAACTGCGCCAGCACCGGCCGCGTCGCCGGCGCGTCGAACACCGTCTCGATCTCGCCCATCAGCCGCTCGGCCTCGCGCAGCTGCCCGCGGTAGGCCGCGGCCTGCCACAGCACGGGCAGGCTCTCTCGCGGCGTGACGTTCAGCTGCGCCCACTGGCGCTGTTCCTGCTCCAGGGCGGCGTCGTTCTGGAAGATGGCGACGCCCACCAGCACCTGGCGCACCGCGCCGTCGTCGCGCAGCTGGCGCCCCTGCTCGGCCTCGGTGCGCGCCTCGTCGAAGCGGCCGACCTCGATCAGCGTCTGGGCCAGGTTGATGCGGGCGGTGCGCTCCTCGGGCGCGATCCGCGTCGCCTCGCGCAGCATCGTCACGGCCTCGTCGAAGTTCCCCTCCTCCTTGAGCAGGATGGAGAGGTTGACGCGCGCGGTGTAGTCGTTTGGATACGTGGCGAGCGTCACCCGGTAGGCTTCCATCGCGCGGGCGGTGTCGGGCTTGACCGTCGTGTAGTAGCGCGCCTCGATGTAGAGCCGCTCCAGCTCGCTCACCTTGGACCGCAGCTCGAAGGCGCGCGCGGTGTGCTGGCGTGCCGGCTCGAGATCCTTCACGTTGGAATACGACGTGCCCATTCGGGCATGCGCCAGGGCGAAGTCGGGGTCGAGCTCGACGGCGCGGCGGAAGAGCGGCAGTGCCGCCAGGTCGCCCTGCGTCCGCCGCGTCGTGATCGCCTGGCTGTAAGACTTCAGCGCCTCGAGCGACGGCGTCGTGGCCTGCTCGATGTTGGCGTCGTAGCGGGCGATCGACATCAGCGACTCGCCCAGGTGCTCGCGCAGCGTGCGGGCGGCCGTGCCGAGCTCGCGGATGACGTCTTCCTTGCGCGGCGCCTCGGTCTGCTGCTGCGCCAGCGTGTCGCCGGTGACGCAGTCGAGCGCGCCCAGCGTGATCACGTAGCTCGACCCGAGGCTGGCAATCGCGCTCGTGAGCAGGGCCCGGGCCCCCACGCGCTGGCACACCTCGCGGCCGACCTCCGCATCGACGCGTGTGCCCATCGGCCGCTGCATCAGCCTGAGCGTCGCCATCACGCGTTGGTCGGGCACCAGGTTGAGGAACGGCGACTGGCGCAGCTGCACGGCCAGCGCCTCACCGACGGTGCCGTCGAACATGGCGTCGCCGGTGCGGTTGTCGGGCTCGGCCAGCAGCACCAGATCCTTGGCCTGCAGTGCCGGCGTGTCCGACGACTGCCACGCCACCACCGCCGCGATGACCGCAGCCGTCGCGACCGGCGCCGCCAGCCACCACAGACGCGACCGGCGCGGGCGCGCGGCTGGCGCCGCCGGAGCGGGCGTCGACGTGGCGAAGGGCACGGCAGCGGCGGCACGATCCGTGGCCGTGCGCAGCGCCTGCAGATCCGCGCGCAGTTCGGCGGCGGACTGGTAGCGCCGGGCCGGGTCCTTCTCGAGCGCGCGCAGGATGATGGCATCGAGCGGGGCCGGCAGGTCGGGCCTGAGGCTCGACGGCGGCGCCGGGGTCTTCGAGAGAATCCCCTCGAAGATCACGGCGGCCGTCGCGCCCGCGAACGGCGCGCGTCCCGTCGCCATCTCGTAGAGCACGACGCCCAGGGAGAAGAGGTCGCTGCGGCCGTCGATGGCCTCGCCGCGCGCCTGCTCGGGCGACATGTAGATCACGGTGCCCACGGCCGTGCCGGCCATGGTCAGCCCGCTCGTGCCCAGGGTGGTGGCGTCGACCGAGGCGCCGGTGTCGCTCAGCTTGGCCACGCCGAAGTCGAGCGCCTTCAACGGCCCGGCCGAGGTGACGAACAGGTTGGCGGGCTTGATGTCGCGGTGCACGACACCTTGCCGGTGCGCCGCGTCGAGCGCGGCGGCGGCGTCGGACCCGAGCGCCAAGACGGTATCGAGCGGCAGCGGGCCGCCGGCGAGGCCTGCCGCCAGCGTCTGCCCTTCCAGCAGTTCCATCACCATGAACTGCCGGCCGTCGTGCTCGCCGATGTCGAACAGCGTGCAGATGTTGGGGTGGTTGAGCGACGAGATGATGCGGGCTTCGCGCTGGAAGCGCTCGACCGAGTCTGGCTGGCGCGAGACGTCGGCCGGCAGCACCTTGATGGCCACCCGGCGGCCGAGGCGGACGTCCTCGCCCTCGTACACCTCGCCCATCGCCCCGCGGCCGAGCGGGGCGATGATCCGGTAGTGCGACAGGGTCTGGCCAATCATGCGGTCGGGACTCGTGGGGCCGGGCGCTGAACGGCGCGCGACCCCGATAGCACCATTGACGAGGGGCGAGGCCGCGGCGTTCGGCGACTAGTGTACCCGCTCGGCCCAGCCACCCGGATCCGGGGCACGCCGCCTTGATCCGGTGGGCCGGGCCGGCACCACCGGACATCCAGAAGGCGGGGCCAGCCGTATGCCCCTGAGCGATGTCCATCGCGGCCTCCGCCCCTCCCCTGCGGACCGTGTCCCCGTCGAGCGCCGTCGAGTCGTGGCGACGCCTGGCGGGCGCGGCTTGTGGCGCGTTCGCGGGCTGTGCCACCATCGCGCCGTTGTCCGTCGTGTCAGCACCTGCCGTGTCGGATCTCGATCTGCTGCAGCGCATCGCCGCCCGCGACGACTCGGCGCTCGCCGACCTGTACGACCGCCACTCGCCGCTGGCCTACGGCGTCATCCTGCGCATCCTGCGCAATCCCGCCGACGCCGACGAGGTGCTGCAGGAGACGTTCGTGCGGGTGTGGAAGCGGGCCGACACCTACGACTCCGGGCTGGGGTCGCCGCCCGCCTGGCTGGCGCGCATCGCCCGCAATCGCGCCATCGACCGGCTGCGCGCGAAGCGGGTGCGCCGCGACATCTCGGTCGAACCCACCGTCACGCCCGGGGGCGAGATGCAGCTGCCCGAGCCGGAGCATCACGAGACGCCGGACGTCGTGGTGCAGGACGCCACGACCTCGCGAGCCCTGCGCGCGGCCATGTCGCTGCTGCCCGCGGCGCAGCGTGAGCTGATCGAGGCCGCGTTCTTCGAGGGCTACACTCACCACGAGTTGTCGACGCGATTCAACGTGCCGCTGGGCACCGTGAAGACACGGATTCGCACGGGACTCGCCGCCATGCGTGGGCGCCTGGAGCAGCACGCATGATTCCCGACGATCTCGAAGCCCTCGCCCTGGCCGACGCCGTCGGCGCCCTGGATCCGGACGAGCGTCGCGACCTGGCGGAGCGGGTCGCGGCCCTTTCGCCCGAGGCGCGGGCCGTCGTGGCACGGCTCTACGACACGGTGACGGCGGTGACGGCCAGCGTCGAGCCCGTGACGCCGCCCTCGTACGTGCGCGAGCGGGTCCTGGCCGCCGCGCGAACACCCGGCCGCTACACGCTCTCGGGCGCCAACACCGCCGACTGGTTCGACACGCCGTTCACCGGTATCCGCGCTCGCGTGCTCGCAGTGGACAAGGCGGCGCAGACGGCGACCCTGCTGCTGCGCGCCGAGCCCGGCGCGGTGTATCCGTCGCACCACCATCACGGCGCCGAGGAGTGCTACGTGGTGCGCGGGTCGGTCGTGATCGACGGCCGCACGCTGCATGCCGGCGACTTCCACCACGCCGACGCCGACTCGGACCACGGCGAGATCACCACGATCGACGGCGCCGAGGTGCTGATCGTCGGCGCCATCGAAGACTACCTGCCCGGCTATCAATAGCGCCGGACCGCGCCGGGCGCGCGGTTACAGTAGAGGGCGATGAGCGCACCCGCCGTGCCCGGGGTCCAGGGCTGGAGGGCCGCACTGCCGGCCGCCGTGCGCCCCTACGTCGAGAGCGCGCCGCTGGCGGCCACGTTCCTGGGCATGTCGTCGAGCGTCGGGTTCGCGATGATTGCGGCCACCCTGACGACGCGGCTGGCGCAGTACGGCATCCGCAAGAGCGCGGTCACCGCCTTCGCCCTCACCTTCCTCGCCTTCAACTTCAAGTTCCTGTGGGCGCCGCTGGTCGACACGGTACGCCTGCCGGGGCTGGCGCGTTTCGGCCAGCGTCGCTCGTGGCTGTGGTTCGTGGGCGTGCTGGTGATGGGCGCCATCGTCTATCTCGGCAGTCTCGACCCGTCGACGTCGGTGACGCAGGTGGCGTACGCGGCCATCCTCCTCGGCGTCATCGGCGCCACCTACGACATCGTCATCGACGCCTACCGCATCGAGATCCTGGAACCGCATCAGCTCGGCGTCGGCTCGGGGATGCACCAGTACGGCTGGCGGCTCGGGTCGGCCGGCTCGGGCGCCCTGGCGCTGGTGATCGCCGCCCGCTATGGCTGGGGGGCGGCCTACACCGCGTGTGCGTTGTTCGCCGTGCCGGCGATGGTGGTGGCCGTGGTGATGGGCGAGCCGTCGCGCCGCCGTCCGGCGCCGCCGCCGAAGAGCGTAGGCCAGGCCGTCGTGGCCTATTTCAGCCCGCTGGTCGAGTTCCTCCAGCGTCGCGGCGCGCTCGTGGTGCTGGCCTTCGTGCTCATCCACAAGATCGGCGACACCCTCGCCAACCTGACGCTGCGCCTGCTGTTCGAAGAGCTGAAGTTCAGCAACGACGAGATCGCGTTCTACGACGTCGGCGTCGGGTTCGTGGCGCTGCTCGCCGGCGTGTTCGTGGGCGGCGCGATGTACGCGTCGATGGGCATGAAGCGATCGGTGTTCGTGAGCCTGGTGCTGATGGCGATCTCGAACTTCGGCTTCGCGGCGCTCGCCGCCGCCGGACACAGCAACCTGGGCATGGCCGGCGCCATCGGCTTCGAGAACTTCGCCAGCGGCATCGGCGGCGTGACGGTGGTGGCGTACCTCTCGGCGCTGTGCAACCTGCGCTTCACGGCCACGCAATACGCGCTGCTGTCGGCCCTGGCGAGCATCGCGGGCCGGTTTCTCACGGGCACGACCGCCGGCTCACTGATCGAGGCGATGGGCTTCGTGAACTTCTACCTGCTGACCACCATCATCGCCTTGCCCGGCGTGGCGCTGTACGGCTACATGGTGCGCTCGGGCCTGGCCGACGTGTCGATGGGCACCGCAGGAACCGATCACGGCTAGCCGACGCGTGGCCCCTGCTGCCGCTGACCAGCCCGCCGTGGAGCCGGTGCAGCCGCCCGGCATCGAGCTGCACTCGATCGACTACGTGCCGGCGTCCGAGCGTCACGGCACGGTGCGACACCTCGGCGCGCTGTGGTTCGTGAGCGGCGTGAATCTCACCGGCCTCGCCACCGGCGTGACGACAGCGGCCGCCGGCGCCGGCCTGGTCTGGACGCTCGTGGCCACCGTGTGCGGCGCGCTCTTCGGCACCTTCTTCATGGCGTTCCACTCGGCGCAGGGGCCGCAGCTCGGACTGCCGCAGCTCGTGCAGTCGCGGCCGCAGTTCGGCTACCTCGGCGCCGCCGTCACGGTGTGGGTGTTCGCGTTCGTCAACTACGTGGCGTTCAACACCTCGGACGCGATCCTGTCAGGCGACGCGCTGCAGGCCCTGGCCGGCCTCGCACCCGACATCGGCTACTTCCTGTCGGCGTCGGTGGCCGCCGTCGTGGCGCTGTTCGGCTATCACTGGATTCACCGCATCAACCGCTGGCTCACCTGGCCCCTGATTCTGGTGATGCTCGGACTGACGGCCGCGGCGCTGCTGTCGCCGTCGCTGCCGGCATCCGCGTGGACGCCGGGCCCATTCCGGCCGGCGCCGTTCATGACCGTGTTCGCGATCGTCGGCGGCTTCCAACTCGGATGGGCGCCGTACGTGTCCGACTACTCCCGCTACCTGCCTGCGGACGTCGGCGTGCGCACCACCTTCTGGTGGACCTACCTGCCGAGCGCGATCTCGGCCATCTGGGTGTTCGGCCTCGGCGCCATGCTGTCGGCCGCCGGCGGCGACGGCCGCACGCCGGTCGAGGCGTTTCGCGCCGTCGGCGACGGGCTGTGGCCCGGCTTCGGGACCGTCGCGGTCGTCGCGCAGTTCATCGCGTTGCTCTCGGTGATGGCCATCAACCAGTACGGCGGCATGATGTCGCTCATCTCGATCGCCGACTCGTTGAGACCGGTGCGGCCGACGCGTACGCTGCGCGCCGCCGGCATCCTCACGATGTTCGTGCTGGTGTGGGCGATCGCGCGTGGCGTCGGCGTGGAGCGATTCACCGCGTTCTACGGCAACGTCCTCATCTTCATCGGCTACCTGTTCACGCCGTGGACGGCCATCAACCTGGTGGACTACTTCTTCGTCCGCAAGGGCCTCTACTCGATCCGCGAGATCTTCCGGCCCGACGGGATGTACGGGCGCTGGGGCTGGCGTGGACAGTCGGCGTACGCGCTGGCGCTGATCGCGATGACGCCGTTCATGGTGACCGCGCCGTTCACCGGTCCGGCCGCACGGGCGCTGGGCGGCGTGGATGCGACGATCTTCGTGGGCCTGGTGGTGGCCGGCGCCGTCTACGTCGTCGTCTGTCGCGACCTGGATCTCGACGCCGAGCGGGCCGTCGTGGAGGCCGAAGGCCTGATTCGGCACCGTTGACCGCGTGAGACGGTCGCTACGGCCTGGTCGTGTCCGAGGACGTGGTCGTCCACTGCTCGCGCTTCGTCGATCCGCGGAAGACCGGCAGCGACCAGCCGTAACGGATGGCCAGGCCGCGCACCACGAACGTCACCGCGAAGCCCGCGATCATGGCGGCCAGACGGCCGACGCCGAGTGCGTCCAGCCCGACATAGGTGCAGCCGCCCAACACCGACGCGGTGACGTAGACCTCGTGGCCGAGCAGCACCGACGGCACCTGGCCCAGCGTGTCTCTGATGATCCCGCCGACGCATCCGGTGACGGCGCCCAGCGCGATCGCCACCAGGGCCGGCCCGTCAGGTGAGGCTGAAGGTCAGCTCGCCGAGCTTCTCGACGCTGCAGGCCACGCGGTCGCCGGGCTTGAGCCACACCTGCTCGTTCTTCGGCCTGCCGAAGACCACGCCATGTGGCGTGCCCGTGAACAGGATGTCGCCCGGCTTGATGGTCATCATCTTCGACGCGAAGCTGATCATCTGCCGGCAGTTGAAGATCATGTCGTCGGTGTTCCAGTCCTGCCGCTGCTCGCCGTTGACGCGGCACTCGAGACGCAGCTTGTTGGGATCGCCCACGAGATCGCTGGTCACCAGGTACGGCCCGAGCGGCGCGAAGCCGTCGAAGGTCTTGCCGATCATGAACTGCGTCGTCAGGTACTGCATGTCGCGCGCGGAGAAGTCGTTGCCCGTGCAGTAGCCGGCCACGTAGTTCAGCGCGTCGGCCTCGGACACGTTGCGGCACTCGCGCCCGAAGACGATCACCAGCTCGATCTCGTAGTCGAAGTTCGTCGCCGTGGCCGTCGGCAGCGCGATCGTGCCGCCGTGATGGTTGAGCGCGTTGTTGAACTTGTTGAAGAGGATCGGATTCTTCGGGATGGGGGTGTTCGTCTCGGCCGCGTGCCTGCGGTAGTTGAACCCCATCATGATGATCTTCTCGGGCCGCGTGACCAGCGGCGCATGCTGCACGGCGCTTTCCTGCCGGAACAGGCTGGCCGAGCCATCGGCGGCCCTGGCCACAAGCGCCGCGAGCATCCCGCCCTTGCCGTTCTGCAGCAGGTCGTCGGTGTCGAGCGGCGCCGGCAGCTTGAACATCGCCGCCGCGGCGGCTACGTCGAGGATGCCCTTGGGCAGCTTCACACCCAGCCGCGGCCCGGCCGCGGTGCGCATGTTGAGCAGCGTCATGTTGCGCGGCATCTCGAACGCACCGGCCTTCATGCTCTGCGCCTGGACGGCCATGGGCGTCGTGGCGGCCAGCGTGGCGGCTGTGGACTTCAGGAACGTGCGGCGGTCTGAACGCATGGCATCTCCGATGTGAGATGCGATTCTAGCGGGCACTGGTGCTCGGTTGAATCCGTGGGACGAGGGCCGCGAGAACGCGGCGCGCGATGCGGGCGGAGGAAATACCCAGGCGATTCGGCGACCCTGGGACCCGACCGAGCCGCCCAGTTCAGCGTCGCTGAACTGGCGGTGAGGGAGGGATTCGAACCCTCGGTAGGAATTTTAAGTTCCTACAACGGTTTAGCAAACCGCCGCCTTCAGCCTCTCGGCCACCTCACCGGGCGTGGATTTCCCGGGGATGTCGCGACGTTTCATCGTCGCGCACCATCCCGTTCGATCTCCGTCGCTCCCGACATTATAGCGGTCGGCGGCGCTCCGGACCTCGGGGCGCGCAATTTCGTGCCTGCACGCTCGATCCGGCGCGCTCAGATGCCCGTATACCAGGCCCAGCCGTTCTTCGGGTTGCCGCGGGCGCCGCCGTCGTCGAGGTGTTCGGTCACCACGAGCTCGGTCAGGAACTTCATGCTCTTGTAGCCAATCTGGCGTTCCACGCGGAGCCGCAAGGGCGCGCCGTGCGCGATCGGCAGGTCACGGCCGTTCATGCCGTAGGCCAGGAGCGTCTGCGGGTGCAGGGCGTCGAGCAGGTCGATGCTGTCGTACCAGCCGTCGATCGACTTGAAGGTGACGAATCGCGCCGATGGCTGCAGGCCCGCGGCGTCCAGCACGCGGCTCAGCGGCACACCGGTCCATTCGCCGATGGCCGTCCAGCCTTCCTCGCAGGTGTGCTTCGTGATCTGCGTGCGCGACGGCAACCCTCTCAGGTCCGCGAGCGACCACCCCCCGGGGCGCGCCACGGCGCCGCTCACCTGGAGCCGCCACTCGCCGAAGCCACTGTCCTGCCAGCGCCGATAGGTCTCGGCGACCGCCGCCCGTCTCGCCGATGCCGAGTCGATCGTGCCGACCGCCGGGAACGACGAGAGATCGGCGCGGCTGTACTCGCGGACCAGCGACTCCCCGGGCAGCAGCATGCGGTGGGCCACGTAGGTGAGGTTGTCACCCAGGCGCAGCAGGCTGCCGTAGGTCGGGGGCAGCTGGCGGGCGCACCCGCCGAGCAGCACGCCACTGCCGGCCGCGATTCCCGCGGCGAGCGCCTCGCGTCGAGTCACCAGGCGGGCAAGAGCACTCATGTCCGGTCTCCTACCGTCATGGCGCGGACCTGCCGACCCAGGCCCGATCGGATCACCATCACGAGATGCGCGGCGACGAAGAGCATCAACCCGGCGAACGCGGCGAAATGCAGCGTGCGCGCCGATTGATGGCCGCCGAACACATCGAGCAGCGCCGGAGCGGCGGCGGCCACGGCCGGCGACATCGTCAGGCCCGTCAGCACCAGGAGTGGCGCCACCAGGAACACCACCCCGGCGTAGCTGGCCCGTTGCAGCGGCCCGTAGTCCGGACCGCCCGTCGGCACCGGCACGGCGCCGCGCAGGTGCTCGCGCAGGTCTCGCCAGAGCGCCGCGATCGACAGCGGCTCGCGGCCGCCGGCGAAATGGCGACGGAAGTGTCCCGCCGCGACGCCCGCCAGCACGTAGGTCACGCCCGCGGCCACCAGCACCCACGCCGCCAGGAAGTGCAGGCTGCGGCCCCAGCCGTTCTGGTTGAAAATCTCGAAGGTGCGCCCGGCGGAGACTGCGGCGCCCGGGCCATCGACGATCGGCGTCAGGGCGGTCCAGCCGCCGTGACGATGGTTGCGGCTGATCGGCAGCTCCAGGATCGGCGGCATCAGGTCGTTGCCGGCCTCGCCCCAGTAGAGGCGCGGGTGCACCATCAGGATCTCGACACCGCTGAAGGCCAGCGCTGCCACGCAGGCGGCGGCGACCCAGTGCGTGAGCCGCACCCAGCGAGCGTGGGCCCGATCGGGCGCGATCGTCATCGCACCTTGGCGCCCGCGCTGCGGACGACGACCCACGTGCCGTTGCGCTTCTCCATCAGATCCATCCAGACGTACTCGCCGCCCACGTCCTTCCCTGCCCGGGTGCGCTGTTCGGTGACACTGCCATGCACCACGGCGACGTTGCCCTTGACCTGGACGTCCATCGGCCCCAGTTCGAATGCCTCGAGCCGGTCGACGCCGGACTTGAAGCTGGCCAGCATCTTCGCCTTGGAGACGACGGCTCCCGACGCGCCGATGCTGGTCCAGTCGTCGGCGAAGATGCGATCGAGCGTCTCGAGCTGCACGGCCACCATCGCCTGCCCCATGTCGCGTTCGATCTGCTTGAGGGTCTCGACCACGGCCGGATCGTTCCACGGCGTCTGCGCGGCAAGGGGCGACGCCGCGCCGATGCCGGTCGCCGCGGCGAGTGTCCAGGCGATGAGTCTGTTCATCTGGGCTGCCTCCGAATCGTTGTCGACGGATTGCGACCCGGCGCGCAGAGCGCGCGGCCGTACGCTCTTCGGGTCTCCGCGAACGTGTCACGACCGCCCGGCGGCCGCTAGATCCATTCGGACGCTTTTGCCCGGGGCCATTCGCCAGGGCGCGATGCGCGGCGCCATGGCCCGCGATTCCGTTGTGACAGAATCCCGATCGTTGTGAAGCTCGACGGGGTCGGACGACTGCATCAGCAGGTCTACCGTGCGCTGCTCGGCGAGATCCTCAGCGGGCGACTGACGTCGGGTGAGCGTGTGCCGTCGACACGCGACGTGGCCAGGGAGCTGAAGGTGTCGCGCAACACCGCGTTGCTGGCCTACGAGCAGTTACTGGCCGAAGGCTTCGTCACCCCACGCGCAGGCGCGGCCGGCACGGTCGTCGCGCCGGTACTTCCACCTGACGGCTACGTCGCCCGGCCGACGCGCCGGCTCGACGCCCCGCGACCCGGACGCCTCGCGGCCGCACCGACGCTGGCGGCGGTCGGCGAGCGATACGTGCAGTCGGCCAGGGCGTGCGCCGCGACCCTCGGCACGGCCACGCTCTCGTGGGAACTGGCGCCGCCGGCCATCCGCTACGACTTTCGTCCCGGACGTGCCGCGTTCGGCGATCTGCCGTACGCGCTCTGGCGCCGGCTGTTGAATGCGCGGGCCCGCGACGCCAGGATCGCAGACCTCGACTACGGGCCGCCCGCCGGACGCCGCGAACTGCGCGAGGCCATCGCCACACGCCTGCGCCGTTTGCGCGGGCTCGACGCGAATCCCGACCACATCGTGATCGTGAACGGCACGCAGCAGGCGCTGGATCTGGTCACCCGCGTGCTCGTGAATCCCGGCGACCGCGTGCTGATGGAAGAGCCGCACTACACCGGCGCCCGCTGCGCCTTCATGGCGGCCGGGGCCGAGCTGGTGTTCTCGCCGGTCGACGAGCACGGCATCCGCGTGCCGACCACCGGAGGCGGGCGACGCCCGTTCCGGCTGGCGTACGTCACGCCTTCGCATCAGTTCCCGACCGGCGCGGTGCTGTCCATGGAACGCCGTCGCCGGCTCATTGCCTGGGCCGCACGCGAGGGCGCCTTCATCGTCGAAGACGACTACGACGGTGAATATCGCTACGACGGCCCACCGCTGCAGGCGATGACCGGCATGGATGGCGCGGGCTGCACGATCTACGTCGGCACGTTCTCGAAGATCCTGTTCCCGGCCTTGAGGCTGGGCTATCTCGTCCTGCCGGCGCCGCTCGTGGAGCCGATCGTCGCGACCAAGGCCATCGCCGACACCGGCACACCGGCGTTGATGCAACTCGCCCTCGCCGACTTCATCGCCGAAGGGCACTTCGATCGTCACCTGCGTCGAACGACGGTGTCGAATGCGGCCCGGCGACAGGCGCTCGTGGCCGCGGTCGATGGGCAGTTCGGCGATCGCGCCACGGTCTGCGGCGCCAGTGCCGGTCTGCATCTGCTGGTGTGGCTGCGGGGACGTCGTGGTGGCGTGATTCACGACGTCCACCACATCGCCGAGCGCGCCGGGGTCGGGCTCTTCACGGTCGACCCCTTCTACGCCACGCCTCCTGAACGGACCGGCATCCTGCTCGGCTTCGCGCCGCTCATGCCGGCGGATATCCGGGAGGGCATTCGGAGGTTGGCCGGGGCGCTGCGTTGAACGTCCGGATCAGCGATTCACGACGCTGAGGATGTTGCCATCCGGATCCTTGAACCACGCCACCTTGATGCCGCCGGAGACGTGGACGTCGCCCTCGCGCTTCGTCTGCGGCAGGTCGTAGTGCTCGAACGTGACGCCCTTGGCCTTGAGCGTCTGCACGACGTCCTCGACATCGTCGACGGTCCAGGTCAGCGCCGTGGCCTTGTTCGTGCCGGCATAGCTCGAGCGATAGACGTTGACGGCGGTATCGCCGCTGCTGAGCACGACGACCTCGTCCCCTTCGGCGTCGGTCCGGCTGAGCCCGAGGGTGTCCTCGTAGAACCTGGCGGCGACGCCCACGTCCCTGACCCCGAGTGTCGCCACCGCGTTCGTGTGACGGAACGAGGCGCCCTCACGCTGGACCTTCTCGCGGCGGGCGATCTCGACCGGATGCGGCGGGTTCTGCGCCAGGGAGCCGATCTTCACGCCACCGTCGCGGACGTACGACGCGCAGATCAGACCGTTAGGGCTGACGCGCGAGTGGGTGAGCCTGTACGCGTGCGGGTGCGCACCGTCGTTGAACAACTTCTTGCCTCGGCCGAGCAGCACCGGGAACGTGAACACGCGCATCTCGTCGACCAGATCGTGCGCCAGCAACGTCGAGATCAGATCGCTCGAGCCCTGCGTGACGAGCGTCGGGCCATCCTCCTGCTTCAGCCTGGCGACATCCGTCGCGGCGTCGTGAATGGCGACCGACCCCCTCCACGTCAGCGGGTCGTGCGACCGCGTGGCGACGTACTTCGTGATCCGGTTGAACTGCTTCGCAATCGCGTCGTCGGGGCCGCCTTCGGCGAACGGCCAATGCGCCGCGAAGATGTCGTACGTGCGCCTGCCGATCAGCAGGTCGTACGGCTGGCCGAACAGCGCGCCAATCTCTTCAGCGAACACGGGATCGGTGTCGGCGAGCGGCGCGACCCAACCGCCGAACGGGAACCCGCCGGTGGCATCTTCGTCCGGCCCGCCCGGGGCCTGCATGACGCCGTCCATCGAGACGAATGCGCCGATCACGACTCTCCTCATGGGGCTTCTCCTCGGTGTTGTGATGCACGCGTCACCGCCCGGAACGCGGCCGCCGAGATCACCTGCGCGGCGTGCCAGTAGTCTTTCCAGGGGTCGGTCTTCTGTCGTGCCAGCCGCTGCGGCAAGGTCAGCAGGGTCCAGCGATCGGGAGGGTCCTTCAGATCGTTCCATCGCAAGGGCATCGACACCGTGGCCCCGGCGCGCGCGCGCGGCGAATACGCGCAGACCGACGTGTTCGTGCGGTTGTTCCGCAGGTAGTCGATGAGGATGCGGCCGCCGCGCTTGGTCTTGGCGAACTCCGTCGTGTACGTTCGCGGATCGGTGGCGGCGATCACCTCGCTGACCGCGCGCGAGAACGTCAGGCAGTCGGCGATCGAGCGCCTGGGTCTCAGCGGCACGACGACGTGCAGGCCACGTCCTCCGGTGGTCTTCACCCACGACGTGAGCTTCAGCGTGGCGAGGACGTCGCGCACCAAGATCGCCGCGGCCACGATCTGCGCCCACGACACGCCGGGGCCGGGGTCGAGGTCCCAGACGATCCGGTTCGGACGCTCGATGTCTTCCGCCATCGAGTTCCACGTGTGGATCTCAACGATGCCCATCTGCACCAGAGACACCACGCCCGCGAGCGAATCCGCGACGAGGTACTCGCCGACATTCGTCTTCTCCTGCAGGTGGACGCGGCGCAGCGCGCTCGGCCCCCACGCCTTCGCATGCTTCAGGTAGTGACAGGGCTTGGCCAGGCCTGACGGGCAGTGCACCAGCGTCAGCGGACGTCCAGCCGCGTGCGGCACGATCCACGCCGCGATGCGCTCGTAGTAGCGGGCGAGGTCGATCTTCGAGATCCCCAGGTCCGCATAGACGAGGCGATCGGGGTGCGAGATGCGAACACCCGCGATGCGTGCCTCGGACGGCGCTGACGGCGATGATGCATGAGCTCGAGATGTCACGACGCTCCGGGTCCATCACACCATGCAGCACGTCGCGTACCAGAAGGTGAAGACCGTCATCCCCAAAGATGGGCATGGCGGCCGCACACAATGGGCATTGCCTGGGCCAGGGCGAGAGCGAGAGCTGCCCGAGGGCGCCGACCGCCTCACACGCTGCCAGCCGCGCGGCGACGCCTCAGAGCGACTTCAGGTACTCGATGAGGCTGGCCTTCATCGGCTCGGTGAGGTTGAGGTTCAGGAATCGATCGTAGTGATCGACGACCGCGCGGAGATTGGCGAACCGGCCGTCGTGGTAGAAGCCGCCCTTCTGCCGCGTGAAGAGACCGCCCAGCGGCGTGGTCCGGTAGCGTTGGTTCGGCGAACGATTGGCCTGGAAGTCGTCGATTCCGATCTCGTCGGCGGCATGCATGTTCCACCCCGGCTCCGTGAAGAGGGGCGGCACGTGACAAGTGGCACAGCGTCCAGCGCCGTTGAACACGGTCTTCCCCGCGGCGGCGGCACCGGCGTCGAAACTTCCGCGCGGCGGCTTCGGCGCCGGAATCGAGAGCTGGTAGTACTGCAGCGCCGGTAGCTTCGAGGTAATCAGGTCGGGCGTATTGCGCACGTGGCCGAATCCCGCGCGAGCGGCCACCGGGAAACGCGTCGGGTCGTCGAGGCGAGGATCGATGAAGGTGCCCTTGCCGTGCATCTCGAGATTCGCGACGAAGGCGTTCCAGTGCGACACCCCGCCCCAGCCGGTGTAGGTGTGCAGGTTGACGCCGGCCAGGCCGAATGCCGCCGGCAGCAGCGTCGCGGACGTCTTGCCATCCGGGCGGAAGGCCTTGCCGTCGAGAATGAGCTCGGCGTCGAACTTGCCCGGTCCCCAGCTGTTCAGCACCGTCCGCACCGTCGCCTGATCCGTCTGCAGCAGGTCGGCCAGCGCACTCAGATCCGGTGCGAGCGCGATGATCGCACCGACGTTCAAGTCGCGATTCGGCCAGCCGTCCAACCGGCGGCCGATGCCCGGAAGCACCGCGTCGTCGACGGTCGAGTGGCAGAACGCACATTGGATCCCGACCGAGGTGAGTGCGCCTCTCGGGCCGCGGATACCCTTGACGCCAACGACGGCATCGATGCTCAGCAGCGCCAGCGTCACTGCCGGGTCGTTCACGTCGACGCGGCCGTTCGCGATGGCACTCACCGCCCACGGGGGCAGCGCCTCGGCGTCGACCTTCAGACCCAGGCCGAGCGCCGTCGCCGGGCTCAGGCCCGTGCCGACGCCGCCGAAGCGCGATCCGGCGATGGCCCGATGCAACCCGAGCGTGTCACCCCAGAAGGCCTCGTCGCCGAACGTGTCGAAGCGGAAGATCCGCTGGCCGTCGACGAACATCCGCACCGCATTGGTGCGAATCACGTCGTCGAACGTGCGACCGAATGGGTCGGGCTGGGGCGGCTGATCGACGGCTTGGGCCGCGGCCGTGCCGGCAGCCTGGCCCTGATAGATGTCGTGCGCAGTGGCGAACAACGGCGCAGTGGCGAGGTCGGGGGTGCGGCCTGGCGTGGCCAGCCACGCGCCGGTGGCCACAATGGCCGCGAGAATCGTCGGGAATCTCATACCGTCCTCCGCTCTGTCTCACTCGAATGGGTCGTGTGCGGGGGCCCTCCTGGACGCGTGACGGACACGCCGGCGAGGCGGGGGTAGGCTGCGAGGTGGGCGCCGCGCGCGCCCTGATGCAGCTCTACCGGTGCCGGACACTGCCTCCTGCGCATGAGAGCGCGGTAGACGCGAAAAGGTGACAGCGGCATGGCGTGCAACGGATTCCGCGGTCGAGGACTCTGATGCAGATGGACTCAGTCTCGTCGGACAACGCACTCGCGACGCCGGCGGCGGCCCTGTCGGATGCCGAGATCGTGCGCCGGGTTCAGGACGGGCAAGTGACCCTGTTCGAGATCCTGATGCGCCGCCACAACCAGCAGCTCTACCGCGCGGCTCGTGCGGTGATCGGCAACGAGCGCGACGTCGAGGACGTGATGCAGCAGGCCTACATCAACGCCTTCACGCACCTCCACCAGTTCGAGTCGCGGTCGCTGTTCTCCACCTGGCTCACGCGGATCGCGTTGAACGAGGCCTTCGCACTGCGTAAGCAGGCGCAGCAGACGGTGTCACTGCAGCGCCTGCCGCAGGACAGCGACCGCAGGCTCGGAGGGTCGATGGAGAGCGCGACGTCGCTGCAGCCCGATCCCGAACGCCAGGCCTACGCCGAGGAACTGCGGCGCGTGCTCGAAGCCGCCGTCGAGGCCCTGCCCGAGAGCTACCGCACGGTGTTCATGCTGCGCGACATCGAGGGCCTGAGCACGGCCGAAACGGGTGAAGGGCTCGGTCTCGGCGACGAGGCGGTGAAGACGCGTCTCCATCGGGCACGAGCCATGATTCGCCGCGCTGTGACGGCGCGCATCGGTTCGGCTACTGCCGGGGCGTTCCAGTTCCCCGCGCCGCGCTGCGATCGCGTCGTGGCAGCCGTCTTCGCGCGAATCGACCGCGGCTGAGCTCGGAGGCAGGCAGGACCGTTGCTACGGACGGTCGGGCGTGAACCGGCTCGCGAGCGCCGCCACCGTCGTCACGAGTTCACGGGGATCGACCGGCTTGGCCAGGTGGATCTGGAATCCCGCGCGCAGCGCTTTCACGCGATCCTCCGACCGGGCGTAGGCGGTGAGCGCGGCGGCCGGCATGCGGCGCACGACCGGGTCGTGATGCGTGCGGATCTGCTCGATGAGCTGGAAGCCATCGACGAGCGGCATGCCCAGATCACTCACCAGCACATGCGGCGCCTCGGCCTCGATGGCGCGCATCGCCGCCTCCGCCGAGCCGGCGACGCTCACGCGGGCGCCGGCCGTCGCCAGCAGCTCCGACACCAGCGACACCGCATCGGGGTCGTCGTCCACCGCCAGCACGTGCACGCCGAAGAGGTCGCCGGCCGCCACTGATTCCTGATCCGCGGTGACGCGCGGCCGCCCGTGCTCGAATCCGTCGCTCGCCGGGTGCGCGATCATCAACGGCAGCCGTACCCGCACGGTCGTGCCGTGGCCGACACCGGGACTCGCGGCCTCGATCGTGCCGCCGTGCATCTCGACGAGCTGCCGCGCGA
Source organism: uncultured Acidobacteriota bacterium (assembly GCA_902826065.1). GTDB lineage: Bacteria > Acidobacteriota > Vicinamibacteria > Vicinamibacterales > UBA2999 > CADEFD01. The sequence continues at coordinate 25,739 of CADEDM010000016.1, read as the reverse complement.
TCGAGAGCCCCAGGCCGAGGCCGCCCCGTTCACGCGTGATGCCGGCGTCCGCCTGTCGGAAGCGCTCGAACACGTGCGGCAGGAACTCCGCCGAGATGCCGATGCCGGTGTCGGCCACCGACGCCTCGACCTGCGAGTCCACGCGGCCCAGCCGCACCTGGACCTTGCCGTCGCGTCCGGTGAACTTGACGGCGTTCGCCAGCACGTTCCACAGCACCTGCTGCAGCCGCTCGGGGTCGCCGGAGATCGGGCCCGCGTGCGGATCGAGCACGGCCTCGATGCGGACGCCCTTGGCCTCGGCGGCGACCGACACGGCATCGATGGCGTTGCGCACGATCTGCGGGAAGTCCACGGCCTGGACGTTGAGGCGAATCTTGCCCGACACGATGCGCGAGATGTCGAGCACGTCCTCGACGATCTTGGCCAGGGACGTGGCGTTGCGCTCGATGGTCTCGATGGCGCGGGCGTGCTTCTCGGCGGTGACGACGCCGGCGCGCAGCAGGCGCGCGTAGCCGAAGATGGCGTTGAGCGGCGTCCGCAACTCGTGTGACAGGCTGGCGAGGAAGTCGTCCTTGAGCTGACTGGCCGCCTGCACCGTGGCGAACAACCGGGCGTTCTCGAGGGCCACCGCGGCCCACGACGCCACACCGGCGGCCAGACGCTCATGGTGGTCGGAGAACCGTCCTGCCTCCGGGTGCCCGAAGAAGAGTCCGCCCAGCACGCCGCCAGGCCCCCTGACCGGCACGGCCAGGTAGCTGCGCACCGGCAGATGTCCCTCCGGCATGCCGTGGTGCGGTGCGGTGCGCCCGTAGCGTGGATCGGTGGTGATGTCGGCGCTGCGGACGATGCCGGTGCCCTTGAACGTCGGGGCGAACACCTCGGTGTTGCGCGGCATCGGGAACTTCGAGAACGCCTCGCGCGGCACGCCGGAGATCGTGTAGAGCGTGTACGACTCGCCCGCCTCGTTGGTGACGTTGTAGAAGAAGGCGCCGAACTGCGCCGTCGTCAACTCGGTGGCGACGTCGGTCACCGCCTGCACGACCTTGTCGCGATCGAGGTCCGACGCGATCACCGCGCCCACGCGGTTGATCGACTCCGTGATGACCGAGTTCTCTTCGACGAGCCGGAGCCGTTCGGCTTCGCCACGGCGGATGTCGGAGACGTTGCGGGCGATCTTCGAGGCGCCGATGATGGTGCCAGAGGCGTCGCGTACCGGCGAGATGGTGAGAGAGATGTCGAGCTCGTTCCCCCCCTTGCCGAGCCGTACGGTCTCGAAGTGGTCGATGCGTTCGCCGCGGCGGATCCGGGCCAGGATGTCGTCTTCCTCGGACTGGCGCTCGGCGGGAATCAGCTTGCGAATCGGCTGGCCCAGCATCTCGGCGGCGGAATAGCCGAACAGACGCTCGGCGCCGGCATTCCACGACGTCACGATGCCGTCGAGATTCTTGGTGACGATGGCGTCGAACGACGAGTCGACGATGCTCGCCAGCAGCGACCGGGCGTCGCGGGCGCTGGCCCGATCGGTGACGTCGGCGATCGACCCCGTCCAGCCGTCGACGCGTCCCTCGGGTCCGACGTCGGGTGTGTAAACGACGTGGTAGCGTCGGGCTTCGCCACCCGGAGCCGTGAAGTAGGCCTCGAACTCCACGCGCTCGCCAGCGAGCACTTGCTGGATTCGTCCCAAGGCGGCATTGAAGCTGGCCTCGCCGACGACGTCCACGATCCGCTGCCCCTGGACCTCTTCCCGCGTCTTGCCGAGCAAGCGGGCGTAGGCCTGGCTCACGAACACGTAGCGCAGGTCGCGACTGCAGCGCGTGAGCAGGAAGGGCGTGTCGTTGATGAGCCGCTGGCCCTGCCGCGCTTCCTCTTCAGCGCGCTTGCGCGCGCTGACGTCGAACGTGACGCCGCGCATCCCGGTCGGGCGCCCGGTCGCGTCCTTCAGCACGCTGGAGTGCGCTTCGACCCAGAGCGCCCGGCCGTCCTTCGTCATCCACCGGAACTCGTTGATGTGCGACTCGCCGCGGGCGTAGGCCGATGCCGCCTGGGCGCCCGCGCGCTCACGGTCGTCGGCGTGCACGATCGTGAGCCAGAAGTTGGGCGTGGCCAGCCACTCCTCCGTGGAGTAGCCGAGCATGGTCTCGACGTACGGCGAGACGTAGTCGATGCGCTGGTGCGGGGTGTCGGGGCTGCCCGACGCCATCCAGACCACCCCCGGGATGCCGCCAATCAGGTCGGCGAGTGCGCGGTCGGACGGCGTGGACACTGCCCTGATTATGACGTGCCGGCAGCGTTACGTGCCGGCCACCTCGACCTACTTGATCCAGGTCTCGCCGAAGGCCAGGAACGAGGCCTCGGGCACCGACACGCCGGGAGCCGCGGCGCCATTGATCGTCACCGCGGCCCGGCCGGCGGGGATGCGCAGGTAGGTGATGCCGAACGGGTTGGTGGGGCGGCTGCCCGGCAGGATGTCCATGAGCCCGGCTGGCCTGAGCTCCTGCCACGACAGCTCGACGGCGTATCGATCCGCCCGGCAGATCTCGCGATGATCGCGTCCCGCGTCGCCGGCGCGCCCGAAGGTGGCGCCGCCGATCGGCGTGAACGGCCGATCCAGATACGTGCGATTGAACGTGCCGAGCACCTCATTCGTGAGGTAGTCGAGCAGCTTCGCGTTGTCGTGCAGCGCGACGCGGATCGCGCCGGGCGCGCCGTCCTTCCCGCTCGTGACGTAGCAGACGTGCCCGGGGCCGACTGGGCTCCAGTGGATGCGCCAGAAACTCACGAACGTCTCGGCCTCGCCGCCAGGACGGTCGTAGAGGAAGATGACCGGGTTCTCACCCGACAGGTAGACCTTGTTGGGACGCGGCGCCGGCGCGGCCGGTGAGGCCTGAGATGAAGCGGGCGTCTGACTCGACGCCGCGGCAGTGATGGCCAACGAGCACAGGAGCACGGCAGAGATGTGAGCGCGCATTGGCCGCGATGTTCTCACACCACCGACGGACCGTGACGTTGGCGCAGCGATTCTCTGGTCCCGGCCTTCGTCCCGCTCTCACTTACGCGCGTCGAGTGCCTTCGTCGCCGCGAGGAACGCCGACCACGGCACCGGTGCACCGTGCACCGGCGCCAGCGTGTCCACCGGCAGGCCCATCCGCTCCACCTGCGTGCGCAGGCTCCGCATCGCCGGCAGTTGCGCCGGCCGCGGCGGCTCGTGGGTGTCGAAGAGATCGGCCTCGAACGCGATGCGCTCCGCCGGCAGATATGCCATGAGCATGCCGGCGACATGCTGCAGCGGCTGCACGTAGTAGACGCGCAGGATGCGGCGGTTGTCGGTGATGACGTAGTTCTCCTGCACGGCCTCGTAGTTGTAGCCCTCGGCCACCTCGGTGGGCGGCCATCGCGACATGATGTCGGGCGCCATCGTGCGTGGCTCGTAGTTCAACACGTCCTTGTTGAGGAACGGAATGTTGCTCGAGTGCGCGACGATGGTGGCGCCGATGTGCAGGTAGGTCCGCAGCCCGCCGATGTGGTCGAAGTGCGGGTGCGAGCTGATCAGCCAGCGAATCGGCTTGCCGGGCGCCAGCCGCGCCACTTCCTCGATCACGGCCAGGCTGCGGGCCTCGTCGCCGGGGGCTTCGAACACGGCGACGAAGCGGTCGAACTCCACCAGGTAGCTGTTCGCAGGACCGCCGCCCAGCCGATACACGCCCTCGGCCAAGCGGTCCACCGTGACCGGTGACGTCGCGGGGAACGTGGCGTTCGCCACGGCCGGCGGCACGGTCGGCGCCGCCGGACAGGCATTCGCCGTCACGTCGCGGAACTGCCCGCCATAGCCGTTGTGGCCCGTGCTCTGGCGATAGAACTGCCAGTTGTCGTCCCAGCCGTGATGCGAATGCCAGTCGGTGGGCCACTTCGCGCCGCCGATGTCGATCTGGTTCGTCGACTCGTGCTCGATGTTGAAGTCGCCCAGTGCCGGCTGGCTGATCGTGGTCTTGAGCCGCTGGATCTGATGGCGCGAGTTGATGGTGGCGTCGACGCGGTACTTGCCGAACACGGTGATGGCGACCACGTGCACGCGCTCGGGCGCGACCACGTTGCCGTCGCGGCCCTTCTCGATCTGCTCCCAGCGCCAGAAGGCGATCGGGTTGGCGCCCGGCAGCCGCGCCGCCTTCAGGAAGCCGTGCGGGTTGAGCCACAGGTCGAGGCGATAGAGCTCGGCGAGGTCGGGCGGTACCGCCACCGGCGGCCCATCGCCGTCCATGTGCCACGCCTTGTCGCCGCGCACGATGTGCGTCTGGCGCCGCACTTTCTGGATCGGCGTGCCACCCGTCCAGCCGGTGCCGTACTTCCACGCGGCGGGGTTGAGGCCGGGCTCGCGATCGAACGTCTCGACGCTGGTCTCGGTGCCCCAGTCGATCGCGCGCGTGTAGTTGGCGAGGCGATCGATGCGCGGCCAGTCGATGTTCACCGCGTTCTCGACGGTCTGGCCGACGGCGCCGCCGTAGCCCGTGCCCGAGAAGGTCACGCACCGCAGCGTCGACTCGCCGATCTCCGCGGCCGCGGCGGCGAGCACCGGTGCCGGGTCGACGTAGCCGGGCGGAAATCGCTGCGCCGGGGTCCGCACCACCGCCGCCGTGACCACGGCCACCGCCGCCAAGAAGACTCGCCGCGTCATGAGCGCCTCCGGGCGGGATTGTAGTCGGGCGGCGCCGCCCGTGCCGTGCGGCAGGTTACGGCGTCGCGGCCGCCACCGGGCGATACGTCTTGATCCCGCAGCCCAGCCACCGCTGCGGCAGCGTGCCGGCGATCGTCGTGTAGGCGCCGTCGCGCCACACGGTGAAACGGATCGAGGCGTCGTGGCTGGCGCGCAACAGGACCTCCGCCTGGCCTTCGGAACGGACGCGCACGCCGTCGATGCCGACGATGATGTCGCTGCGGCGCAGACCGGCGCGCCCGGCGCGCGCACCGAAGTTGCTGAAGGCGACGCCGTCATATGGCGCGGCGGCGGCAGCGGGCGGCACCTCGAGGCCTGAGGGGAAGCTCTCGGCCACGAGCGCCAGGCCGCGATCGCGCAGCGCCGGATCCTTCGTGGCGTTCCAGCGTCGCAGGTAGAACGCGCCCAGGTGCCAGCCCGTGGACGGACCGTAGCGATCCTGGATCTGCTTGTAGCGGGCTTCCGCCCCCGCCGCGTCGCCCTGGCGCTCCAGGAACTCGGCCAGCGCGCCGATGCCGCTGGCGCTGCCGACGTCGTCCGCGGCTTCGGCGATGCGCCGCGCGTCGGCCACCTGGCCCTGGTCGGTCAGGTAGCGCGTGAGCCACAGCACCTTGAGCGACGCGGCCACACGGTCGCGCGCCCGCGCCTGATACCGCCGCAGTTCGTCGGCCGCCTCACGATCGCGACCCTCCTTCAGCAGCTCCTCGCCGAGGTCGATGCAGCGATCGGGGTTCAGCTCGCACATCGACGTCGCGAGCTGCACGTAGTCGTCGTGCGACCCCTCGAGGCCCTTGAACATCCGGTAGGCGGCGCCGCCGTCGTAGGCGAGCACTGGCGCGGACAGCGTTCGTACTTCCGCCATCGTCGGCGGACGGCCGTCGACGCGCCACCACGCCAGCCGCCACGACAGGTACGACGCCGACGGCGCCGCCGCATGCATCGCCTCGAGCTGGGGCACCGGCGCCTTCTCGCCGCCCTGGCGCACGATCCGGTAGTCGGGATCCAGCACGGTGCCGTCGGGTTCCCACGGGTTGAACCACGTCTCCGCCACCGGCCAGCTCACCTGCTTCGCACGCTCGCGTCCGTACCTGACCAGCGCCGTCCACAGCGCCGGTGGAATGGCGTCCTTGCGGGCGCGGACGATCGACGCCGCCGCACTGAGGTGGCGCGCCGTGTCGTCGCTGGCCGTGAGTGCCAGGGCCGTCGGCAGGAGCGGCAGCCCCGCGAACGCCTTCTCCAGCTTCGCCGGCATCTCGGCCAGCACCTGGCGCCGGCCCAGCTTCCACTCGGCGTCGTAGATCGCCTTGATCCGCGCGACGATGTGCCGCTCGGCGGTGGACGCCATGAGCGGCCAGTCGAGCACCCGGAACCGCGTCGCGGGCGCGGGCGCACCGAGCGCGCGGAACAGCGCCGGCGCGTCGTCTCCCGTCGTCGCGCCATACGCCGCGGCCAGTGCGGCCGCTTCTTCGAATTCGAGATTCACACCGAGTGGCGCGATCGCGTTGCCGACTTCCACGGGGAACGCCTGCGACAGAAGCACCCGCGTCATCGTCAGGTCCGGCGGCTGCGAGACGTCGTCCATCCACCGGAGCAGCGGCCCGAGGCCGACACGCCAGGCGTAGGCCTTGGCGTAGGCGGCGCGTTCGAGCGGCGTGCTCTTCATCGGCGAGGTCACCCGCCGCCAGTCACCGGTGGCGCGAACCCGCAGCGCGCGCGCCCAGGCACGCATGGAGGCCGGCTGACTCGCCGCCTCGAGCGGCACAAGGGCGACCAGCGCATCGACCTCGCGGCCGACCTCGACCAGCAACAGCGCATCGGCGAGACGTCCGGCGGGCGACGGTGGACGCGCCGGCGCGACGGCCCGGGCGATCGCCAGATGGGCCGTCATGCGTGACAGCGCTGGTCGCGTGTCGGTGTACATCCCGGCGCCCTCGCGCAGGGCCATCGCACCGAGCAGCACCGCGGCTCCGTCGTGATGCGACGGATCGCGTGGCTGTGCGCGCAGCGCCGCCGACACGCGATCGTCCTCCGCGAGCAGCACCTCGCGCGACGGGTCGGTCAGCGCGTCGATGAGCCGGGTGTCGGTACCGGAGGACGTCGACGACGGAGTAGCAGGCACACCCAGGGCGGCGGCGATCGGCGCATACGTCCGCGGATCCCAGATGTGGCCGACAACCTTCAGGGTCACCGGCGCCGCGCCCGACAGCGTCACGCTGAAGACCGCCGGCGACGCGGCCACGGTGGCCACGGAGACGAAGGCCGGCGCCGGTGGGCGGCTCTTCCCCAGCGCCGCGAGCTCGATCATGCGCTCGACGACGCTGCGGACGATCCACTCCTGCTCCGTGCCGGGCCGTTCGAGCGGCCGCGTGCCGGCGGCGAGGTCGGCGAGACTGTGTTGAGCGGCGAGCGGTGCGGGCACGAGCCAGGCCGTGCAGACCGTCACCAAGGCGACGCGGAGCGTGCCGAAGGGCATGGCGCCCGGGCTGCAAGAGGAACGCCACGGAGCGCCCCGCGCATTCCTCGCCCGGCTCGCGATCCGCGTCGACTTGCAGCGCGTCGGCGTGACGACGCCTGTCAGTGGCCCGACGATCGGCTACGTCTTCGCGGCGGCGCGCCTTGTCCGTGCGCTCTTCGCCGTGCGCGTCCGTGCTGTCTTCGTGGTTCGCGTCCGCGCCGTCGTCGTGCGGCGCTCACCCGGCGCTGCCGGGTGCAGGCGCTCGGGCAGTGCCTTGCGGCCGGTCGAGCGGTTCCACTCCTCGTAGGTCTCGTCGGAGATCTTGCCGTCGACGAGGAGCTGGGCGAACTTGCGTCGCTGTGCCTTGCTCTTGAAGGGCATGTCTCGACTCTCCGCCGTCAGTCCACGGGATCCAACGGCGTCTCGGCCGGTCCGGCGATGACGGCGCCGGTGGGCGTGAAGCGCGAGCCGTGGCACGGGCAATCCCACGTGCGTTCGGCGGTGTTCCAGGCGACATTGCAGCCCATGTGCGTGCAGCTCGCGGAGCGCAACGTGAGCGCACCGGCAGGGTCGCGATAGGCGGCGACCATCTGGCCGTCCCGTTCGATCAACGCACCGTGCCCACGCTTGACGGCGCGCAGCGACCGCGCGCCGGCGCCGGCGAAGCGATCGCGGATGCGGTAGTAGGGATAGTCGACGTTCTCCTTCAGGTAGTCCCACAGGCCGCGCGTCACCGCCGTCCGATCCGGGTCGAAGAGATCGGCCCAGGGATTCGCCCGGCCGGCGATCGCGTCGGCGATCATCGTCCCCGCCAGTGTGCCGAAGGTCAGGCCGTTGCCGCCGAAACCGGTCGCGGTGTACTGATGCTCGGCGCTCGGGCCGATGTAGGGCAGCCCGTCGACGGTCTCGATGACCTGGCCCGACCAGCGATGCGTGATCTCGACCGCGGGCACGATGGCGGCAAGACGCGACTCGAGGCGCTCGAAGCACAGCGTCGTGTCGGCCTGCTGCCCGGTCTTGTGGTCCTCGCCGCCGAAGATGACGACGTCGTGGTCACGATGCGGCTCGGTCCGCAGGTAGTAGTAGGGCCGGCTCGTGTCCCACCACAGATGCCCGGGTACAACGCCACGGGGCACGCGTCCGGCCACGACGTAGCTGGTGTACAGCGCCAGGCGAGCCTGGAAGCGGCCGGCGGCTTTCGGGTCGGCCAGGCCGACGAGCGGAGAGTGCGTCGCGATGACGACGTCGTCACAGCGCACGGTGTGCCCGTTCGCCTTGACCGCACGCGGGGTGTGCGTGAACTCGTCGGCGGCGGAATGCTCGTAGATGCGGCCGCCCAGATCCACGACCGCTTTCGCGACACCCGCGAGATAGGCGCGCGGCTGCACGCGCGCCTGACCGGCGACGCGCATCCCGGGCCGGTCCATGAACGGCACGTTGTCCAGGAACTCCGCGTCGAAGCCGAGGTCCCAGGCCAGCACGGCGTCCTCTTTGAGACGATCGGCCTCGTGCTCGGGGTCACCGGTCAGCGCGGCGTGCAGGTAGCCGTCGACCCACTCGAAGCCGGCGTCGATCGCGTGCTCGCGGACGATCTCGTCAATCGTGTTCGTGGCCGCGAGGCCGGCGTCCCACACCGCCTGGGCGTGGTCGCGCCCGACGCGCCGCACCAGGTCGCTCAAGCGCGTGTCGGTCACCATGGTCAGGTGCGCGCTCGTGTGCCCGGTGTCGATGGCGGCGCAGCGGTCGCGTTCGAGCACCACCACCTGCTTCCCCGCCCTGGCCAACAGATACGCCGCGGTCAATCCCGCGATGCCGGCACCCACCACGACGACGTCGGCCGAGGTGTCGGCGGCGAGCTTCGGATACCGCGTGAACGCGGCGGTCGCCGTCCAGTACGGGGTGGTGTCGATCTGCTGCAGGGGCGTTGCCATAGGGCCTCTGCATTCGCGGAGCACGTTGCGTACCACCGCCGCTGAGCGGCATCGAATCTGCTTCTGCGGCCAGTGGATGACGCGTGCCAGCTCGAGCCATCCGCACGCGGCGCCCACGGTCGCCGGTGCCTCAACGTGAGCAGGCGGGAGCCACACGATGGGTAGCGGATCACGCACGCCCGTGGGCGCTGGCATCGAGTCCGGCGCCCGCGGTCCTCACCAGTCGGGGCACTCGGCCGTGGAAGAGAACGTCGCCGCGATCATGCGCTGGGAGCGCGCGATCCTCGATGCGCGTTCACCGGTCGAGCGGTTCAGCGACTGGATCGCGGCCCGGGCCGGCGGCGGGGCGGCGATCGTGCTGCACGCCGTCTGGTTCGCGGTGTGGCTGACCCTGAACGCCGGCGTCGTCCGCGGCGTGCGCCCGTTCGATCCGTTCCCGTTTCCGTTCCTCACGATGACCGTCTCCCTCGAGGCGATCTTCCTGACGCTGTTCGTGCTCGCCAGCCAGAACCGGCTGTCGCACCAGGCCGACAAGCGCAGCCATCTCGACTTGCAGATCGACCTGCTGGCCGAACGGGAGATGACCGCCGTGCTCGGCCTGCTACGCGATCTGGCGCACCATCAGGGCGTCGAGACGACGCTGACGCCCGAGCAGCTCCACGACCTCATCGAGCGCACGGATCTGCGCCGGCTGACGGCGCGGTTGGAGGAGCTGGCGGATCCGGCCGCAGGATCCGCGCGGCCCTAGCGCACGGTGGCGGCTTCGCCCGGGCAATCCCGATTCTCCCTGCAGACGCTCAGACAGAGCCCTCAAGGAGATGCGTGAATGTTGAAGACCGTTGCACTGCGCGGCGCGCTGGCCGCGTCGCTGGCGATTGCCGCCGCGACGCCATCGTTTGCCCAGACCGATCGACACGGGGACCGTGATTGGAACCGGGGTCGCGATCGCGATCGCGTCGAGCGCCCCGACGTCCCGGACACACTGGAGGTCGACGCGGCGTTCAAGCCGTATCTGTCGCTGCACGCCGACGGCACGCAGAACCACATCTGTCTCGCCGCCGCCACGCCGAGCGGGGTGGCGTGGACGTTCCTCGGTCCACAGGCGACGTTGTTCGACGAGCGCGACGATCAGGTGACGACTCACTACCTCAGCCTGAATCCGCAGGAGCCGGGCGTCGCCCGTGCCGCCTGGCGGCATTCGACGGACACCAGCACGGTGTGGGCGAAGAGCGTGGCCACGTCGACGGATGCGCCATGGGTGACGCCCGGGGCGATCCCGTGGCTCAAGCTCCAGGTCGTCGGCGCGCAGCTCGGTCCCGACGGCGGCCGCAAGCTCGCCGTCGCGAAGTACATCCAGCGCGTCAACACCGTCGGCGGCATGCCGGCGACCGCGGAGTGCGCGAGCACCAGCGACATCGGCAAGCGCGTGTTCGTGCCCTACTCGACCGACTACGTCTTCTACCGCTAGGCCGCGCGCACCCAGGCCAGCTCGGCCGTACAGCGGCCGCGAAGAAAAAGCACGACGCTCGACCGTCCTACTACGTAGAGCGCCGTAGATGTCACGAGGAACATCGTTCCATCGCCTCGCCGCTGCCTGGCTGGTCGTCCCGGCCATCCTCGCAGCGGCGGCGATTCCGACGACCCAGTCGCCGGTCGTCGGCGCCCCAGTCACACCACGGGCCGGCCCCGGCGACCTTCGACGGTTGCCGCGCACGAGCGACAGGCCGCCCGCCAGACCCGGTGACGTCGGCGATCTCCGATCGAGCGACCCCGGCCGGCCGCCGGCGGCCATGGGCGAGCTGACGATCGAGTCGACCCGTGCGGGCGTCGTGATCAGGCGCGCCGGAGCGGTCGTCGCCGGGCCGCTGCGCGTCGGATCGCTCTGGCCGGCTGGCGCTGAGCCCTGCGGGGTCGCGACGGAGTCGGCGCCGGTCGTGCGCGTCGACGCATCGGCCAGGCGATGGCTGGTCGCGCAGTTCCCTCCGGCGGATCGCGGCGGCGGCCTGGCGGCCTGCGTCGCCGTGTCGCGGTCGGCGGACGCCGACACCGGCGGCTGGTGGCTCTACGAATTCACGCTGCCGGATCCGTGGCGCCAGGCCGACCTCGTGGTCGACGGCGCCGCGTGGGTCATCGCCGCCGATGGCGGCCGGGCCACGCTGGACACGGCCGCGATGCTCGCCGGGCAACCGGCGCGACTCACGCTCTCCCCTCGGTAGCGGCACCACGGGCCCCCTCCAAGGAGCACCCATGCGTGCGGAGTGTCTGGTCGTCTGTCTCATGGCCGGCGCGATCGTCCCGGTCGTCCCGGTGTCCGCGCAGCCGGCACAGCCGGCGCGTTCGGAGATCAGTGCGCCGATCGTCTCCCAGGAGGTGAGGCCGATCCGCTATTCCGCCAACCTGCGGACGCTGCCGCTCGTGCGGGCGATGGCCGCGGACGCCCCGGTGCGGGACGTCGCCGACATGCGCCAGCGCGGCGCCGCCCCGGAGGCGGCGCCGTCCGGTCGCGGCAACGGCATTCCGCCATTCGCGGGAGCGGCGGTGGCGGCCACCGCAAGCCCGGTCTCGTTCGACGGCATCCCCGCCACCGGCTGGACTCCACCCGACACCGTGGGCGACGTCGGCCCGAATCACTACGTCCAGATGGTCAACATCTCGTTCGCGATCTACGACAAGTCCGGCTCGCTGCTGGCCGGGCCGTCGCCGATCAACGCGCTGTGGGCCGGGTCGGGAGGCGCCTGCGAGGCCGACAACAACGGCGACCCGATCGTGCGCTACGACGCACTGGCCGACCGCTGGATGCTGTCGCAGTTCTCGCTGAGCGTCGGCGCCGAGTGCATCGCCATCTCGCAGACCTCCGATCCGGTGGCCGGCGGATGGTTCCTGTACGAGTTCCCCACGCCGGGGTTCCCCGACTACCCGAAGATCGGGGTGTGGCCCGACGGCTACTACATGGGCACGCAGCGCGGCTTCCCCGGCGGCGGCCTCGACGTCTACGCGTTCGATCGCGTGAAGATGCTCGCCGGCCTGCCCGCCGGATCGATCCACTTCACCGTCGGTGCGCCCTCGCTGTTCCTGCAACCGAGTGACCTCGACGGGCCGTCGCCGCCGGCCGGCACGCCGAACGTCTTCGTGCGCCACGTCGATGGCAACCAGTTCGGTGGGGCCGATCGTCTCGAGCTGTTCGCCTTCCGCGCCAACTGGTTCACACCGGCGCTGTCGACGTTCACGGCCGTCGCCTCGCTGCCCGTGGCCCCGTTCAACGCGATCCTGTGCGGCAGCAACTTCTTCGGCACGTGCGTGCCGCAGCCGGGCACGGTGCAGCGCCTGGAGACCTTGCCGGCGTGGCTCATGTGGCGGCTGCAGTACCGCAACTTCGGCACGCACGAGACGCTGGTCACGAACCACACGGTGAATGCGGACAACGCCGACCACGCCGGCATCCGCTGGTACGAACTGCGTCGAGTCGGCGCCGGAGCCTGGACACTCTTCCAGGAAGGCACCTACGCCCCTGATGCCGGCGCGCCCGGAATGGCCGACGACCCGCATCGGTGGATGGGCAGCATCGCGATGAACGGGAAAGGCAGCGTCGCGCTCGGCTACAGCGCCTCGAGCGCCACGGTGAGTCCGGGCCTGCGCTACGCCACCCGCGACTCCGCCGACGTCGCGGGACAACTGCCGGCGCCCGAGACGACGCTCGTGGCCGGCGCCGGCTCGCAGACCGGGTCGATTCGCTGGGGCAACTACAGCACGATGGACGTCGACCCCCTGGACGACTGCACGTTCTGGTTCACCAGCGAGTACTACACGGCGTCATCCCCGAACGGGTGGCGGACGCGGATCTCGTCGTTCACCCTGCCCTCGTGTGCGGCACCGCCACTCCCGCCCCCCGCGCCGCCCGTCATCACCCATCACACGGCCCTCTTCACCGGCGGCCTGTTCGCCGAAGGCACGCAGCCGCTCGAGTCCGGGCTCGACATCGGGTTCCGGTATCGCCGCCACCGGCTGCTCCCGGCGTGGAGCTTCGAGTTCGAGACCGGCGTCACGTCGGCGGGCAACGCCGTGGAGGACGGCATCCTGGTGCGCGGCCAGGTGCAGGCGGTGTTCCATCCGATCCCGCCGGCTTCGAGCGTGCAGCCGTTCCTGCTCGGCGGTCTCGGCATCGCGCACCACAACGGGCTGACCACGTCCGACACCGGTCCGCTCGTGACGCTGGGCGCCGGCGCCGACTTCGACTGGACGCCGCGGGTGGGCCTGCGGCTCGACGGCCGCGTGCTCTGGATGCACGACGTGCTCGCCCCCGGCTGGCAGACGAGCGGCCAGGTGCTCTTCGGCGTGACCTTCAGATTCTGATCGGGCGTCACGCGACGTGCTGCGGCGGCCGGTGCCGCCGGCTGCCGCAGCTACGGGTTGGCCGGCTTCGCCAGGTACGCCTTCGACTGCGCTTCGCTCTTGAGCGGCGTGGCCTTGTCGGGATCGATGCGCACCATCAGGTAGTTGATGTGGTCGTCGATCTTCGTGAACCAGTGGCCGGTGCCGGCCGGGATCACCACCACGTCGCCCGCCTTCAGCTGGTGGGCGACGCCGTTGCGCACCTCCGCCCCGTTGTTGCCGGGGCCGTTGAACTCGATCACCGTGCGCAGCGTGGCCGGCCGGCGCCTGCGGTTCACGATGTCGGGCCCGAGCACCAGCGTCGCCGATCCCGAGATCACGTGATAGACCTCGCTGACCAGATCGTGCTCGGCGACGGAGTCGGGTTGCGGTGCATCGAGCCGTCCGCGATACACCATGCCGATGCCCACGTGCGCCTTGCCGATCGAGACGTCGCGCACCTGCTGGTCGGTGAGCTTCTCGGCGATCGCCTTCTTCGTGTAGGCGTCGAGCTCGGCGAGCGGGACGTAGGTGCCGGGACACATCTCGCAGGTGGGCTGTGGATCCGTGGGATTGATCTTCGCCTGCGCCAGCATGCCGGCGGCGATGCAGGCGACGGCCCCCAACGACAGGAACAGCGCGTTCAACGGCTGGGACTTCACGGTCGGCCTCCCGGGCGGCACGGCGCCGCCGCCTAGATCTGCACTTCCCACGCGCCGCGGTTCCGCGTGCCCGCACGCAGCACCCGCAGCCGCTCGTGCAGCAGCAGGTCGCCGACGACCACGTTCGGCAACCCGTTGCTGTAGTCGTGCCACTTCGTGCCGGCGTTGTTGGTCCGGTAGACGCCGTGGTCGGTGGCGGCGAACACGCGCGACGTGTTCTTCGGGTCGACGACGATGGCGTTGACGGGAATGTCGGGCAGGTTGCCCGAGCGGTCGGTCCACGTGGCGCCGCCGTTCAGCGAGCGGAAGACGTGGCCGCCACCGAACGCCGACGAGCTGACCCAGATGGTGTTGTCGGGCGCGCCCGGCACGACGATGTCGCTGAGGAACTCGCCGCGCGGCGAGGTCAGCGGCGTCGCGGTCGCCGCGCCCCAGCCGCTGCTGCCGCGGCGGATCCGCACCAGGTCGCCGTCGGCGCTGGCGGCGAAGATCGTCGTCGTGTCGTAGATCATCAGCGCCGAGGCCGGGCTGCCGAAGCCGACGTCCACCTCGTCCCAGTGGTCGCCGTTGTCTTCCGAGACGAACACCGTGGTGCCGGCCTTGGTCACGATGCTGCCGCGCACGTCCATCGGCGGATAGAACAGCGCCTCGTAGCTGGCGTCGTCGAACGGCGGCGAGACGTCGCTCCAGCGGAATGCGTTGGTGCCCGACGCCTTCGCCCGCTCGATCCACATGCCGTAGTACGAGTGGTAGCAGAGGTTCTGCGCCTCGTCGGCGCCGCAGTCGCCGCCGTCACCCAGCGCGATCTGCTTCCACGTGCCCAGCGTCTCGTTGCTGAGCGTGCCGTTGTCCTGCGTGCCGCCGATGAGCCAGGAGTCGTGGCCCTCCATCTGCGCGAGGAACTCGAACTCCGTGATGTTCAGGCCGTGGTTCAGCGCGGTCCAGTTGCTGCCGCCGTTGGGCGAGCGGAACAGGCCGCCGTCGTTGCACACGTAGAGCACGGTGGCGTCGGAGGGGTCGAACACCAGATGGTGCTGGTCGGGATGCACCGAGTCGCCGCTCGAGCGCGACGAGATGTTGCCCCACACCCAGCCGCTGCTCGAGCGGCGGCCGCGATACAGCTCCACCGCGCCGACGTAGAGCAGATCGTGGTCGGCCGGCGAGACGGCGACGCACCAGTCGTACCACGCCTGCGCGACGTCGGAGTTCTTCTTGAGTGGCGGCGCCGTCTCGGTGGAGAACGCGCCGCCCGACGTGGCCCGCCGCCACAGCACGCCGGCGCCGTCGAGCACGCCGGCCGCGTAGACCACCGCCGGCCGCGACGGCGCGTGGCACACCTCGAGGCGCTCGAACTTCGAGGCGGCGGTGCTGCCCGGCAACGCCACCAGCGACCACGTCGAGCCGCCGTTGGTCGATCGGATCAGCCCTCGGACCGTCGCGACGAAGACCTCCAGCGGATCGTCCGGGTTGATCGAGATGTCCCAGGAGGTGACGTTCTGGACGACCCGCCAGGTGGCGCCGCCGTTGGTCGACTCGAGCAGCGACCTCACCGTGCCCACCCACACGTGCATCGGGTCGGCGGGGTCGACCTCGATGTCGTAAACGCCGGTGCCAGAGAGCTCCGCCGCCGGCATCAGCTGCCAGGTCTGTCCACCGTCGGACGAGCGCAGCAGGCCGACGCCGAGCTGACTCTGGTTGTCGCCCTCACCGGTGCCCGCGTAGATCACGTTCGGGGCGCCGGGCGCCGCCGCGATCGCCCCCATCGAGGTCGTGGGCTGATCGTCGGTCAGCGGCTGCCACGTGGCGCCCTGGTCGAAGGATCCCCACAGTCCGCCGCCGCCCGAGCACAACACGAGGCGCTGGGGATCGGTGGGCGAGATGACGAGGCCTCCGCAGCGGCCCGACACCGGCGGCCGCGCCGAGCCGTAGGTCTGGCCGTTCGGGATCGAGCTGGGGCCGAGGGCCTTCCACACCGGCAGCGTGGCGGCCGCCGCGAACGTCGGCGCCAGTCGCGCCTTCGTGGAGTAGGCCGCCGCGTACTCGCTGCGTTGACGGCTCTTCTTGCGCGGCGCCGGGCGCCGGGCGATCCGCGCGCGAGTGGCGTCGGCCGGCATCACGGCGCCGTCGCTGGTGCGCGTCGGCGGCAGGCTGCGCTGGATCTCGAAGTAGCGGATGCGGCCGAGCGCCTTGCCGGCCGGATACTCTTCGCGTGCGCGTTGCGCGGCGCGGCGTTTCACCGAGCCCGAGCGGGTCTTGCGCGGCCGTTCCTTCGGTCCCTTCATGCGCGACTCCTCTCGAAGCACACGTCGAACGTCGGGGGCCAGGACCGCCCCGTGCGGCTACTTCTTCTTCGCCGTCTTCGCGGACGTCCGCGCCGTCTTCCGGCCGGACGTCTTCGCGGACGTCGCGGCCTTCTTCGCGGATTTCCGCGCGCTCTTCGCCGGCGAGCCGGCATCGACCGAGAGCGTGCCGGGCACGCGCGCCGGCTGCAGGCCGCGGGCGCGGCGATCCTGCTGCACGCGTTCGAGCGCCCGACCGCCGGGCGGCGTCCGGTCCGCGTCGGGTGAGCGGCGTTTGCGTCCTCTGGGTCGCTTCATGGCAGTCTCCCGTCGGGTTCGGGCGCTGGAGGGTTGGGCTAGTGTAGCGCCGCGGGCACGCGCGGAGCCGCCGGGCGACACCTCCGCCACCATCCAGCCGTCACAATGGGGATGGCACGGCCGCAGGGAGCTCTGATGTCCACGACACGCCCGACCCACACAGGACGCGGCGCCGCGCCGGCCGACGTTCGCCTGCCGGATGCCACGCACGTCGGCGGCGTGCGCCTGCAGGTCTCGGACCTCACGCAGTCGCTCGCCTACTACCTCGACGTGCTGGGCCTGCGCGTGCTGAGCCGGCCGGCGGTGCACACCGCCGCCCTCGGCGTCCCTGGCTCCGAGGTGCCCCTGGTCACGCTACACGCCGTGCCCGGCACGAAGCCGGTGCGGCGTCGCGGCGCCTTCGGCCTCTTCCACTTCGCGATCCTGCTGCCCGATCGCGCGGCCCTCGGCCAGTTCCTGATCCACATCAACAACCGCGGCGAGCGTGTGGGCATGTCGGACCACCTCGTGAGCGAGGCGCTCTACCTCACCGATCCCGATGGGCTCGGCATCGAGGTCTACGCCGACCGCCCGCGCGACACGTGGCGATACGCCGACGATCAGATCGTGATGGCGACCGAGCCGCTGCACATTGGCGCGGTGATGGGCGCATCCAACGACGAGCGCTGGCAGGGCGCGCCCGCGGGGACCGTCATGGGCCACGTGCACCTGCATGTCGGCGATCTCGACCAGGCCGACGCGTTCTACCGGCGCGGGATCGGATTCGACCTGACGACGTGGAGCTATCCTGGCGCGCTGTTCTTCTCGGCCGGCGGCTATCACCACCACCTGGGCACCAACACGTGGGCGCCGGGGCCGGCGCCGGCGCCCGATCAGGCGCAGCTCGTCGAGTGGACGCTGGTCGTGCCCACCGCAGCCGACGCCGAAGCCATGAGTGCGCGCGTGTCGGCGTCTGGGGCGATCGCGGACACTGACGGCGCCGACTCCAGTCTCACGGACCCGTGGGGCACGCGCGTGCGCGTCACCGCCTCGCCCGCCACGATCGCGTAGCGGCGTCGCCCGCTACTGCGGTCGTGGCCCGTAGACCGGCAACGGCTTTCCGGCCTCGAGTGCGCCGAGATCCGGCGCCTGGCCGCTGAAGCCGTCGGTCACGTTTGGCAGCGCGACGCCGCGATCGATCGCGGCGCTGCCCGGGCGCAGCGTGAAATCGACGTCCTGCGCCTTGTAGAGCCGCTGCACGGTCGCGAGATCCTTCGCGTCGAGCTTCGGCACTTTCACGAACAAGTCGTAGTCGACGAGCACGCTGTGCTGGTCCTGGCCGGTCGCGCGCTGGAAGGCGTCGAGGGTGGCGGCCTTCACCTCCACGAGCTTGGCGCCGCCGCCATCGGCGGGCACGCGGGCCGTGCCGGCAGGCGGCGAGGCCCACCGGAACGACTCGTCTCCGGGGTTGAGACGGAAGCCGTTGTAGTCGGACGAGCTGTAGGCCGTGTTGGTCGTGACGTTGAACACCGACGCCGACGAGTTCTGGCCCAGCATCAGGTTGTTGCGCCAGTGGACGTTCGACGACGCGGCCGCGGTCGTCTCCGTCGTCACCGTGTTGTTGTAGAACAGCACTCCGGGCGAGCCGGCCGTGGCGCGCGTGGACCCGCCCGGCGCGTGGTACACGATGTTGCGGATGAAGTAGATCGGCCCGCCCGTGGACGGCTGCGTGCTCATCGGGTGCGACGCGGAGTTGATCAGCATGTTCCGCATCACGCGGATGTTGTGCATGCTGCCGTCCATCTCGATCGAGTTGTCGTGGGCGTTGGTGATGTAGTTGTCGACGATGTCGATGGCCACCGGCCGCCGATCCCAGGCCTCGCGCGGCGGATAGCTCGGGCCGTCGATGGCGTGCGAGCCGTCGGGCATGCCGTACATCTCGGTGTCGATGCCGTCGTGGAAGTCGGCGACGTAGTTGTGCGACACGACGTGGCCGGCGCCGTAGAGCCGCACCGCCGTGTACGACTTCATCACCGGCGGGAACTCCTGCCCTTCGACGTTGGCGAACTGCGCCCAGAACGCGCCGTTCCAGCCGGTGAGGTGCCGCGGGTCGTTGCGGCCGAGGAAGGTGCTGTCGGCAATGTAGAAGTCCTGCGACGCCGACGAGTTCGAGAACACGCCCATGCCCACGTCCTCGAACCGGCAGCGCTTCACCGTCAGCCCCTTCGAGCCGGCGATGAACTGCGTGCCGGCCCAGATCGCGATCTGCGTGTTCCGGAACGTGAGGCCCTCGAAGTAGGTGTAGTCGGCCGCCTTCACGTTGAACAGGTTGAAGTTGCCGCGGCCGTCCAGGATCACCTCGCCGTCGCCGGCGGCCTTGATCACGATGGGGCGCTCTGCCGTGCCGTCCGCGGTCAGGTAGTAGGTGCCCTCGAACGTCGTCGTGGCGTTGATCTGCGTGTTGTTGGCGTAGAACTCGTAGTGATACGCGTAGAGACCGGCGTGCACGAGAATCGTGTCGCCCGGCTTCACGCGCGGACGTCCGCCCGGCGCCGTATCGCCGGCGCCGCAGTAGTAGTTGTAGGCGCACATGATCCCTTCGAAGGCCGGCTCGATCTTCGGGCCCTGCCACTTCGTGGGATACACGTGATACACCTTGCCGCCCTCGGCCGCCTTCGGCTCGGGCCGGGTGCGCACGGTCACCACTTTCGTCGCGTTCGCCGCCGGGCCGGTGACGCCGTCGGGATCGCTCAGCACGAATCGCGCCTCGTAGGCGGTGTCGGGCTCGAGGTCGAGCACGCTGCCGGCGAACATGTTCGGCACGACGAGGTTGAAGACGTTGCGCTGGAACACCTGCTCGCCGTGCAGGCGCAGCAGCGGCAGGCCCTGACGCCAGGCGCTGTCACCCTGGCGGCGGAACGAGACCTCCACCGTCGCGTTGCGGTTGGCGTCGCCGTCGATGTGCCATTCGAACCCGAGATTGGCCAGTGTCGGACGCTCGATCACGAGCTCGCCGGGCGTCACGGTCAGATCCGTGGGCGCGGCCAGCGGGCGCGCGGTCGAGAGCGCGGCCAGCGACACGGCCGACAGCAGCAGCAGGGACGGGAATCGAGGCATGGCGCGCCACCGTATCCAGAGCCGTGCACGGTGTCAACCGCGTGGCATCGAGTGCTGGCGGCGCCGTCAGCGCGCGGCACGCGCCGGCGCCAGGTCGTTCCAGAGGTCCTGAAGGACTTTCGGATCGATGGTCACCGGATCCACCTTCGCGTCAGCCCGATCGGAGTAGAGCTGCAGCGTCACGGTGCCGCAGTGCGGGCCCAGCGCGTTGGCGGGAAACACGTAGAGGCCTTCGTGAATCGCGTCGGTCTCGCGGATGCGGCGTTCGAGCAGGAACGGATGGATCGGCACGACCTCGGTCGTGCCGCACAGCGCGCGCATGCGGCCGAACCCTGGCAGGAAGCGGCGGATGGGCGGCAGGGCGATCCCCTGCGTCATGGCGAGACCGCGCGCCACCGTGGCCCACAGGCCTTCTTCGAGCTTCGGCGTCACGCGCACGAAGAGCGCCGCCGGTGGCTCGGCCATGTACAGCGCCCAGTTGGCGAAGTCCATCGACTCACGGCCCGCGTAGATCTGCAACGGCGTCAGCAGCGAGACGTCGAAGCCGGTGGACGCGGCGCGATACGCGCCCAGACTGCCGGCGCGGCCCCTGGTCATCGCCTCGAGCGCGCCCTCCGGGATGGCGGTTGACGGCTCGACCGGCAGCGGCGTCGCCGTCGCCGCAGGAGACTTCTCGAGAGCCGCGATGGCCTTCGCCACGACGTCGCACACCGCGTCGACGCGCACCACGCGCGACTCGTCACGGGCGTCGCCTTCCTTCTCGCCGATGAGCGACGCCAGGCCGATCGCCGTGCCCGTGGCCGTGAACACCGGGCCGCCCATGGCGCCACGCGGCAGCGGCAGGTCGGCGATCATCGCGCGCGCGTTCACGCGGCTCACCGTGCCGTCCGTCTCGCGCACACGGCCGACGGTGGCGGCGTCGAGCGACACGATCTCCTGGCCGTTCTTCAGCGCCGGCAGCGACGCACCGCAGCCGAGCGGGACCGGGCGAATCGTCGCGACCGCCGCGGCGTCGACGCGCAGCACCGCGACGTCGTTCGCCGCGTCGGCGAGCAGCACCCGCCCGGCGAACTTGAGCGCCGGCGTGAGCTGCACCTCCACGGTCGTCTGCGTGCCCACGGCCTGCTGGCTCGTTGCCACCAGCCCGCGCGGGTCCACGAGGAACCCGGACGCCTGCGCCGTCGGCAGCCAGAGCGACACGACGCTCTGCTGCCACAGCGTCCGCACGTCGGCGTTGTCGACGGGACGCGCGCCCGGCGTCGCCGAGGCGGCCGTTACCGCGCCGGCCTGGGCGTTCGCGGCGGTGAACGTCAGGGCGGCTTCGGCGCCGGCCGGGACATCCAGCGTCTGGACCCAGAGATACTCGCGGCCCTGGAAGGCCACCGGCGCATCAGACTCGACGGTGTAGTTGCCCGGTGGCAGCCGGAGCACGGCAACGCCGTCGGTGCCGGTCACGACGCGCCTCGGGGCCGTGGTCGCCGGGTTGTCGCTGACGAGCAGTGCGTGCCGTGAGATGGGCACGGTGGCGCCGTCGCTGGTCACGAGGGACACCGTGACGCGCAGCGTGCCTGGTGCCGGGGCCTGCGCGGCGCCGATCCGGGCGGTCCATGCGAACGCCAGCAGCCCCGCAACGGCCGCGAGAGCGGCGGCCACCCGGGCCGCGCATCCGGACATGCCCTCTATGATGGGCCAACCCGGCGTCAGGCGTCGCGCGTGACCACGTAGCGCACGAGATCGTGGATGAACCGGCGCGCCGGACCGTCGGGCACCGGCCCCAGCGTCCGCGCCGCTTCGAACATCGCCGCACCGGCGAGCTGGCGGGCCGCCGCCTTCGCGTGGGCGATCGCGCCGTGGCGCTCCATCAGCGCCAGCAGCCAGCGGGCGTCCGTCTCGGTGCGCGCTGTCCGCGGCGCCGCCAGGTAGGCCTTCAGCCGTCGTCGTTCCGGCCCCGAGCAGGCACGGAGCACCCGGATCAGCATCAGCGTGCGCTTGCCCTCGAAGAGATCACCGCCGATCTCCTTCCGGTAGCGATCGTAGTGACCGGTGAGGTTCAGCACGTCGTCCTGGATCTGGAACGCCGCGCCCAGGTACCAGCCGAAGCGCGTGAAGGCGTCGGCCGGACGCGGTCCCATCGCGATGGTGGCGCCGACGCGCATCGGGTAGACGAACGAGTACCAGCTGGTCTTCTTCAGGCACATCCGCAGGTAGTCGCCGTCGTCGAGGTCGCACGCGTTGTCGGCGATCCACGCCAGTTCGAGCGCCTGGCCCTCGAGGGTGTGACGCATCATGCGGTCGGTCTCGTCCACGATGGCGGCGGCACGTTCGGGGCCAAGCGTCGCTCGGTTGTCGACCAGCCGGCGCAGCGCCAGCAGGTTCGTGGCGTTGCCGACATTCACCGCGATGCCCACCGAGTGGCTGCGATGCAGCGTCGGGCCGCCGCGACGCGCCTCGCTGGCGTCCTGCACGTCGTCGTGCACCAGGAAGCCGTTGTGCAGCAGCTCGATGGCCACGGCGGAGTTGAGGGCCCGGGCGCGCGTGCCGCCGAACGCCTCGCATGTCGCCAGGCACAGCGCCGCCCGCAGCCCCTTGCCGTGGCGCGACGGATAGCTGGCGACGAGGTCGTAGAGGTACGGCGGTCCACCCGCCGGGATGCCGTCGAGCAGCGCCGAGGTGGTGAGATCGCGGTAGCGCGCGAGATCCCGCGTGAACGTCGCGGGCGCATCAGACATGGCGTGCCGCCGTCAGCGGCGACGCCCCTTGGCCGCGCGGCGTGCGGGGCGGCGCGCCGGCCTCCGGCCCACGTTCTTCTCGACCACCTCGCCGGCCAGCTCCGCGCCCATGTTGACGACGTTCACGAGCACGTCGACGAGATCGTGGGCGTGGCGGGTCAGGCGCGACGCGAGCTCGGCGTTCTCGTCGGAGCGCATGCGCGTGAGCTGCGTGTCGAGCGCGGCGACGATGTCGTGCGCGTCGGTCTGCAGCCGCGTCAGCGATTCCTTGAAGTCGGCAGGGTCGATGCGGCGCTCCTTCGAGAACCGCTCCTGCATGCGCCTGGCCGTGACGATGCCGGCGGCGAGCTCGGCATCGAGCAGCGAGGCGGCCTCGCGCACGATGTCGGACGCAGCCGTGCCCGCCCGCTCGAAGCGATCGGAGCCGCGGGTGTCGCTGCGGCGGCGGGTCCTCGCACCAGATGCGGGACGCGGTCGTGTGGCCATTCGGACCTCCCTGGGGGGAAGCGTCGAAGGGCGCGAGAATACCTCACCTGCGTGTCTGCGGCGTCACGGCTGACGCGGCAGGGCGTAGGCCACGAGACCCGCGTTGGCGCCGCCGCCGGCAGCGACGACCACGTACTGCCGGCCGGCGTGCACGTACGTCATCGGCGTCGCCATCACGCCGGGAATCGGCGCCTCCGACGCCCACAGCTCGCGGCCGGTGGCCTTGTCGAAGGCGCGCAGCTTGCGCGTCTCGGGCGGCAGGCCGGACCCGGCCGCAGCGCCGAGCGGGCCGCCGCTCTGCGACACGAACAGCAGCGTCTTCGTGGCCAGAGGGTTGCCGCGCGTCTGCATCCCCAGCGGTGGCAGGTTCAGCGCGGTCAGGCGCGGATGCCGGCGCGGGCCCTCACCCATCGGCACCATCCAGGCGCGCGTGCCGGCGTCGAGGTCGAACGCGGTGACGCGGCCGTACGGCGGCTTGGTCAGCGGCAGGCCCTCGATCATCGGCGCGTTCATCTGCCCGCCGCGCACGAGCTGGAAGTTGCTCTTCTCGTTTGCCGGCCGCACGAGCTGCACCACGATCGGTGCCGTCATCGATGGGACGAAGAGCCGGCGCGATTCCGGATCGAAGGCGGCACCGCCCCAGTTGGCGCCCCCCACCCACCCGGGGAGCACCACGGTGCCCTTCTCGGACGGTGGCGTGAAGAGCGGCCCGCGGTCGTAGGGCGCCAGCGCGTCAATCGCCTGCCGCCGCAGCTCGGGCGTGAAGTCGATGAGGTCGTCGTCGGTGAGTCCCTGCTGATCGAACGCCGGGGGCCGGCTTGGAAACGGCTGCGTGGCGTGCGATCGCTCGCCCGGCGCCGTCGACTGCGGCACCGCTCGCTCCTCGATCGGCCACACCGGCGCGCCGGTGCGGCGATCGAGCACGAACGTGAAGCCCTGCTTCGTCACTTGCGCCAGCGCTGGAATGGCGCGGCCGTTGACCGTGAGATCGACGAGCGTCGGCGCGGCCGGCAGGTCGTAGTCCCAGATGCCGTGGTGCACGGTCTGGAAATGCCAGCGGCGCGCGCCCGTCCTCACGTCGACGGCGACGATCGACTCGGCGAACAGGTTCGCGCCCGGCCGATGTCCGCCATAGAAGTCGTTGGTCGGCGTGCCGAACGGCAGGTAGACGAGGCCCAGCGTGTCGTCGGCCGACATCGTGGTCCAGACGTTGGTGCTGCCGGTGTACTCGGCGGCATCGCCGGTCCACGTGTCGTAGCCGAGCGCGCCCTTCTCGGGAATCGAGCGGAACGTCCACAGCCTCTTGCCGGATCGGACGTCGTAACCGGCGACGTCGCCGCGCGGCCACTCCTTGGTCGTCGGGCCGTCGTGCACGCTGGCGCCCACGACCACGACATCGCGGCTGACGATGGGCGCCGAGCTGTTGGTGAACGTCGTCGCGCGCGTGGCCCGGGCCACGCCGGCCATCAGGTCGACCTTGCCGCCGTCGCCGAAGTCCGGGTCGAGCGCGCCGGTCTTCGCGTCGACCGCGATCAGGTAGGCGTCACCGGTGCCGAGCAGCAGCCGTTCGCGCCGGCCATCGGTCCAGTAGGCGAGGCCGCGATGCACGAAGCCGAGATTGCCTGGACGGCCCGCCTTCCACGAGGCCGGATCGAACGTCCAGCGGGCGACGCCGGTGGCCGGGTCGAGCGCGGCGATCTGGCCCAGCGACGTGACGGTGTAGAGGACCCCGTTGGCCATCAGCGGCGTGTCCTGATACGCGCCGGGCCGCGACAGCGGGCTCGCCTCGACCACGGCGTTGTCGATCGACGCCCACTGCCAGGCCACCGCCAGCTGCGCGACGTTGCCGCCGTCGATCTGTGCGGCTGGCGAGTACTTGCGGCTGCCGGCATCCCCGCCGTAGTAACGCCATTCGACGGCGGCGGCTGATGGCGCCTGCGCGGCTGCTGACGAACCGGCCTGGCCGCCGATCACCGCGGCGCCGACGATCGGCGCGGCGAACACGACGAGTCGCAGTGGGCGCACCGGACTACTCGATCACGGCCTGGTAGGCCAGATTCCGCGACAGCCCGTGGATCTGCGTCGCCCCGAGGAGCGACCGGCCTTGTTGCTGGATCATGCCGACGAAGAGGAGGTCCTTCGCCGGATCGATCCAGAACCAGGTTCCGCCGATGCCCCACCAGTGGAACGAGCCGTCGGAGTAGGGTTCGCCCAGGGCCGCCGCGTCCAGGATCACCTGCCCGCCCAAGCCCCAGCCCTGGCCCTGCCGCATCGTCTTCAGCGGGTCGGCGAGCACGTGGTTGGTGCGGATCATCTCGACCGTGCGCGGCGCCAGCACGCGCACGCCGCCCAGCTCGCCGCCGTCGATCAACATCTGCGCGAAGCGCGCGTAGTCGGTGGCCGTCGAGAACAGGCCGTGGCCGCCGAAGGCCGCCTTCGGCACGACCGTGGGATCGCTCTGACGGTCGGCGGTGTTGACGAGGCGCCCGCCCTCGTCCTCGCCGTGCATCAGCGCCAGCCGCGACAGCTTCTCCTTCGGCACGTAGAAGCCCGTGTCCTTCATGCCCAGCGGCTTGAACAGGCGCGTCTCGACGAAGTCGGCGAACGACAGGCCGGACAGCTTCTCGATCAGGTAACCCTGCACGTCGACCGCGATGCTGTACGACCAGCGGGTGCCCGGCTGCGCGATGAGCGGGAACGTGACCAG
>CADEDM010000015.1:5997-44675 GCA_902826065.1 uncultured Acidobacteriota bacterium | reverse complement strand
AGCCGGAAGCTCACGCGGAGACTCCCGTACCAGGTCCGAGCATAGCTTCCAGGCACTCCTACGTCAATTTGCGCCCATACGAGGAAGCGGAGCTATGCCTGTTCAAATCAGCTGTATCAACAAGTCGGACCGGATGAACCCGTGGGAGCGCATTCTGCGGGTCGGAGGAGTGAATCCCGACGGTCAGCGGTGGCGCCTGTCGCTGACCGACGCGATCGATGGCATCAAAGCCGGGAAATGGACGTTCTTCGTATCTGTTGGCGGCCACCGAGTGGATGTGGTGATTGCCAAGAGCAGATTCGGAAACGAGTACCTCAAGACGGTCCCTGACGTTGACTCGCCTGACAACCTACTGAGCCTTCCGGAGTGTTCGCAATAGAAGAGGTGGTGGGGCCTCTAAACAGGGGGCCCCACCCCACCCCCGTAGCAGCGGCCAGAGCCAGCATCCGCGAAGCCGTCGACAGGCAACATCCAACCGCCGTCGGATCCCGTCGGGGACGCCACTTCTTGTACCAACCCATCCAATAGCCTCGACCGGACCTCCGCCTGGCACGCATCCCCGTCCCAAATTCAGCGTCTGGCCCGTGTTGGGATGCTGAGCCCGCAGCCGATTGGTCAGCGGGCTATCGCCGACGTCTGGCAATCCGAAACGCTGGTCAGCCGTCGTATGGCTTGTAGGCGCCCTCAGAGGTCGCGTCGACTGCAGGATGGAGGTGGCCGATGATGGCGTTCCTCGTGCGATTTCTGGTCCTCGGTGCTGTCGTTGGAGCGGGCGGATTCTGGCTCATCAGCTCCTGGGAGCGGGCCGACAGCCAGCCCTCGCCCGCCACGAACGCATCGGCTCGACGACCGGAGCCCTCGCTGACGATTCCGTTTCGTGCGAGTGGACGCGTCGGCAGCAGTGAGTTCGCCCTGACCAAGGATGGTGAACAAGCCGTTGCGGTCTTCTCGCCCTTTCTGCCTAGGGACGACCGAGCGTTTCTGACCGCGGCGTCCGCGGTCGTATCCTCGGGATTCGGGGCGACGCTTCACGTCGATGGCGCCCGCCCCGTCGGCGCCGAGGTGGTCGTGGATGGTGCCGACGGCCGACGCTACTACCTGTTCCCCATCAAGCAGGACACCGGCGAGATCCACTCGATTCGGGTGCGACGGGAGTAGCGCTCCGCCAACGCCGATTGGATCCGCCGAGGCCGGGCACGATCTATCGAGCCGTGCGGTCCTAGCGCAGTGTCCGTTGGCGCACACTACGCGTGTCGCGCGCGAACACGCACCGTGGCCGGCGGACGCTCGTGTCGCCAGAGGCGTGGTTCGTCCTCGTCAGCGTGCGCTCATCCCTGAAGAACCGCCGCGGCGTGGGCACGTCCCGTGCACCGACAGCGACACCCGCCGTCACGGCGGAAGGAGGTCCGATGAGAGGTCTCGCTCCCCTCGTGTGCGCGATGACGGTGCTGGGCTCGAGTCTGGCGGCGGCGCAGTCGATCACGCTGCCGCCCAGCGGCGACAACCAGCGGAGCAGCGTGACGCAGCAGATCGGGCCGGTCACCGTCTCGATCGCCTATAGCAGCCCCGACGTGCACGGGCCGAACGGCGAGGACCGCCGCGGCAAAGTGTTCGGCGCACTCGTGCCGTACGGCATCCACGATCTCAACTTCGCCGGGCGCAAGGGCCCGTGGCGCGCCGGCGCCAACGAGAACACCGTGCTGGAGGTGTCGCACCCCGTGACGGTCGAGGGACAGCCGCTGCCGGCCGGGCGCTACGGCCTGCACATGATCGCCGGCCCGTCCGAGTGGACGCTGATCTTCTCGAAGAACTCGACGTCGTGGGGCAGCTTCAGCTACGACGAACGGGAGGATCAACTGCGCGTGCAGGTCAAACCCCAGCCGGCGCCCTATCGCGAGTGGCTGTCGTACGAGTTCCTCGATCGGCGCGCCGATCGGGCGACCGTCGCGCTCGAATGGGAAGAGCTGCGCGTGCCGTTCACGATCGCCGTTCCGGACGCGACGTCGTTCTACCTCACCACGATCCGCAACGAGCTGCGCAACGCACCGGGGTTCACCTGGCAGGCATGGCAGGCTGCCGCGCTCTACTGCCTCCAGCAGAACGTGAACCTCGAAGAGGCGCTGACCTGGGCGGACAACGCCATTCGCCTGCCGGGCGTGGGCCAGGCGAACTTCATCACGCTCGAGACCAAGGCCGCGGCGTTGACGCGATTGAAGCGGGAGTCGGAAGCGGCCGCGCTGATGGACGAGGCGATGCGCCTGCCCGGCGCGCAGCCCGTCGAGATTCATCAATACGGCCGTCAGCTTCAGGCACGGGGCAAGCATGCCGAAGCGCTGGCCGTGTATCAGAAGAACGCCGCCCGCTTCGGCGAGGTCTGGCCGACGCACGTCGGCCTCGCGCGCGGCTACTCCGCGACCGGCGACTTCGCCCGGGCCCTCGAGCACGCGCAGAAGGCGCTCGCGCAGGCGCCCGATGCGCTCAACAAGAAGAGTCTCGAGGACGCCGTGGCCCGGCTGAAGCAGGGCAAGGACATGAACGTCACGCGCTGACGGTTCGGGCGGCCTGGCGCGCGGGCGCGATCACGACTCCCCCATCACCTTGACCACGACACGCTTTCGGCGCCGTCCGTCGAACTCCGCGTAGAACACCTGTTCCCAGGGGCCGAGGTCGAGATCGCCATTGGTGATCGGCACGATCACCTGGTGGCCCATCAACGTGCGCTTCAGGTGTGCGTCGGCGTTGTCCTCGCCGGTCTGGTGATGGCGATACGGCAAGCCTGCGGGCGCCAGTTGCTCGAGCCATTGCTGGAAGTCGTGGATGAGCCCGTCTTCCCAGTCGTTCACGTAGACCGCGGCCGTGATGTGCATGGCCGACACCAGCGCCATGCCGTCGCGCACGCCGCTGCGCGCGACGATGCCGCGCAGGTCATCGGTGATGCGCACGAACTCCTGCCGGCGCTTCGTCTCGAACCAGAGATACTCGGTGTGCGTGGCCATCAGCCTCCAGCGCGAATCGCGGGGCTCAAGCTTGACCGAGCGTGGGCAGGGGCGCAACCGCGGCGCGGCTCGTATACTGCCCCGGTGCCGTTAGTAGGGAACCCGCGAGGGGGCGCGATGACACCGGGTGTCGGCCAAGGCGCGAGCCGTCATGCCGGCGCGGTGGTCGCGCTCGTCGCCGTCACGCTGGCGGTCGGCATTCCCGTGGATGCCAGCGGCGCGGCCTGGGCCCAACCCGCCGTGTCCTTGTGGAGCTGGGCGGCGCTGCTCTGGATCGCAGCCGGCGCCACGCCGTCGCATCGCCTCGAGCTCGCCGTCTGCGTGGTGCTCGCCACGGCGGGCGAGCTCTTTCTGAAAGACGCCTGGGGCCTCTACACCTATCGTCTGGGCAACCTGCCGCTGTTCATCCCGGCCGGACATGCCCTGGTGTTCGCCGCCGCCACGCGTCTGACGGGCCGCGCTCCGCGCTGGCTGCCCGGCGCCGTCGTCGCGACGTTCGCCGCGGTGGTGGGAGCCGGGGCGTGGCGTGGGTACGACACCTTCGGCCTCGTGTGGTTCACGGCCTTCGCGGCCTACGTCCGCTTCAGCGCCAACCCGCGCCTGTGCGCCACGCTGTTTTTGATGGCGTTCGCCATCGAGGCCTACGGCACCGCCCTCGGCGGGTGGACCTACATGACGCGCGAACCGTGGTTCGGACTCACGACCACCAATCCGCCGGTGTGGATCGGCGCCATCTACTGCACGCTCGAGACGCTGGTGCGCGTGGCCGCGGCCGGCGTGCGGCAGGCACTGGCCGCGGTCGCAGGCCGCTCCACCGCCGGCGCCATCGGTGCGTCGTCGGAAATACGGCGCGTCGGCGGCTGAATTCGCCTTGCGGTGCATGGATTCCCCGCGTTACTGTGATGGACGCGCGGGGCCGGCGACACGGCCCCTGTGAAAGGACGGCCATGAACGATCAGCACACGCGACGAGAGGTCCTTCGCGGCGGCCTGGCCGCTGCCAGTCTCGGGGTTCTGGGCGTGCCCGACTGGGTGCTGCCGGCCCTGGCGCAGGGCGCAGCCGTCGTGCCGTTCCTCGAGTTCCCCGAGAACTTCAACGCCACGCCGGCACCCGATCGCCGCCTGTTCGACTCGCGCACGTTGACGTCGTTCACGACGCCGCGCGATCAGTTCTTCACCACGCAGCACTACGGCCACCCGGTGCTCGACGAGGCCACCTACAAGCTGCAGATCTCCGGGCTCGTCACCGGCCCGAAGGCCTTCACCCTGGCCGACCTGAAGAAGATGCCGAAGGGCGACGTCATGTTCGGCTTCGAGTGCTCGGGCAACCGCGCGCCGGTGCAGGGCCTGGCCAGCAACGGCAAGTGGACCGGCGTGCCGCTGGCGGCGCTGCTCAAGAGCGTGGGCCTCAAGCCCGAGGCCCGCGAGATCGTGTTCCTGGGCGCCGACCACGGCCCTGAGGAAGTCGAGTGGCGCACGCAGAAGTACAACCTCGATCAGCAGTTCGGACGCAGCATGCAGCGCGACAAGGCGCTGTCGGCCGAACCGCTGGTGGCCTACGCCTACAACGACGAGCCGCTCACCCGCCACCAGGGCTTCCCGGTGCGGCTGATCGTGCCCGGCTGGTACGGCGTCGCCAACGTGAAGTGGCTCTCGGACATCATCGCCCAGCAGGATCCCTATGTCGGCAAGTACCAGGCGCGCTGGTACCGCACCGTCAAGGGGGAGATGGTCAACGGCGAGATGAAGTGGATGGAGAGCGCGGTCACGCACCTCCAGCTCAAGTCGTGGGTGGCTCGTATCACCAAGGAAGGCGCCACGCACAAGGTGACCGGCATCATCCTGAACGACGGCACGGCCATCAAGTCGGTCGAGGTGAAGGTCGACGACGGCCCGTGGCAGCCGGCCACGCTCGACAAGCAGAACTCCAAGTACTCGTGGAAGCTGTTCCACTACGACTGGAACGGCGCCACGCCGGGTGAGCACACGATCGTGTCGCGCGTCACCGACGCCACCGGCGCGGTGCAGCCCACCGAGAAGGACCTCGAGAACAAGAAGTCGTTCCTGGAGCACAACGCGCAGCACGTGCGGCGCGTCATGATCAGCTGAGTCCGTACAGCGGCCGGCGGCTACCAGCGGCTGGACAGCACAGGCACCTCAGAGGCCGCGGGACTTCGTTCCGCGGCCTTTGTCATATCCCCCTCGTCTGCCGAACGTACTCCCACCCGTGGCCGCGCCCGCCGCTCCCTTCGTCGCGCTCGCCATCTTCGTCGCGGCCTTCGCGCTGGCGAGCCTGCGCGGCGTGCACCTCGGCGTCGTGATGTTCGTCGCCGCCTGCATCACCGGCGTCGGACTGGCGGGCATGTCGCTGCGCGAAGTGGTCGCCGGCTTCCCCATCGGCATTCTGATCCTGATCGCCGGCGTCACCTACTTCTTCGGCATCGCCCGGCTGAACGGCACGGTCGACCGCGTGATCGGCGGCGTGCTGCGGCGCACCGGCGACCAGCCGATGGCCGTGACCGTGGCCTTCGCCACGCTGGCCGCCGTGGCGGCGGCGATGGGGTCGCCGCAGGCCGGCCTCGTCACCGCGCCGATCGGCATGCCGGCGGCACGCCGGGCCGGGGTCGACGCCGGGTTGATGGCCATCGCCATCAATTGCGGTATCTGCGCGGGCTCGTTCGCGCCCACCAGTCTCTTCGGCATCATCACGTATCGCGTGGCCTCACAGGCCGGGATCGGCATCACGCCGGCCACGCTGCTGGCCACGGCCGTGGTCGCGAACGTCGTGTTGCTGATGGCGGCGATGGCGCTGTTGCGACGGCGTTCGCACCGGCCGGCGCGCGCCACGACAGCCATGGCGGTCGGCGCGGCCACACCGTCGACCTCCGCGGCCGCGACCGAATCGACGCACGCGTCGTGGCAGCAGCGGGCCACGCTGACCTGCCTCGCCGCGCTCGTCGCCGGTATCGCCGTGAGCGCCGTGCTGGGCCTGGAGCCGGACATCGGTGTCGCCACGCTCGGTCTGGGCGTGGTGCTCGTGCTCCTCGATCCCGCGATCGGCCGGACCGCCTTCGCGCAGATCGACTGGTCGTCGGCATTCGTCGTCGGCGGCATCGTCACGTTCGTCGCCGTCCTGCAGAAGCTCGGGCTGGTCGACCTGCTGGGACGGCTGGCCATCGACGCCGGTGCGCCCGTGATTGCGGCGATCGTCATCTGCGCGATCGCGGCCCTGGTGTCGGCCTTCGCGTCGACGACCGGCGTGCTCGCCGCGCTCGTGCCGCTGGCCGTGCCGCTGGCGCTCTCGGGGGGCATGGCCGGCTGGGCGCTGATCGCGGCGCTCGGCGTCTCGGCCACCGTCGTCGACGCGTCGCCGTTCTCGAACACCGGCGCGACGCTGGTCGCCTCGGCCGCCGAGGACGATCGTCCGGCGCTGCGTCGGGTGCTGCTGCGCTGGGGCCTGTCGATGGTGCTGATCGCGCCGGCGCTGCTGGTACCCGCGCTCGTGCTCGTCAGCCGCTGGTGGCCGTGACCCGGCTACCGGGCGGCGAGGGTCGGGGCGAACACCGCCGGCAGGTCCTTCTTCGTGGCGCGCAGGATGTCGAGCATGGCGTGACGATCTCCGGCGCTCAGGTGCGCGTAGCGCTTGTCGGGCGCGGCCGAGGTCAGCACGTCCCACAGGCGCCGGTAGACGCCCTGACGCACAGCCGGCGGCAGGCCGTCGAAGGCCGTCGAGTAGACCGTGTAGCTCAGCGGATACGTCATCAGCCGGCCATCGAGCTTCAGCTCGCGCAGTGAGCGCCCCGCCGGGTCCTTCGGCCCCTGCGCCTGGAACCACTCGGCGTAGCCGGAGTTGCCCGTGATGCGGCCCAGGGGCACTTCGTCGACGAACAGCAGGTAGTCCGCCAGTTCGTCCACGGCTTCGTGCACCCGCGACGTCAGCCGCGGCTCGTCCTGTGGCGCGACCGCCGCCTCCGCCGAGGCGCCCGTCACCAGTCGGTGCTCCCACGCCGCGCGCGTCATCAGGTTCATCGCGTGCAGCTGGTGCTCGAGCACCTGCAGCGCGACGATGTCGCTGGTGGGCCGCAGATACTGATCGACGTCGCGAACCAGGCCGGTGCCGGCGAGCGTCGTGCGCAACGCCGGGGCCGGCGTCTTCTCCGGCGCGACGGCGTGCGGACCGATGAGCGGCTGGTTGCCCATGTGCCGCGACGGCACGGCGTCGCCGGTCACGTACCAGCCGCCGTAGCGACGGCTGAGCGGCTCACGGTGGTCGCTCACGCCACCCTCGGCGTAGTCGCGGTCGGACTTGCGCGGGAACGTCGTGAGCACGAAGACGCCGGGCACGGCGCGCGTGTCCCACGACAGGTGGCACGACAGACACGTCTCCATGCGCGAGCCGCGCGGCTGGCTGCCCTCAGTCTGGGAGAGCTGGTAGAACACGGTGCCGAGCTTCGGATCCTGCGCGGCGATCTCGATGAGCGGCGCGCCGCGAATCCACGCCACCGCGACGTTGTCGTTGAAGTAGATCGCGCGCGGGTTGCTGGCGGTGATGTAGGAGGCCTGCAGGCTGGTGCCGGAGTAGACCAGCGTCTGCGAACTGGCGTCGATGCCCAGCGCGTCGAGCACGCTCTTCAGGTAGCCGTGGCCGCCGGATTCGAACGCCAGCGACGTCTCGCCCCGCTCGAGTCGCGCGTTGAGCTGGGCCATCGCATCCGACGGCGACGTCGACCCGTACTTGATCGCGGGATGATGGCGCGACTCCGGAAACGCGTCGGAGCGCTGCGCGGCTGAGGCGGCGACGCCGAGCCACACGGCGGCAGCGGCGGCCACGAGGGCAAAGAAGCGGTGCGGTGTCATCCGTGAAGACGCGAAGGGCGGAGCCAGCGGCTCCGCCCTTCTACTGTAGCGCGACCTGGTGGGTTCCGAGACCGGAGCCCCGGGACCCGTGCTCCGCCTAGAGCGGGTTGTCGGGGAACATCATGGTGCGCCACATGTGCGCGACCGGGCTGTTGTCGTTCCCCAGCCCTTCCTTGGGCTGCTTGAACTGCCGGCCCATGATGTCGATGAACGGCTCGATCGACACCTTGGCGTTCGGATCGAACGCGTAGAGGTCGTTCACGGTGATCATGCGCGCCTCGAAGTACCACTTGTGGTTGCGCGCGAACTCGTAGGCTTTCTGGATGTGCGGCTGCGGCACGTAGTCCTTGCCGTAGAGGCGGGTGTAGAGCTCGGGATACTCGTAGCCGTACTTCTCGTCGGGATAAAAGCGCAGGGCCTGGTGGTAGCGGATGGCCCACGAGATCTTCTCGGACACGTAGGGCTCGAGCATCTGCGCGCCCCACCACGCGTGGTCGACCTTCACCAGGTTCTGCACCACGTCGTGCAGCAGGCAGGCCATCACGATTTCCTCGCTCATCCCCGTCTTCATCGCGCGCGTCGCGCTCTGCAGCACGTGGTTGGCGGGCGCCCAGCGCTTCTCGAAGAACTCCATCAGCGTCGGCTTGTCCGACATGGCCGCCAGCGCCGGCATCTTGCGGGCGTTCTGCGGACCGCTCGGGGCGAACAGGCTGCCCACCCCACGGCGCACCGTGGCGTCCTCGGCCGCCGGCATGACCTGCGCATTGGCGAGTTCCACGTGGCCGCCCATGGCCTCGTCGATCTTCTCGACCATGAAGTGCTCGAGCGCCTCGGCCTTCGTCTCGTCGTCCATCGCTTCCACGACGGCAATGCCGCCGAGACTCGCGATGAACGCGCGACGGTCGATGTCCATCTTGCCAAAGCCCATGTGTCGGCCTCCTCGAATTGAACGAAACACCCTCGTCTAGGCGGCGGCCGCCTTCGCCGGTTGCGCCAGCACGCGCTCGAACACCTGCACCGCGCGCTGCATCTCGGCCATCGTGCCGATCGAGATGCGGGCGTGCGTCGCTTCGTAGGGCGGGAAATCGCGCCCGACGAGAATCCCCTCACGCGCGCAGCCGTCCCTGAAGTCCTTCGACGGCCGCTTGATGTCCACGAACATGAAGTTCGTCTGCGAGTCGGTGGGCGTGAAGCCGCGATCCGCGAACCATCGCATCGTGAACGCGCGCGCCTCGGCATTGCGCTGCTGCTCGGCCGCCACCCACGTCGCCGGCACCGCCAGCGCCGCCTTCGCGCCAGCCAGCGCCATCACGCTGATCGGGTCGATGTTGTCCCACTGGCCCATCGTCCGGATGGTGTCCTGGTGGCCGACGGCGTAGCCGATGCGCAGGCCCGCCATGCCGTAGCACTTCGAGAACGTGCGGGCCACGACGACCCGCGGGTTCTCGATGGCCAGCGGAATCATCGATTGGTAGCCGGGCATCGTGACGTACTCGAAGTACGCCTCGTCGACGAGCACCGTCGTCTGCGGCGATTGCGTCAGCACGTCGGCCAGGTAGCGGCGGGTGTCGCTGCCACCGATGGCCGTGCCCACCGGATTGTTGGGATTGCAGTAGAAGACGAGGCCGGCGCCCTTCGATGCGCGCTGCAGCGCGTCGAGGTCCATGGTGAGCCGGCTCGTGAGCGGCACGCCGGTGATCGGATGCCCCATCAGCCGCGCGTACGACGCGCACTCCTCGTAGGCGGGAATCGCCGCCACGAGCCCGGCGGTCTTCGACGTGAACACATGCGTGGCGGTGCGGAGGATCTGCGTGGATCCCGACCCCAGCAGCACGTTCTCGGGCTTCACGCCGTGCCGCTTCGCGACGAGCGCAGTGACCTCGTCGGCCGCCGCGAAGGCGTAGCGCCCGGCCTCGGTGAGGCAGTCCTGCACGGCCGCGAGGACGTCCTTGTGGCAGCCGAGCGGGTTCTCGTTGCTCGACAGCAGCAGCGGCGCACTGCTTCCCTGCGCCTCGAGCCTGGCGCCGCCGAACAGCGCGCCCTCGCGCCCGCGATCGGCCAGCCACAGGCCGGCGGCGCCGGCGCTCATCGACTGCACGAACGACCGGCGTGACAGCGGCATCGCGTTCTTCCTGGTGCGGGCCACGGCTACCGTCCTCCCTGCTGCTGGCGCGACGTCGTCGTGGCGCCGCCCAGCACGGTGCGGAACACCGCCACCGCGCGCGTCATCTCGTCCTGCGTGCCGATCGAGACGCGGCAATACTGCATCTCGAACGGCGGGAAGTCGCGGCCGACGAACACGCCCGCCGCGCGGCACGCGTCGCGGAAGGCCGCCGCCGGCCGTTTGATGTTCAGGAACAGGAAGTTCGACTGCGAGTCGGTGCCGCTCACGCCCAGGTCGGCGAACGCCTTGACCGTGAACGCGCGCACCTCGGTGTTCCGGGCGCGCTCGGCGGCGATGTGCGCGGTGTTGGCGAGCGACGCCTCGGCTGCCGCCAGCGTCAGCGTGCCCAGGCCGTTCGGCATCTTGTAGGCCGCGAGCGCCGCGATCGCCCTGGGGTCGCCGATCGCGTAGCCGGCGCGCAGGCCGGCCATGCCATGGGCCTTCGAGAAGGTGCGCGCGACGAAGACGTTCGGCGTCGACAGCGCCAGTGGCACCGCGGTCTCGTAGGCCGGGTCGGTCACGTAGTCGTGGTAAGCCTCGTCGAGCAGGATCACGGTGTCGGGCGACGCCTGGCGCACGGCCTTCACCAGATCGACGACCGCGGTCTTCCCATGCACGGTCGCGGTGGGGTTGTTGGGGTTGCAGAAGAACACCAGGCCGGCGCCCTTCGCCGCCTCGGCCATCTTCGCGAGGTCGATCTTCAGACCGGCATCGAATCCGACCTCGCGCACCGGCGTGCCGATCTTCAGCGCGGTTTCCTTCGGCGCCTCGAACGACGGCCAGGCGGTGACGAGCGGACGCGAGGGCGACGTGAACGCGCGCACGGCGTTGGCGAGCAGTTCGCCGGATCCGGCGCCGAGGGTCACGTGTGCGTCGCTGGCCCCGTATGTCTTCGCCAGCGCGGCGATGAGGGTGCCTTCGCGGCGCGTGGCGTTGGGGGGATAGCGAGAAGCGTCGCCGAAGGCGCCGGTGATGGCCGAGATGACGTGCGCGCCGGGCCCGAGCGGATTCTCGTTGCTCGAGATGCGGATCCGGCGAGCCGCAGGGGACGCGGCGGCCTGGGCGGCAGCGACGTCACCTGCCCGCCAGGCCTCGCGGCCACGCGCGGCGATCCAGCCGCCGTCACGCGGGACGCCGAACGCGTCCTCGAGCCACCGTCGCCGAGTCAGGGACATCGCCTGCCCTCCTCGCCCGGCCGCCGGAATGCCGCCCGGGCATGTGAAGCATGCGGATTCTACACCCGCCGGTCTCCCCCGAACGGGTTACTTCGGGCTGGCCCCGGCCGAGCCTTCCACCGCGACCAGCGCCATCCAGCGGCCGTCCGGCGACACCGCCATCCGCGACAGGGTGCCGATGCCGACGTCGGCCAGCAGCGTCCAGCCGGTCTGGCCCGGCCGCCACCAGTGGACTTCCCCGCCCTTCGTCATGAAGAGCGAGCCGTCGGGCCCCCAGGCGGTGTCGCGGTCGGTGCTGCCCTCCAGCGCCGGCACGACGTCGCGAATCTCGTCGGTGGCGGGCACGAGCTCACGCACCATCCAGCGCTCACCCACCCGCTGGACGAACGAGATCGACCCGGTCGGCCGTCGCTGCACCGCGCGGCCGATGTCGGACGCGCGCACGGTCGCCTTGCCCGTCGCGAGGTCGACGACCTGGAACGTGGCCGGCTTGCCGAGGACGAACACGGCAAGGCGCCGCGCGTCGATCCACGCGTGGTAGCCGACCGGCTTCACCTCAGGGGCGAGCACTTTCATCGCGGTGCCGGCCTCGCCCATCTGCCACACCCGCTGGGTGCCGTCCTTCTCGACGCGGATGACCGAGACGCCGCCGTCATCCGGCATAAGCGTCGGCGAGTACTCGGCCTCGGGCGTGTCGGTCATGCGGCGAATCTGCCGCGTCTGCAGTTCGAGGAAATAGATGTCGGTCGGCGCGCCACCGCGGCTCGACGTGAACAGCATGGCGCGACCGTCGGCGCCGAACGCCGGCTGGTTGTCGTAGCCGCCCGGATTCTCCGACGCCACTCGTGCCGGGCCCATCGTGGGGGCCGAGGGCAGCAGGCGCATCGGCGCGAGATGGATCTCGGTGGCGGGCGGCGCGGGCGTGGGCGTCTGGGCCACGGCCATCGACAAGTCGCTCGCCACGAGACCGGCGAGGATCGGCAGCAACGACGAACGGCGCATCGGCCGATCTTACTCACGACCGGGTCCAGGTCCGACCCGCGGCGCCCCGGACCAGCGGCGTGGGCCGCGGACAGGCCCGTATCCTGCTGATTTCCCAGATGTTACCTGTTCGTTACACGGGCCCGGCCGGGGCCCTTTGGTATGCTGGTCGGCGGTCCCGCATGCTGCGTCCCCCCGAAGCCCCCGAGCACGGTTCAGGACCGGCGCCCACCGCCGGCCGGAAGCGGCGCAAGCAGGCGCCGGCGCCGCGACCCGCCCCGGTGGCGGCCGACTGGGCCCGCCTCGATCGCGAAGACCTCGGCAACTCCGCGCTCTATATCAATAGAGAGCTCAGCTGGCTCGAGTTCAACCGCCGCGTCCTCGCCCAGGCGTCCGACGCCACCCACCCGCTGCTCGAGCGGGTGAAGTTCCTGGCCATCGCCGCCACCAACCTCGACGAGTTCTTCATGGTGCGGGTCGCCACGCTGCTCAAGAAGCTGCGGGCCGGCATCGAGGACACGTCGATCGACGGTCTCAGCACCGACGAGGAGCTGGCCGCCATCCGCGCGCGCGCGGCCGACCAGATGGCGGAACAGACGCGGTGCTGGCAGGAACAGCTGCGCCCGCAGCTCGCCATCGAGGGCATCCACTTCCTCGACCAGGGCGACTACACCCCGGCTGTCGATGCCTGGCTCACCGAGTACTTCGAGACGCAGGTCTTCCCCGTCCTGACGCCGCTGGCGTTCGACCCGGGCCACCCATTCCCGTTCATCTCGAACCTCAGCATGAACCTGGCGGTGCGCGTGCGTCACGGCGGCCGCACCAAGTTCGCCCGCGTGAAGGTGCCGGGCATGCTGCCGCGCCTGGTGGCGCTGCCGGCCGGCCTGGCGCGCGAGTCGGGCACCACCTTCGCGTACCTGGAAGACATCATCCGCCGCAACATCCGGGCGCTGTTCCCCGGCACGCAGGTGGAAAGCGCGCATCTCTTCCGCGTCATCCGCGACACCGACATGGTGATCCAGGAGGACGAGGCCGACGACCTCCTCGAGAGCGTCGACCGCGGCCTGAAGCAGCTGCGCTACGGCGCGCCGTCGCTGCTGGAGGTCGAAGGCGACACGCCGCGCCGCATCCTCGACATCCTGATCGAGAACTTCGAGGTCGATCACGACGTCGTGTCGCGCACCAGCGCGCGCATGGACCTGAGCGACCTGCGCGAGGTCGCGGCGCTGCACCGGCCGGCCCTGAAGGACGCGGTGTTCCACCCGCGCACGCTGTGGGCGCCCGACGACGCCGAGCACGTGTTCGAGCAGGTGGCCGACCAGGACTTCCTGGTGCACCACCCGTTCGACTCGTTCACCTCGGTCGAGACCTTCCTTCGCGCCGCCGTCGCCGACCCGCACGTGGTCGCGCTGAAGATGACGCTCTACCGCATCGGCCCCGACTCGCCGCTGGTCGACCTGCTGATCCAGGCCGCCGAGCAGGGCAAGCAGGTGGCGGTGCTGGTGGAGCTGAAGGCGCGGTTCGACGAGAAGAACAACATCGCCTGGGCGACGCGGCTGGAATCGGCCGGCGTGCACGTGGTGTACGGGCTGGTGAACATCAAGGTGCACTGCAAGCTGTGCCTGGTGGTGCGCAAGGAGGCCTCGGGGATCCGGCGCTACGCGCACCTCGGCACCGGCAACTACAACCGCGTCACCTCGCGCATCTACACCGACCTCGGCCTCTTCACCGCCAACGACGCCATCGTCGACGACGTCTCCGAGGTCTTCAACACCCTCACCGGCTACTCGAACAAGCGCAGCTACAACGCGCTGCTGGTCTCGCCCACCGGCGTGCGCCAGGGCATCCGCGCGCTGATCGAGCGCGAGATCGAGCACGCCTCGGCGGGGCGTCCGGCGGCGATCATCATCAAGAACAACGCCGTCGCCGACCAGCCGACGATCAAGCTGCTCTACCGCGCCTCGCAGGCCGGTGTGCCGATCGACCTGATCGTGCGCGGCGTCTGCTGTCTGCGGCCCGGCATCCCCGGCATCAGCGAGCGCATCCGCGTGCGATCGGTGGTCGGCCGGCTGCTCGAGCACTCGCGGCTGTACTGGTTCGAGAACGGCGGCCAGCCCGAGGTCTACATCGGCAGCGCCGACCTGATGGAGCGCAATCTCGACCGCCGCGTCGAGGTGCTGGTGCCGGTGCAGGATCCGGACCTGCGCGCGCACCTGCGCGACGTCGTGCTCGACACCATGCTGCGCGACACCGACCGCACCTGGGTGCTGTCGTCCGCCGGCCACTACGATCGGCTGGTGCCTCCGGCAGACCTGCCACGGCTCGAGGCGCAGCGCGCCCTCATCGAGTGGTACACCGCCACCGCGCGAGACGACTCGAACGCGTGATCAGGGGGTGAGGCCCTTCGTCCCCGTCAGACGTGGCGTCGGCCCTGTCGTGAACGGGGTCTGACCGTCCGACCGCGGACCGCTAGGTCCAGCGGAAGAGCTTCAACGCGGCGACGAACGACACGCCGCCCCAGCCGGCCATCACCGCCAGTTCGCGCCACAGCGTGGCCAGCGCCTCGCCGTCATTCATGACGGCGCGAAGCGCGTCGTTGAGCGCCGTGAGCGGCAGGGCCTGCACGAACGGCTGCATCGCCTCGGGGAAATTCGACGAGGCGAAGAACACGCCCGAGAACACCCACATCGGCAACATCACCAGGTTCAGCAGGCCGGAGACGCCCTCGATGGTCTTGGCCCGGCTGGCGACGAGCAGGGCGACGCCGCCGAAGGCCAGCGCGCCCAGCAGGCATACGACGGTCAAGGCGACGAGACTGCCGTGCACGGCGACGCCGAAGGCGACGTAGGCGAAGCCGAGCAGCACCACCGCTTCGGCGACCAGGAAGGCGAGCCGACTGCCCACCAGGGCCAGCAGGTAGGCGCCGCGCGGCATCGGCGTGGCCGCAAAGCGTTTCAGCAGCTTGCGCGTGCGGGCCGTGACGATGGCGAAGCTCGTGCTCCACATCCCCGTGCCCATGATGTTCATGCCGAGCAGTCCGGGCACCAGCCAGTCGATGTACCGGGACCCGACCGCGCGGACGGCGTCCTCGCGCGGGCTGAACGCGTCCGGCCGCCCGGCGGCCCGTTGCAGCGCGCGATCCACCGCGAGAC
This sequence comes from uncultured Acidobacteriota bacterium, assembly GCA_902826065.1. Lineage (GTDB taxonomy): Bacteria > Acidobacteriota > Vicinamibacteria > Vicinamibacterales > UBA2999 > CADEFD01. The sequence continues at coordinate 29,351 of CADEDM010000015.1, read as the reverse complement.
GGCCGACCTGGCTCTCGGCGCGCGCGGGATCGAAGCGATACGTGGGCGGCGTGCCCGGCACGATCACGACCTGCACGAGCCCGTCGCGCAGGGCGCGTTCGATCTCGGGCGGCGGCACGTCGCGCAGCACGAAGCCGCCGGCGGCGGTCAGGGATGCCCGCACGGCCGCCGCGTCCGCGCCGGCGCCGCCGTCGACGGCCACGCGCACCGGTTCCTCCGTGCGTGTCCGGAAGGCGATGCCGAGCGCCAGCGTCATGATCACGGGGAAGCCGAAGACCCAGAAGACGGCCTCGGGCTCGCGCAGGAACTCGCGCATCCGCGACAGCGTGAGCTGGCGCAGCGCGGGCAGGAACGTCGACGGTCGCGGATCACTCATCGCGCAAGTGCCGTCCCGTGAGTGACACGAAGACGTCCTCCAGGCTGGCCGAATGCGTGCGCAGCTCGCGCATCGGCACGCGCGCGGCCGCCAGCACGCCGAGCACGGCCGGGACCGTCTCGTGGATGGCGCTGCTGCCGAGGGCGATGGTGCGGCCCTCGACCCGCGCGTCGACCACGCCCGCCAGGGGGGCCAGCGCCTCGACGGACGGCGCCGGCGCGTCGCCGTCGAGGTCGATCTCGATGACATGCGCGGTGCCGAGACCCTGCACCAGCGCCGCCGGCGTGCCGAGGGCGATGAGCTTGCCCTTGTCGACGATGCCGATGCGATCGCAGAGCGTCGCGGCTTCGTCCATGTAGTGCGTGGTCAACAGCAGCGTGCCGCCGCGGGCCTTGAACCGCTGGAGCACGTCCCACAACTGCAGCCGCGATTGCGGGTCGAGGCCGGTGGTCGGCTCGTCGAGGAACAGCACTTCCGGCTCGCCGGCCAGCGCGCACGCCACCGACAGCCGCTGCTTCTGCCCGCCCGACAGCTTGCCCACCCAGGCGTCGCGCTTGGCCTCGAGTCCCACCAGCGCCAACAGCCCGTCGACGCCCGGTCCCGACGGATAGAACGAGCCGAAGAGCTCCAGCGTCTCGGCGACCGACAGTTTCTCGGCGAGCTGCGTCTCCTGGAGCTGGATGCCAAGCCGCGGACGCAGGGCGTCGGCGCTGTCGGCCCAGCGCAGGCCCAGCACCTCGACCTCGCCGGCATCCGGCGCCTGCAGCCCCTCGAGCATCTCGATCGTGGTCGTCTTGCCGGCGCCGTTCGGGCCGAGCAGCCCGAAGCACTCACCCCGTGCCACGTCGAGATCGAGGCCATCCACGGCGGTGACGTCGCCGAACCGCTTCACCACGGCCCGGCACGCCAGCGCGACCTGACGCGACATCACCGTATTGTAGTGCGCCGCGTTGCGCGGCCTTCCGGCGCTGCCGTACACTACCCACGACCGTGTCTGCGACCATCGTCGTCATCGGGCCCGAGCGCACGCTCCCCACGCTGCGCGCCAGATTCGAATCCGGCGGACGCGTGCACAGCTTCACCGACGCCGAGGCCATCGAGGCCCTCGAGCACATCTTCCGGCACCGCCCGCGTATCGTCGCCGTCGAGCGCGAGTTCTCGGGCACGTCGCGCGGCGTGGCGTTGATCGGCCGGGTGAAGGACGACCCGACCCTGGCCGAGTGCGAGGTCCGCGTCGTGGCGCACGATGCCGGACCGCGGCCATCCGGCGTGCGCCGCCCCACACCGGCAGACGCTCCGCCGCCGGTGACGCCGCTGCAGCAGGGCGTGCGGCGCGCCCCGCGCGTGCGCATCACCGACGGCACCGAGGTGCTGGTGGACGGCGACCCGGCGCTGCTGATCGATCTGTCGATCCTGGGCGCGCAGGTCGTGGCCTCGTTCGCGCTGAAGCCGAACCAACGGGTGCGGGTCTCGTTCTCGGACGCGAACGGCATCGTCCGCTGCGTCGGCTCGGTCGCCTGGGCCTCGTTCGAGATGCCCAAGAACCTGCCCACGCGCTATCGCGCCGGCGTCGAGTTCTCAGGCGCGAACGCGGAAGCGCTCAGCCTCTTCTGCGAAAAGCACAAGAAGGGCTAGCGACGCGGCCGGGCGCTACTTGATCCAGGCGGCGAGCGGACGATCGCTGCGGATGATCGTCTCGTCGCGATCGGAGCCGGTCGAAACCAGGCCCACGGGCACGCCGCTGACTTCTTCCAATCGCGCGATGTAGCGGCGAGCGGCGTCCGGCAGGGCGTCGTAGGTGGTGGCGCCCTTCGTCGGCGTGTCCCACCCCGGCCACGACTCGTACACCGGCTCGATGGCGGCGCCGGTGGGCAGGCAGGACGGGAACTCGTCGACCTGGCGGCCGTCGATGCGATAGGCCACCGCCACTTCGATCGTCTCGAGGCCGTCGAGCACGTCGAGCTTGGTCAGCGCCAGGGCGCCCAGGCCGTTGACGCGGGCGGCGTAGCGCACCGCGACGGCGTCGTACCAGCCGCAGCGGCGCGGCCGGCCCGTGGATGCGCCATATTCATGCCCGGTCTCACGCAGGCGCTCGCCGAGGGCGTCGTGCAATTCCGTGACGAACGGCCCCTCGCCGACGCGCGTGGCGTAGGCCTTGGCCACGCCGAGGACGCCGCCGATGGCCTGCGGGGGCACGCCCAGCCCGGTGCACACCCCGCCCGCCGACGCGTTCGACGAGGTGACGTAGGGATAGGTGCCGTGGTCGATGTCGAGCATCGTGCCCTGCGCGCCCTCGAACATCACCCGCTGGCCGGCCCGCATCGCCTCGTGCAGATAGAGCGAGCCGTCGACGGCCCAGCGCAGCAGCCGCGCGCCCTGCTCCACCAGCGTCGCGTGCACCTGCTCCCAGTCGAGGTGGGTGTCGCGGATGATCTGATTGCGCGCCGAGACGTTCTCGCGCACCAGATCGGCGAGCCCGGCGGCATCACGCAGGTCCGACACGCGCACGCCGCGGCGGCCGATCTTGTCCTCGTAGGCCGGGCCGATGCCGCGCGACGTGGTGCCGATGCGCCGCTCGCCGCGCTTCGCCTCGCTCAGCACGTCGAGCTCGCGGTGATACGGCAGGATGAGGTGCGCGCGATCGCTGATGAAGAGCCGGCCCTCGACCCCGATGCCGAGGCCGGCCAGCATGTCGACTTCCTTGAACAGCGCCGCCGGATCGACGACCACGCCGTTGCCGATGAGGCAGGCGACGCCGGGATGCAGGATGCCGGACGGAATCAGATGCAGCACGTACTTCTGGCCGCGCACGTACACGGTGTGGCCGGCATTGTGGCCGCCTTGATACCGGCCGACGACCGAGAAGTGCGGCGTGAGCAGATCGACGATCTTGCCCTTGCCTTCGTCGCCCCACTGGGCGCCCAGGACCACGATGTTCATGACACGGTGTGTGTTGGCATCGAGCGCGTGCGGCGGACTGCCGCTGGCGCGTGTGACGACACAGGATAGTGCAGGCATCGGTGGCGGCGCCAGTCGCACGACGGTTGTCTACGCGCGAATCGCGGACGCGGTGTCGTTGTCAACGACTTTCGTCGCGCGACGCGATCGCGACGCGATCAAAATGGCGTTGACAAGGCGCGCGCACCCTCTTAGTTTCTACTACTCCGCGCGTCTCCTCCCGCGCATCGCGTCGCATATGTCCAACGTCGTCACACTCGCCCCCATGAGTCACGACCGCGCGGCTACACGGGAGCCGCGGCTGCGGCGGGATCACCAGTCATGATGGCGCCTCACGCGGGTCTCGAGCGGCGCATCCTCGCCTCGCTCGAGGCCACGCCGTCTCGCGTGCCCGTCGTGCTCGGGGGCTGCGGCACCGGCCGCACGACGCTGCTGCACGCACTCGCCGATCGCGTCGGACGCGCCAGCGGCCAGTACATCGACGTCGAGCGCGCCGCCAGCACGCCCGAGCGCTTCCACGACGCGGTGATTGCGTCGTCGCCGTTCGTCGATCCCGGCGGCGTGCCGGCCGAGCCGCCGGCGACCGCGCGCGAGGCGTTCGATCGCACGCTGGCATTCCTGCAGCGCGCGCGCACGCCCGACGGCCACGCCGCCACGTTCCTGCTCGACGAAGTGCTCGAGCTGCGCACGTTCGAGAACTTCCCCAATCTGCGCCAGGTGCAGCGCGAGTTCGTCGACGCCATCGCCGACAGCCCGAACCGGTTCGTGTGCTCGAGCCGCTACGTGGCCCGCGCACACCGCCTGCTGCGCGACGCCGCAGCCCGCTTCGAGGTCGTGCACCCTCCGCCACTGGCGGTGTCGGACGTGGCCGGGATGCTGCCGCCGAGCGACGCCGCCGGCGCCGCCGATCGCGACGACCTGGCGCGCTCCATCCAGGCGCTGGCCGATGGCCGGGCGGCCTACGTGCGCGCCCTGGGCGACATGTGCGTGGCGATGCGCGGCGGCGATCCGATCAGTGCCCTCACCGCCCTGCTCACGACCGACGGCGCGCTGACCACGTGGTGCGGCTACCGCTACGAACTGCGTCTGCACCGCGCCCGCGGCTACGGCGCGCTGAAGGCCATCCTCGAGATCCTGGCGCTCGAGGAACCGCTCACGCTGACCGAGATCGCGATTCGCCTGCGCCGCACGCCGGGCTCGACCAAGGACTACCTGTCGTGGCTCGAGGACGTCGACCTGGTGACGTCGCGGCAGAAGCGCTACAGCTTCGTCGACCCGGTGCTGCGCCTGTGGGTGCGCCTGCACGCGCGGCCGATGCCCCCGGGGGTCGATGACGTCGCCCGTGAGGTGCAGCAGTACGCCGTGAGCCGCCTGCCCCACGGCGGGCGCGACCTCGCCGCCGCCGGCGCCGCCGAGCGCAAGGCGGTCGGCATCATCGAAATCGATTAGGGCTGCGCGCCCGTGTCCGGCCGCGAGGCGAGGGCTTCGAGCGCGAGCCGCGCCGCCTCCTGCTCCGCTTCCTTCTTCGTCCGGCCCGAGCCCGACGCCAGCACCGCGCCTTCCACCAGCACGTCGACGCCGAAGCGCTTCGCGTGATCGGGCCCGGTTTCCAGCGCGATGCGATAGACCGGCAGCGGCTTGCCGGCGGCCTGCAGGCGTTCCTGCAGGGCCGACTTGTGGTCGCCGCCCATCACGCCGGCGTGGCGCATCTCGCTGAGACGCGGACGCCACGCGCGCTCGATGAAGGCGCGCGCCGCCTCGATGCCGCCGTCGAGATAGATCGCCGCGATGATGGCTTCGAGCACGTCGGCGAGCAATGCCGGCTTGGCGTGACCGCCGGTCTTGGCCTCGCCGCGCCCGAGCAGGAGATCGCCGCCGAGCGACAGCTCGCGGCTGATGCCGGCGAGCGCCGTGGTCGAGACCAGCGACGCCTTGGCCTTCGACTTCGGGCCCTCGGTGAACTCGGGGAAGTCGCGGTACAGCAGGTCGGCGACGACGAAGCCGAGCACCGCGTCGCCGAGGAACTCGAGCGACTCGTTGTCGACGACACCGCCGCTCGGGTCTTCCGCGGCGCGCGACTTGTGCGTCAGCGCGTGCTCGAGGTGTCCGCGGTCACGGAAGGTGTAGCCGAGGCGCTGCTCGACCGCCAAGAGCTGACTCGCGAGCGGCACCGACAGGCCCGCCCCGCCGGCATCCCCGTAGCTTTGCAGGGCGCGGCGCGCCTCGAGCGCCTCGTCGGCGGGCACGGCGACATGGATGTCGCCGAGGGGCGAGACCGAGAACGCGAAGACGTTCGAGGGCGGGCCGGCGAGCCGCACCACGTGCAGGCCCTGGCTCTCGAGCAGGCCCTGCACCACCGACGCCTCGATCTCGGAGCGGGTGCGGAACACCACCTCGACCGGCGCCATCACGCCTCCACCTCGGGTGCGTTCGCCTCCGCCGCCACGATCGTCACCGCCGCATCCACGCGGAGCAGCAGCATCGTCATGTCGTCGTGCTGCGCCTCGCCGGCGCCGAAGGCCCGCACGTCGCCGACCAGGCGGTCGGCCAGTCGATCGAGCGGCATGTCGCGATAGAGGCCGGCCAGCTCGCCCAGGCGGGCCTCGCCGAAGCAGTCGTGGTCGGCGTTCATCATCTCGCTCATGCCGTCGGTGTACAGCACGACGAGGTCGCCGGCGGCCAGCGGCACGGTCACCTCTTCCAGCAGCGAGTCGAACATGGTGCCGTCGTCGAGGGAGAGTCCCACGACGAGCCCGTCGGGCGCCAGCACTTTCACCGGCGGCGCCACGGCGAGGCCGCGGCTGCCCGGCACGAGGATCAGCGGGCAGTGGCCGGCCCGGGCGTACGTCATCACGTTGCGCTCGAGGTCGACCACGAGATAGCTCATCGTGATGAAGCTGCGGCCGTCGAGATGATCGACCAGCACGCGGTTCACGGCCATCAGCAGATCGCGGGGCGACGGGTGCAGCCGCGCCAGCGACAGCACCAGGCCCTTGAGCTGCGCCATGTAGAGCCCGGCGCCGACGCCTTTGCCCGAGACGTCGGCGATGAGGAAGCCGACGACGCGGTCGCTCACCGGGAAGACGTCGTAGTAGTCGCCGCCGACCTCGCGCGCCGGTTCGCAATACGCCGAGATCGTCAGGCCCGGTACTGCTATCGGCCCGCGCGGCAACAGCTTCATCTGGATGTCGCGGGCGGTCGCGAACTCCTGCTCCAGCCGCTCCTTCTGCTTCACGTCCGACAGCAGTCGCGTGATCTCACCGGTCATCACGTTGAACGACTCGGCCAGCTCGCCGAGCTGGTCGCGCGCCCGCACCGGGATGACGTGCGTGAAGTCCTGGTTGCGCAGGTGCTCGGTGCCGGTGAAGAGGTCGTGCACGGCGCCGGTGATCTGCCGCGCCAGCGTCAGGCCCAGCAGCAGGGCGACGAGCTGGATGATGAGGAACAGGACGCCGACGGCCATGAGAACGGCCAGCAGCACCCCGCTCACCGCGCTGCCGAGGCCGGTGCCGAAGGCGATGCGGCGGTAGATGTCGACCAGGTGCAGCGACAGGTAGACGCCGAGGTCGCCGCTGCGGCCACTGAGCCACTCGACGTGCGGAACGAGGACGATCCAGCGGCGCAGGAGCTGATCGATCAGCCCGTCACCGGTCGTCGATGGCGGTCGGACGTCGAGCGCGGCGCCGCGGGCGGTCACTTCCGGCGTCTCGTCGGTGAGGACGTCGGTGATGCGACCGATCTGGATGCCGGTGTCGTCCTGCAGGCGGCGTTCGACCACCGTCGAAATCGGCAGGTCGAGCACCACCGCCCACGTGGGCGTGCGCGTCGCTGGCAGCGCCACGGCACGCGCGACCATGCGGATGTCGCGGCCGCTGGCCTCGCGGGTGGCATCGTCGGCGACGTCGTAGGCCACGAGCTGCCCGGCGCCTTCGCACTTCACCCACGCCGGCAGGCTCGAGGGCGCCGGCAGGTGCGCCCAGTCGCCCGCGGTGGCCGGCAGCGGCACCGGCGGCGTGCGACCGGCGTTCGCCGCGAGCAACGCCGGCGGGCAGGCGACGTCGCGCACCGGTACCAACGCGATCGACAGGAACGGATAGCGTGCCGACGCCGACGCCTGCTGCCGCTCGAGGGTGTCGCGCACCGCGTCGGCCGTGGTGGCGCGCTGCACGTCGAGCAGCACCGTCTGCGCCAGGAAGCGGGCCTGCGCGGTCTGCGCTTCGAGACGCGTGAGCACCATGTAGCCGGCGACGTTGCGCACCAGCAGCAACCCGGCCAGCACGAAGAACGCGAGGATCAGCAGGCTGGGGACGAGCCCGACGAACACGTACGACAGGATCAGCTTGCGGCGGACGCGCCACAGCAGGCGCCGGCGCGTCCAGCCGAGGCCGCGCGCCAGCACGTAGCCGCCGACGAGGATGAGCAGCAGGGTGCCGCAGGCACCGAGAAAGCTGACGACGGCCGGCCGCGCCTCGCCCATGGCCGCGGCGACCAGGGCATCGAGGCCCTTGAGGACGAACCCGGCGATCAGCAGCCGGCCCGCGAACGTGTGGCGCAGCCACTGCGCAGCGCCGGCGACCATGCGGCCCCGTGGCGGCAAGGGGCGAGGCGCCCACGCGTCGGGCCGCGTCAGCGGCGCGCGTGTCTCGGGCGGACTTGGAGTGAGCGTGGGATCGGGCATTCGCGAGGTGCGCGGCGCAAGAGCGGCGCGCCACCGATTGCCACGTCGAATGATATCAGAGTAACGTGGCCGGGCCGTGAAACTTCCCGCGTCCGCCCGCTTCGCCACCATCTGCGTTCACGCCGGCCAGGAGCCCGATCCGACGACCGGCGCGATCATCACGCCGATCTATCAGACGTCGACGTACGTGCAGGAAGGGCTGGGCCAGCACAAGGGCTTCGAGTACGGGCGCACGCACAACCCGACGCGGGCAGCGCTCGAAGCCAACGTCGCGGCGATCGAGGGCGGCAGCGCCGGCTTCGCGTTCGCCTCGGGCATGGCCGCCATCGACACCGTGCTCACGCGGCTGCAGTCGGGCGACCACGTGGTCGTCAGCGACAACACCTACGGCGGCACGTTCCGGCTGTTCGAGCGGGTGCGGCGCAAGTTCGGTCTCGACTTCACCTACGTCGACACCTCGGATCTCGACGCGATCGCGCCGGCGCTGCGGCCGGCCACGAAGTACCTGTTCCTCGAGTCGCCCACCAACCCGATGCTCTCGGTGACCGACATCGCCGCCGCCAGCGAGATCGCCCACCGGCACGGCGTCCGGGTCGTCGTCGACAACACCTTTGCCAGCCCGTGCGTGCAGCGGCCGCTGCTGCTGGGCGCCGACCTGGTGCTCCACAGCACCACCAAGTTCCTCAACGGCCACAGCGACTCGGTGGGCGGCATCGTCGTGGCTCGCCACGACGACGACATCGAGTGGCTGCGCTTCGTGCAGAACGCCGCCGGCGCCATCCTGGGCCCGATGGACAGCTGGCTGGTGCTGCGCGGCACCAAGACGCTGACGGTGCGCATGGAGCGCACCAACGCCAACACGATGCGGCTGGCCGAGTTCCTGGTGGCGCACCCGAAGGTCACGCGCACGATCTACCCGGGGCTGCCCTCCCATCCACATCACGGGCTGGCCAGCCGGCAGATGCAGGGCTTCGGCGGGTTGATCTCGTTCGACGTCGGCTCACTCGACCGCGCCCGCGCGGTGCTGGGCAAGGTGCGGCTGATGGCGCTGGCAGAGAGCCTCGGCGGGGTCGAGACGCTGATCTCGCACCCGGCCATGATGACCCACGCCTCGGTGCCGCCCGATCGCCGTGAACGCCTCGGCATCAGCGACGGCCTGTTGCGCGTCTCAGTGGGCATCGAGGATCCCGCCGACCTCATCGACGACCTGACCCAGGCGCTGGCCTAGCCTGCGCCCAGGCTCAGCCGCCCTCGGCGGCGACGCTGTCGCGCAGCCAGTCGCCGTAGGCCTCGCCTGCGGTGACCTCGAGCACGAGCCACTCGGGCACCTCGTAGGGATGGGCGGCCCGCACCTGCGCTTCGAGCGCCGCCAGCGCCGCGCGCGTCGTCTTCACGATCACCTGATGCTCGCGGGCGCCGTCCACGGCGCCCTGCCAGCGATACGTCGAGCTTCCGGCCGGCAGCACGTGCACGCACGCGGCCAGGCGCGCGTCCACGAGACCCCGCGCGAAGGTGTCGGCGTCGCGCTCGGCGGGCCAGGTCGTCAACACGAGACAGAGCGGGCTGTCGTTTTCCACTTGTACTCTCGAAGAAGTTCTTGTACTTTTGTGCGCGGCGCGGTACAAAGCCCTTGTACTTCGTGAACCGACCCGCTATTCTGTCATCGCCAATGGCCGCCGAGACCGATCGCGACGCCGCTCAGACCGCCGGGACGCCCCAGCGCGGCCAGCGGCTGCTGCGCGTCGGGCTGCTCATCCTCACGGCGATCGTGCTGGTGGACGCGGTGCTCGGCGACAAGGGCGTCTTCGCGCTGATGCGCGTCCGCGACGAGCGCCGCGCCCTGGAAGCCGACGTCGACGCCCGCCGCCTCGAGAATCAGCGGCTGCTCGACCAGACGCGCCGGTTCCGCGAGGATCCGGCGACGATCGAAGAGCTGGCCCGCCGCGATCTGGGCATGATCAAGCCCGGCGAGAAGCTCTTCATCATCCGCGACCGCGAACACCCCCAGCCGCGCTAGCGACCGGCGCCGCCGTCCGTCATCCGGCGCGCCGATCGGGCGTGCTACGCTACCCCTTTCGGCGCACCCTCCGGCATCTACCGGACCTGGGTGCGCGAGCGACAAGGAGCAGGCATGGCACGCACGGCGACGGCGGAGTGGAAGGGCGATTTGATGGGCGGCGCGGGCCACGTGGCGCTGGGCAGCGGTGCCTGGGAAGGCGACTATTCATTCGCCACCCGGTTCGGCGAGACGCCCGGGGCCAACCCCGAGGAACTGCTGGGCGCGGCGCACGCCGGCTGCTTCTCGATGGCGCTGGCCAACTCGCTCGCGAAGGCCGGCCACACCGCCACCTCGGTGAAGACCACGGCCAGCGTCCACCTCGGCAAGGACGACAGCGGCTTCAAGATCACGCGCATCGACCTCGACGTGGTTGCCTCGGTGCCCGGCGTCGATGCCGCGACCTTCCAGCAGCACGCCGAAAGCACCAAGAGCGGCTGCATCATCTCCCGGGCGCTGGCCGCCAACGAGATCACGCTGAAGGCCACGCTGGTCTAGTTCCACGGGCGATGCGCGTCCATCTGGTGCACTGGGATCCGGAGGACGCGCGCGCCCGCGTGGCGGCGCTGACCGCGCTGGGCCACGCCGTCACGTTCCTCCCCGACCTCACCGGCACGCCCCTGATGCGGGCGTTGCGCGCCGGAGACGCCGAGGCCTTCCTGATCGCGCTGGATCGACGGCCCTCGCACGGGCGCGAGATCGCCATGGCCTTGCGATCGAGCCCGGCCACGCGGCAGCGTCCCATCGTCTTCGCCGGTGGCACCCCCGAGGCCGTGGCGCGCATGAAAGAGGTGCTGCCCGACGCCACCTACGCCTCGTGGGGCCGGCTCAGGACGGCGCTCGCCAAGGCCCCGAAGACCACGCCGGTCAGGCCCATCGTCCCCGCCGATCGCCTCTACGCGGCGCGCACGCTCGCGCAGAAGCTGGGCATCGCCGCCGGCGAGACGGTGGCCGCCGTGAGCGCACCGCCGGGGTTCGCGGGGTTGCTCGGGCCGCTGCCGAAGGGCACGCGACTCACCGCCACGGTCTCGGCCGATGCCCATCGCTTCGTGTGGTTCGTGCGCAGCCGGCGTGAACTGGCGGTGGCACTGGCGCGGCTCGCGGCCCTCGTCACGAAGCAGACAGCCTGGCTGGCGTGGCCGAAGGGCTCGTCGGGCGTCGCCACCGACCTGAACGGCAACGACGTCCGCGACTCCGGCCTGGCGGCCGGCCTGGTCGACTTCAAGGTGTGCAGCATCGACCCGACGTGGTCGGGCCTGGCCTTCAAACGCCGCCGGCGCTAACGCCAGCTAACGGCCGCGGCCGCTGGAGGTGACGGGACGGCCGTCGACGATGGCCTTCACGTGCGGCTCGATCTCGTCGAGCGTCATCTGCCCGGGGTGATACAAGCGCACGACGCCGGCGCGATCGACGAGCACCACGGTGGGCGACGTGCTGGCGCCATACGTCCTGAAGTTCTCCTCGCTCACCGGCACCATCTCGGCCGCCATCCACGGATAGAACTGGTCGCGGATCGACTGGATGTAGGCCATCTCCTCCGACGCGGGCGCCGTGCGCCTGGCAGCGACGTAGCCGTAGCGCTGCGTCGGCGATACGATCTGCAGGCCGCGTGCGCCGTAGCGCTGGCGCAGGGTGTCGAGCGTGCCGCTCATCGCCTTGCAGTCGGGACACCAGTGCGCCCAGAAGAACAGCACCACCGGCTTGCCCTTGAGGGCGGCGAGCGCCGCCGGCTTCGTGGCGCCGATGAACTCGGGCATCTGCAGCGCCGGCGCCGCCTTGCCTTCGAGCGACAGCAGGTTGAGGTTCTTCTGGATGCGCGTGCGGATCGAGGTCGCACGGTAGGTCGACAGCTCGTCCTGCAGGAACTGGATGGCGTCGGCGCGCGCGCCCTTCTGCGCCGCCACGTGGGCCCGCACCTCGATGGCCGCACCGATGGCGATCGGCAGGCGCGGCTCGTCGTCCATCTTGCGCGTCTTCAGCGCCGCCACCGACAGGTCATAGGCCTGCTCGGCGTAGCCGTCGGCGGCGTCCAGCTTCCCCGCCGCGAGTGCGCCACGGCCCAGCCACGACAGCGCTTCGAGGGCCTCGGGCGTCGTCCCTTTGTCTTTCCGGTAGGCGGCCAGCTGCTGCTCGCCGCCGGCGAAGTCGTTCTTCGCGATCGCCGCGCGCACGTCGGCGATGATACTCGGCGCCTTCGCCGCTGCCGCGGCGGGCGCCGGCGCGGGCGTCTGCGCCGATGCGGCCAGCGGCGCGGCCACGACTGCCGCCACGATCACGAACGACCCCATGCGCGTGCTGAACAGCATTGACTCGACTCCCGGGCCGACATCTTACTCTCCCGATGCGGCCGTTGGTTACGGACGATGCGGCGAGCCGATGAAGATGTCCGCGAATGTCACGCGCGCAGCGTGACCGCCGTGGATCGGGGCACGAAGTTTGCGAAGCTGGACGGGCGGAGGCATCACCTCATGGCCACACTGCTCCGCCGCTTCCTGGCGGCTCTCGCCCTCAACCCGGGCGTGTTCGAAGAAGTGGAAGCCGACCACGGCGCCACCTGGCAGGCCGCATTGGTCGTGCTGGCTGCGGCGGTGGCCGCCGGCATCGGCCACGCGGGCCTCGGTGCCGATGCGCGCCCGGTGCTGGTGGCCGTCGCGGGCGCCTCACTGCTGGCCTGGGTCGGTTGGGCGCTGCTGCTCACGTTGCTCGGCACCGCCGTGCTGAAGGAACGCACCACCTCGACCGACATGGGCGAGGTGCTCCGCACGCTTGGATTCGCCGCAGCGCCGGGCGTCTTCCGGGCCTTCGAGGTGTTCGGCAACTCGCGGTGGCTGGTGCTGCCGCTGACGTCGGTGTGGATGGTGGCGGCGATGGTGATCGCGGTACGACAAGCGTTCGACTACACCACGACGGGACGCGCGGTGCTGCTCAGCCTGCTCGGATGGGTCGTGTCAATGGGCGCGGCCGTGGTCATGGGGCTCGTGATGGCCCGCCAGGTCTCCTAGCGACACGTGCTCCTAGCGACACGTGGCGCGAGGGCGCGACGCGGATCAGGCCGCCGGCGGCCGGCGATACTGGCCGCGGCTGGTCTCGCAGAGATCGCCGCAGTCGACCAGGGTGCGCAGCATCGCGCGGCAGACGGGCGGTTCCAGTGTCCAGAGTCGACCGGCCTGGTCGGCGGTGAGCGTGAGTCCCGGCAGGGCGGCGAACTCGCGGCGGGCAGCGGCCAGGGCGGCGTCGAACTCGCGGGACGGCGGCAGGGCGAGCAGCATGACGAACCTCCGCACGGATCGCAGTCGATCCGCCCGCGGTTCAGCGAAGGTCGTACCAGAGACTCGCCGCGATCTGGCGTCGTTCGAAGGACGCGCCGCGGATGAGGCCCACGGAGGGTTCCACCGTGTGTGACTCAGTTCGTGTCACCGGCTACCCAAGATGGGTCGATCGTGACAGGCGCGTGCCGGCGGGACTCGTCGCGATTCGTCGCCGCGAGCCTGAAGGGGCTGTGGTAATGATGACCGCATACCGGGTGGCCGCGGCGCTGGCCGAGGCCCGGCCCCAGGGCGCCCGGGCGCTGTTCGCGACACCGCCGGACCTCGACCGGGTGGCCGCCGCCGTCTCGGTGGCCAGGGAGCTCGGGACATGCTGACGCTGCGCTCGGTGCTGTGCCCCACCGACTTCTCCGCGGTCTCGGTGAAGGCCGAGGTCTACGCGACGGCCATCGCCCGTCACTTCGCGGCGTCGCTGCACCTGCTGCACGTCGACCCGCCGATGCCAATCCTCGCGCCCTACGGCGAGATCCCGGTCGACCCGCGCATCTTCGAGGATCAGCGTGAGGCCGCGCTGGCCGATCTCTCGGCCGCCGCCGACCGGGCACGCACCGCCGGCGTGCCGGTCGAGACGACGCTCCGCGGCGGACAACCGGCGCGCGAGATCCTGACGGCGGCCAGCGAGATGCGGCCCGACCTGGTCGTGATCGGCACGCACGGCCACGGCGGCGTCGAGCATCTGCTGCTCGGCTCGGTCACCGAGAAAGTGATGCGGAAAGCGCCGTGTCCCGTGATGGTGGTGCCACCGGGCGCGCATCCGGAGTCGGGGGTGCGCTTCGCGCGCATCCTCTGCCCGATCGACGGGTCGGCGACCTCGGCCGACGCGCTGACCTACGCGCTGTCGCTCGCGCGCGAGACCGATCACCAGCTCACGGTGCTCTACGTCATCGAGCCGGTGCCGGCGGCCGGGGAGTTCGGCGCCCTCGACGTCGCCGAGTATCAGCGCCTCGGCGAGGCGCACGCGCGGCAGGTGCTGCGCGACGCGGTCTCCGACGAGACGCGCGCGTCGTGCCGCCTCGACGAGCGCATCGCCACCGGCAAACCGAGCGAGCGCATCCTCGATGCCGCCGCCGTCGACCGCGCGGACGTGATCGTGATGGGCGTGCGCGGCCGCGGCGCCATCGACGTGTTCGCGTTCGGCTCGACGACCAACGAGGTGGTGCGGCGGGCGACGTGCCCGGTGCTGGCCGTGCATCCGGCGGCGACGGAGGCGCCGGCGTCCGGCCCGGTGCCGGCGGCCACAGTCGTCTAGCGAAGGCCCGGGCAGCGGAGGCACCGATGACGGCAGCGCTGACCATCGGCGACGTGATGACGCGCGGTCCGCACGTCGTCGACGAAGACGCGCCACTGCGTCAGGCACGGAGCCTCATGGTCGATCGCGAGGTGCACCATCTGCCGGTGCTGCGACGCGGCACCCTGGTGGGCGTGCTGAGCGACCGCGACGTCAAACGCGCGCTCGACCCGGCCCTGGGCCTGCCGCCGGAGGACGAGCTGTTCGTGCGCGACGTGTGCGTGTTCGATGCCTACGTGGTGCCGCGGTCGGCCGCGCTCGAAGGGGTGCTGCGCGAGATGGCCGCGCGCCACATCGGCTCGGCGCTGGTCACCGACGGGCCGCAGCTCGTGGGCATCCTCACCGCCAGCGATGCCTGCCGGCTGTTCGCCGACTTCCTCAGCGGCGCTCGTCCGCGCTGACCCGCGTCAGTGCGGGTCGCGCCGTCGCACGCGCGCCCAGACCACCAGCCCGGCCAGCAGCCACACGACGCCGACCTGCTGCGCGATCGGCGAGGCTTCCAGCAGCACTGCCACGATGACGAACAGGCCCAGCAGCGGCACCACCGCGTGGCGCCAGCGCACGCCGTCCCGGCGCTGCACGACGAAGTACCCCACCACCGAGACGTGCAGCAGCGCGAACGCGCTCAACGCGCCGACGTCCACGATCGACACCAGCAGGCCGAGGCCGTCCGCACGACGCGCCGCCCACACGCTGACGACGAGGGTCACAGCCGCCGTCACGATGAGGGCAGCGCGCGGCACGCCGCGGACGTCATCGACGGCGGCGAGCGCCTGCGGCAGGCGGCCGTCGCGGGCCATGCCGAAGATCAGCCGCGCAGCGGCCGCCTGCCCGGTCATCGCGGCGAACATCGGGCCGATCGCCTTCGTCACCGCCAGCAGGGTCGACAGCCACGGCGCAATCGCCGCCCGCGCCACGTCGTAGAACGCGGTCCCCTGCCGCGCCGGCGCCGCGGCCAGGTCGGCCGGCGCGATCGGGCTCAGGACGGCGGCGATCCACGTCTGGGCCACGAAGGCCACACCGGCGACGGCCAGACACCACCCGATGGCCTGCCCCACCTGACCGGCGTCGCCGTCGTGCTCTTCGGCGAACGACGCGATCGCATCGAACCCCAGGAACGACAGCACCGCCACGGACACGGCGTTCATGACGTCCCCGACGTGCAGCGCGCCGAGGCCCGCGAATGGCGCCAACCACGGCCGCACCGGCCCCGTCGAGGCCAGCACGACGCCGCCGGCCACCAGCAACACCGCCAGCACGAGGAGTTCGGCCACGAGCACCACGAAGCCGGCCCGCGCCGCCACGCGCACGCCGGCAAAGTTCAACGTGGTCGTGCCGACGAATGCGGCAACAGTGAAGACCCACGCCGGCACCGAGGGCACGAGCGCATGCAGCGCGATGCCGGAGAACAGATAGGCGACCGACGGGATGAGCACGTAGTCGAGCAGGGCCAGCCAGCCGGCGACGAACCCGGCGGCCGCGCCGATGCCGGCCGTGGCGTACGCGAACACCGCGCCGGCATGGGGCACGGCGCGCGACATCACCGCGTAGGACCACGCGGTGAAGGCCATGGCGATCGTGGCGGCCACGTACACGAGCGCGACGGCGCCGTCGGTGCGCGCGTCCAGGACGCCGTAGACGCCCACCGGCGCCAGGGGCCCGATGAAGAGCAGTCCGTAGACGACGAGGTCGCGGCGGCCGAGCCGCCGCTGCAGCCGGGCTCCACTCACGAGGGCACCGCAGGCGGCCGGCGTGCCGGCCCGCAGCCGCGTTCGATCGCGGCCGCGACATCGAGCACGTGGGCATCCATCCACGGCGTGCCCATGACCTGTACGCCAATCGGCAGTCCGTCGGCGCTCTGTCCCACCGGCACGACGACGGCCGGCGCGCCGAGCAGGTTGGCCCATTGGGTATAGGCCATGGCGTCGAGATACCCGACGGCGCGGCCGTCGATGCTCCACTGCCGTGCGCCGTGCGCGAACGCCGGCACCGACGTCACCGGGCACACGATCACGCCGCCGCCGAGGGCGTCGGTGTAGCGCGCACGCAAGGTGTCGCGCGACGCCCATGCCTCCGCGAGCCCGAACGCCGTGAGTGGCGGACGGGGGCCGCGTTCGCGATGCAGCGCGTCGAGAATCGGCAGGCCGCGCGCCGACGGCCCGAGGAGCGCGCCGAGCAGCAGTTCCCCGGCGTCGCCGAAGAGCACGTCCCACGCGGCACGCGCGGCATCGAGCAGCGCCGGCCGCTCCGCGCGCAGCGTGTAGCCCTGTCCTTCGAGCGCTGCAACGGCCGCGACGACCGCCGCGCGCGTCTCTGGCGTGGCCGGATGGTCGGGATGCGAATCGAACCACCACACGGTGCGTGACGGCGGGAACGGCCCGGAGCGCCAGGGCACCGGCGCGCTCGCCGGATCGCCGCCATCGAAGCCGGCGAGGACGTCGAGCAGCAGGCGGAGATCGGCGACCGATCGCGCCATCGGGCCGATCACGCCGACCAGCGAGAAGGGACCGAGGCACGCCGGTTGATGTCCCGTCGACGGCACGAGGCCCGGCGTCGGTTTGTGTCCGCAGATGCCGGTGAACGCCGCCGGTACGCGCACCGATCCGCCGCCATCGCTGCCCAGTCCGGCGAACGAACATCCCGCGGCGATGGCCGCGGACTCGCCCCCGCTCGATCCCCCGGCCGTGCGATCGAGCCGCCAGGGGTTGGCAGTGGTGCCGTGCAGCGGATTCGCCGACTCGTAGCCCATCAGCATCTCGGCGACGTTGGTCGTGCCGAGCACGATGGCGCCGGCGCGCCGCAGCCGGGCGACCACCACCGCGTCCTGCGCGGCCACGAGGCCCCGGCGGACGGCGCTGCCGGTCTCGCAGCGCAGGCCGGCGACCTCGATCGCGGACTTGACGGTGACCGGCACGCCCTCGAGCGGCCGTGGCGATCGTGCGCCGGCCACGGACGCGCGGCTGGTGTCGACCGCGCGTGCCTCGCGCAGGGCCGATTCGGCGTGCACGTCGACGAACGCGTGGAGGGCGCCGTCGACGGCCGCGATGCGGTCGAGGCAGGCGGTGACGGCCGCCGTCGCCGTGGTCTCGCCGCGGGCGATGGCCGCGGCCAGGCTCGTGGCGTCCAGCGCCAGCAGATCGTTCACGCCCGCGCATTCTCGCATTCCCGCGCGCCGGTCGTGCCAGAATGAACGCCGCCGCGGCGCCGCCAGGCGCGAGACGGCCTGATTCCACTTTCGGGGAGCGCACCATGACTGCACTGGGACGTCGAGAGTTTCTGGCCGGCGCGGGCGCGCTGGCCCTGGCCGGCGGCAAGGGCCTCGCGAGTCAGGCCGGCGCCAGGCCCGGCGCGGTCTTCCCGGCGTCGGTGCGCGACGACTTCCCACAGGCCGCGGTCGAGACCTACATGAACGCCGCGGCGCTGCATCCCGTGGGCCGCTTCGCGGCCAAGGCCATCCAGGAGAACCTGGAGTACCGCATGTTCGGCCCCGGGCCGGGACGCAGCGAGTTCAACGCCGCGAAGCAGGCTGCGCTGAAGACGAAGTTCGGCACGCTCATCAACGCGAAGCCGACCGAGATCGCCTTCACGGCCAGCACGTCGGACGGCGAGAACATCGTCGTCCTGGGCCTCGACCTGGCGAAGAAGAAGGGCAACATCGTCATCGACGAGTTGCACTTCACGACCTCCCTCTACATGTACAAGGAGCTCGAGAAGCAGGGCGTCGAGCTGCGCATCGTCAAGCACCGCGACTGGCGGATCGACCCGGCCGACATGGACAAGGCCATCGATCGCAACACGCGTCTCGTGTCGCTGGCCCTGGTCTCGAACGTCAACGGCTTCATGCACGACTGCAAGGCGGTGAGCGCCATCGCCCACGCGCGCGGTGCGCATGTGTTCGCCGACATCATCCAGGCCGTCGGCTGCGTGCCGGTGGACGTCAAGGCGCTCGGCATCGACTTCGCGTCGACCGGCACCTACAAGTGGATCATGGGCGAGCGCGGCTTCGGCTTCCTCTACGTGCGCGAGGACCTGCAGGGCACGGTGCTGCCGACGACGCGCTACGGCCACCGCCAGGTCTCGAACTTCAACCGCGCCGAGCTGACGTGGGAGCCCATGCCGGGCGCCGCGCGCTACGAGACCGGCGGCATCGCCGTGCTGCTCGCGGCTGCGGTGTCGGAAGGCATCGACTACGTGCAGACGCTCGGGATCGACAAGATCCGCACGCACGCCACCCAGCTCACCGAACGGCTGCAGCGTGAGCTGCCGCCGCTCGGGTATCAGCCGCTGACCCCGGCCGGGAACCCGACGCCGATTCTCGCCTTCGCCCTCAAGGACGCCGCGGCCACGAGCAAAGCCCTGCACGACGGCAAGGTCACCGGCACCGTGGTCGCCAACGAGAGCCGGCTGCGGTTGTCGGTGTCGGTCTTCAACACCCACGACGACATCGACAAGGTGGTCGAGGTGCTGGGCGGACGCCGACGGTCGAGCGTGGCGCAACGCTGACGCCCGGGCGGCGCGGGGGCGCGCTGTTCACGTCCAGACGGCCGCTGTAAGATCGCGGCCATGTTCTGGTACTACCGCCGTCTCGACTCGGGCCTGGCCGTGATGCACGCGCGGCCCGAGCACGCCGAGCCGCTCGAGGCGTTGCAGATCACGTGCTTCCCCACGCTGGCCGACGAAGAGCGCTTCAAGGCCCGCCACTACCGGAAGCACCAGGCGATCTTCGACGAGGGCCAGTTCGTGGTGGTCGACGGCGATCGCGTCGTCGGCGCCACGGCGACGATCCGCCTGCCGTTCGACTTCGATCACGTCGACCACACCTTCGGCGAGATCATCCAGGGCGGCTGGCTGACCTCGCACGACCCCGACGGCGACTGGCTCTACGGCGCCGACATCGGCGTCGACCCGGCGTATCGCGGCCAGGGCCTCGCCACGGCCCTCTACGCCGCGCGCCAGGAGCTGGTGTGGCGCCTGGGGCTCGAGGGCCAGGTGACCGGCGGGATGCTGCGCGGCTACGGCGCGGTCAAGGACACGATGTCGGTGGACGACTACTACGCCGGCGTCGTGAGCGGCCGCCTCAAGGACGCGACGCTGTCGATGCAGCTCGGCATCGGCTTCGAGCCGCGCGCGCTGCTGAAGAACTACCTGCAGGACCCGGTGTCCGACAACGCCAGCGCGCTCATCGTGCTCGACGCCTCGAAGGACGTGCCGGGCGCGTCGCGTGACCTCGCCCGACGCTACGTGCGGCTGACCACGCCAGTGCCCGGACCACGCGGCGCCGCCATGCTGGCGCGGCGGGCGGCGGCGTTGCCCGCCGGCCTCGGCAAGGCCACCGACGTGTGTGTCGAGCGCGCGCACGGCTCGCTCATCGTCGACGTCGACGGCAACGTGCTCATCGACATGGCGAGCGGCATCGGCGTCACCGGCGTCGGCCATGCGCCGGCGGAGGTGGTCGACGCCGTGACGGCGCAGACGCAGCAGTTCGTCCACACCTGCTCCCTCGTCACCACCTACGAGCCGATGGTGCGGCTGGCCGAAGTGCTGAACGCCATCACGCCGGGCAGCGTCGCGAAGAAGACGATCTTCGCCAACAGCGGCGCCGAGGCGGTCGAGAACGCGGTGAAGATCGCGCGCAAGGCGACCGGCCGTCCGGCGGTGATCTGCTTCGAGGGCGGGTATCACGGACGGACGCTGCTCACGCTGACCCTGACGAGCAAGTACGGGCTCTTCAAGCAGGGCTTCGGGCCATTCGCGCCCGACGTCGTCCGCCTCCCGATTCCGCATCTCTACCGCACGCCGGCCGGCATGACCGAGGACCAGTACGTGGACTTCGGCATCCGGCAGCTCGAACAGGCGTTCGTGGCGCAGGTCGATCCGTCGGCGTGCGCCGCGGTGATCATCGAGCCGGTGCAGGGCGAGGCCGGATTCATCCCGGTGCCACCGCGCTTCCTGCTGCGCCTGCGCGAGCTGTGCGCGCAGCACGGCATCGTCTTCATCGCCGACGAGGTGCAGTGCGGCATGGGCCGCACCGGCAGGATCTTCGCCTGCGAGCACTACGGCGTCGTGCCCGACATGGTCGTGTCCGCGAAATCGCTGGGCGGGGGCATGCCGATTGGCGCGGTCACCGGCCGCGCGGACCTGATGGACGCGGCCCATCCGGGCGGCGTCGGCGGCACCTACGGCGGCAATCCCGTGGCGTGTGCCGCGGCCCTGGCGGCCGTCGAGATCCTCCGGCAGCCGTCGTTCCTGGCGCACGCGACGCGGCTTGGCGACGTGATGCGCGAAGTCATGACCGCGTGGCAGCGTGCCTATCCGATCGTCGGCGACGTCCGCGGCCTCGGCCCGATGATGCTGGCCGAGTTCGTCAAGGACCAGACGTCGAAGGCGCCCCTCGCCCCCGACGACACGCTGGCCATCGTGAAAGGCACGGTCGCGCGCGGCGTGGTGCTGATGCGCGCCGGGCTCTTCAGCAATGGCGTGCGGCTGCTGCCGCCGTTGACGATGCCCGAGGACATGCTGCGCGAGGCGCTCGACGCGCTGGGCCAGTCGGTGGCGTCGGTCGCCGAACGCCTGGCGGCGGCGAACGCCTAGCCGCCGCCGCGCGCCGATGGCCGACCTCGTCCTCACCAACGCGACCGTGCTGGCTGGCCGCAGCCTGCCGGCGGCCTCGACCATCGCGATTCGTGACGGGGTCGTGGCCGCGGTCGGCGACGCGCGGGCGACGGCCGCCGCCGCACCCGGCGCGCGTGTGTTCGACCTCGGGGGCCGCACCGTCATTCCGGCGTTCCACGACGCGCACGCCCACGTCTGGAAGATGGGGCACCTGCTGACCACCATGCTCGACCTCCGCGGTGTCGAGAGCGTCGAGGCGCTGGTGGCGCGCGTGGCCGCCTTCCGCGCCCGGCGTCCGGCCGGATCGTGGTTGCTGGGCCGCGGCTTCAACGAAGCCGCCATGACCGAAGGCCGGATGCCGACGCGCGCCGACCTCGATCGCGCCGCGCCCGATCAACCGGTGGCGCTCACGCGTACCTGCGGTCACATCTACGCGACCAACTCGGCGGCGCTCGCAGCTGCCGGCGTCACGTCGGCGACGACGGCGCCCGTGGGCGGCGAGATCGACCACGACGCGGACGGCGTCCCCACGGGAATACTGCGCGAGACGGCCATGGGTCTCGTCACGACGGTCATGCCGCCGCCCACCGACGACGACTACGAGCGGATGATCACGGCGGCGTTACGGCACCAGCTCGCGCTCGGCATCACGATGTCGGCGTGTTGCGGCGTCAACCCGCAGCTGCTCGCCGTGTATCGAGCCATGGACGACGGCGGCCGCTTGCCCGCGCGCGTGACGGTGATGCCCTTCCGCCGCGTCGACGGCGTCCCCGATCCGGTGCCGCTGCCGGCACGCCACGTGTCGCCGATGTTGCGCGTCGACACCGTGAAGTTCCTCGCCGACGGCGGGCTCAGCGGCGCGACCGCGGCCCTCAGCGTGCCTTACCGGCATGCGACGACCCGCGGGATGCTGCGCTTCGCGCGCGCCGAACTCGAGGCCCTGTGCCGCGAGAGCCACGAGGCCGGCTGGCGCATCGCCATCCACGCCATCGGCGACGTCACCATCGACCAGGTCCTCGACATCTACGAGGCGCTCGGCCCGCATCCGCAGGGACTCGCGCATCGCATCGAACACTTCGGCCTGCCGAGTGCCGCGCAGCTCGCCCGCGCCGCCGCGCTCGGCGTCGTCGCGGTACCGCAGTCGATCTTCCTGTACGAGCTGGGGCGGAACTTCCGCGCCTACCTGCCGGACGCGCTGCTGCCCCGCTGCTATCCCCTGCGCGCGATGATCGATGCCGGCGTGACGGTGGCGCTGTCGTCGGATGCGCCGGTGGTGGAGAACGACAACC
The DNA here is from genome assembly GCA_902826065.1 of uncultured Acidobacteriota bacterium. Taxonomy (GTDB): domain Bacteria; phylum Acidobacteriota; class Vicinamibacteria; order Vicinamibacterales; family UBA2999; genus CADEFD01. The sequence continues at coordinate 6,768 of CADEDM010000015.1, read as the reverse complement.
CGCTGGCCGGCATGACGGCAGCGATCCTGCGTCGCGATCGCGACGGCGAGCCGCTGCTGCCCGAGCAGGGCATCACCGCGGCCGAAGCGCTCGACGCCTACACCCGCGGCAGCGCCGTGGCCGTGGGACTCGAGGGCCGCCTCGGCACGATCGCGCGCGGCGCGTGGGCCGACCTGACAGTACTTTCGGGCAATCCGCTCAAGACGCCGCCCGAGGCGCTGTCGGGCCTTTCCGTGGAGATGACGATCCTGGGCGGCCGGGTCGTCTACGAACGCTGATGCAGACCGACAAGCAATTGATCGACGGCGAGTGGCGCGACGCCACCAACGGCGGCACCTGGGACGTCTTGAACCCCGCGACCGAGGCGGTCGTGGCCACGGTGCCGTATGGCACCGCCGCCGACTGCGACCTGGCCATCGAGGCCGCCAGCCGCGCGTTCGGCGACTGGAGCCGCACGACGCCGTACGAGCGCGCGAAGGTGCTCGAGGGCGCCGCCACGCGCATCCGCGCCGAGGCCGACGCGCTCGGGCGCGTCACCACGCTCGAAGCCGGCAAGCCGCTGGCACAGGCCAGGGGCGAGTGGCTGGCGGCCGCGGATCTGCTCGACTGGTTCGCGGAAGAGGGCAAGCGCGCCTACGGCCGCATCATCCCGTCGCGCACGCCGACCAAGCGGATGCTCGTGCTGAAGCAGCCGCTCGGCGTCGTCGGTCTCATCACGGCGTGGAACTTCCCCGCCTGGAACATCGCCCGCGCCGGCGGCGCCGCACTCGC
>CADEDM010000015.1:0-5897 GCA_902826065.1 uncultured Acidobacteriota bacterium | reverse complement strand
GCCGCCGCGAAGTTCCGCAACGGCGGACAGGTGTGCGTGTCGCCGCAGCGCTTCCTGGTCTCGAAGGACGCCGCGCCGGCCTTCACCGAGCGCGTCGCCGAAGCCGCGGGCAAGCTGCGCGTCGGCGACGGCATGGACCCGGCGACGCAGGTCGGTCCGCTCATCAACGCGAAACAGCGCGACCGCGTCGAGGCGATGGTGGCAGGTGCGCGCGAGGGCGGCGCCCACGTGGCCGTCGGCGGCGGCCGCCCGGCGGGACGCGACAAGGGCTACTTCTATTCGCCGACGGTCGTCTCGAACCTGGATCCCGAGGCGCCGCTCTATCGCGAAGAGATCTTCGGACGAGTGTTGCCGGTCTCGACCTTCGACGGGGTGGACGAGGCGATCGCGCTCGCCAACCGCACGCGCTACGGCCTCGCGGCCTACGTGTGGACCAACCACCTGCCGACGGCGATGCGCGTCGCCGAACGACTCGAGTTCGGCATGGTCGGCGTCAACGAGTGGACGGCGTTCGCCACCGAGGCGCCGTTCACGGGCTGGAAAGAAAGTGGTCTCGGCCGCGAGTCGGGCGCCGAAGGGCTCGACGAGTACCTCGAGACCAAGCTCGTCGCCATCGGCGGCATCCCACGATGAGACGCCACGGCGGCGTGTGCGGACTCCTGGCAGCGTCGCTGCTCTCGGCGGCGGCCTGTGCGGCCCGCCAGCCGGGCACGGCCACCGCCGCCGCACCCGCGGCAGCCCCGTCGGCGGCGGGCCGCGACGGCGGACGGCTGCTCGGGTTCTCGGCGCCCGCGACCGCGGCCGAACGTGACGTCGAGGCGCGCTTCCGCGCCTTGCCCGACCCCGCGTCGATTCGGGCCTGGCACCGCGAATTGACCAGGTCGCCCCACGTCGCCACCTCGCCGCGCACCAGGGAGATCGCCGAGTTTATCGCCGCCACGTGGAAGGCGCAGGGCCTCGACGAGGTCGTCATCCGCCGCTACGACGTGCTGTCGTCCAATCCGCGCCGCGTCGCCGTCGAAATGGTGGCGCCGCTCCGCTACACGCCCACCCTTCGCGAAGCGCCGATTGCCGAAGACCCCGATTCCGCGCAGCCGGCGATCAGCGGCGCGTGGACGTCGTTCTCGGCCTCCGGCGACGTCACGGCGCCGGTCGTCTACGCCAACAGCGGCAATCCGGCCGACTACGACGAGTTGCGGGCCCGCGGCATCGATCCGAAGGGCAAGATCGTGATCGTCCGCTACTCGAATCCGTACAGCTACCGCGGCTTCAAGGCGTTGACGGCCGAACGCGAAGGCGCGGCCGCGATGATCGTCTACTCCGACCCGGCCGAGGACGGCTACGCGAAGGGCGACGTCTATCCGAAGGGGCCGTGGGGCCCGGCGACCCACCTGCAACGCGGTGGCATCGCCTACGACTACATCGTGCCCGGCGATCCGCTCACGCCCGGCTGGGCGTCGGTCGAGGGCGCGCGGAGGATCCCCGCGTCGGAGGCCGTCTCGATCCCGAAGATCATGGCGTTGCCGATGTCGCACCAGGACGTCCAGCCGATTCTCGAGGCACTCGGCGGACCGGCGGCGCCGGAGGCGTGGCGCGGCAAGCTGCCGATTGAGTACCGGCTCGGCGGCGCGGACGCGCGCCTGCACGTCACGATCGACATGCAGACCGACGTGCAGCCGAACTACGTCGTCGAGGGCCGGCTGCTCGGCAGCGATCGTCCCGACCAATGGGTCGTGCTCGGCAACCACCACGACGCCTGGGTCTTCGGCGGTGTGGATCCGTCGAGCGGCACGGCCGCGATGCTCGAGCTCACGAAGGCGCTCGGCGCGCTGAAGCAGCAGGGCGTCCGTCCGAAGCGGACGCTCGTGTTCGCCGCGTGGGACGGCGAAGAGGTGACGCTGACGGGCTCCACCGAGTGGGGTGAGCACTTCCGCGACGAGCTGCGGCAGAAGGCGATCGCGTACGTGAACGTCGACTCGGCCGCGTCCGGGCCGAACCTCGAGCTGTCGGCCGTCGGCACGCTGGCGCCGATGATCGTCGAGCTGACGCGCGATCTCGCCACGCCCGACGGGCGCACGCTCTACGAGGCCTGGCGCGCCGCCGGCGCCGGTGGCGGCAGCATCACGTCGGGCGCACGCGCCGACGGCGAACTCGTGGTCACCCGTATCGGGAGCGGGTCCGACCACACGGTCTTCATCAACCACGTCGGCCTGCCGGTCGTCGACATGACGTTCAACGGGCCGTACGGCGTCTATCACTCCGCCTACGACAGCCATCACTGGGTGGCCACGATCGGCGACCCCGGCTTTCGCTACAACCACCTGATGACGCAGCTCTGGGGCACGCTGGCGTTGCGGCTCGCCAACGCCGACCTGCTGCCGTTCGACGTGGCGACCTACGGCGCCGCCCTCGCCGGGTTCGCGGGCCGCCTGCACGACATCCCCGAGGCGTCAACGCGCCTCGATCTCGGCGCCTTCGGCACGGCGATCGAGGACCTGACGCGCGCAGGCCGCGATCTCTCGGCCGCGATGACGGCCGCGTTGGCGCCCGGCCCGCTGCCGGCGGCCACGGCCGACCGCGTCAACCGCGAGTTGCGGCGCTTCGAACAGGCGTGGCTGCACGAGGACGGCATTCCCGGACGACCGTGGTTCAAGCACCTGCTGTTCGCGCCGCGTTACACCTACGCCGCCATGACCCTGCCCGGCGTCACCGAAGCCGCGGAAGCGAAGGACTGGACGCGGGCTCGCACCCAGCTCGCGGTGCTCGTGGCGGCCACCCGCACGGCGACCGCCCGCACGCAGGCGGCCCGCGCGGCTCTCGGGCGCTGACGTCGCGGCGCACGCGACGGGTGTAGGCTTAGGCACCATGGCCACGCTGGTCGGACAGAACTACACGACACCCGATCTCGTTGCGAAGGTCACCGGCGCCGCGCGTTACGCCGAGGACTTCCGTGCCGAGGGCATGCTCTTCTGCAAGCTGCTGCTGAGCCCGATGCCACATTGCCGCGTGCGCCGGCTCGACACGGCCGCCGCACTGGCCGCGCCTGGCGTGAAGGCGATCCTCACCGCCGACGATCTCCCGCCGGTGAAGGCGCCTGAGGGTGGCGTCCCTCCCGAACGTGCGCTGACACTCGAACCGGTCTACCAGGGCGAGCCGATTCTGGCCATCGCCGCCGTCGACGAAACCACGGCCGCACACGCGCTCGAACTGATCGAGATGGATCTCGAGCCACTGCCGTTCGTCGTCGATCCGATCGCGAGCCTGCGTCCCGGCGGACCGAACGCGCGCCTCGAAGGCAACGCCCTGGTCGACGGCAAGGTGACGACGCTCAAGTGGACCGCCGACGACTTCGCGACCGCCCCTGACGGGGCGCTGCCGCTCGGCGCACACGGCCGCAGCTGGGCCTACGGCGACGTCGACGCCGCCTTCGCGGAGGCCGCGCTCGTTCTCGACGAGACCTTCCACACGCCGTCGACGCATCATCAGCCGCTCGAGACGCGTTCGGCCATGGCCTACTGGCGCAACGGCACGTTGTACCTGCACGGCTCCACGCAGAGCGTGTCGCAGACACGCGGCCCGGTCGCCGCGTGGGTCGGCGTGCCCGAGGACCAGGTCGTGATCGTCAGCGAATACACGGGCGGCGGCTTCGGCAGCAAGATCCCTGGCGCCCACTCGATGGCCATCCCCGCGCTGCTCGCCAAGAAGGCGAACGCTCCGGTGATGATGCGCATCACCCGAGAAGAGGAGCACTACATCGGGCGGACCCGGCCGAATCTGATCGGCCGCGCGAAAGTCGGGTTCGCCAGGGACGGCCGCATCCTCGGCGTGGACCTCTTCGTGCTGCAGGACGCGGGGCCGTACGAGGACCAGTACGACATCCAGGCCGCACCCGACATCACGTCGCTCGCCTATCAGCCCCAGGCGATGCGTTTCCGTGGCCTGTCGGTGCTCACCAACACACCGCCGCGCACCTCGCAGCGCAATCCGGGCGGGATGCAGGCCAACGCCGTCCTCGAGCCGATACTCGCCAAGGCCGCGCGGCAGCTCGGCATCGACAGCGTCGTGCTGCACCGCCTCAACGCCCCGGCCGGCAAAGCGCTGTACGGCGCGCCGCGCAAGGACGGCACCCGTGGTCACGTCACGAGTGCGTTCGTCGCCGAGGCCATCGACAAAGGCGCGGCGCTCTTCGACTGGACCGGCCGGCGCACGCGGTCGCAGGTGCGGCGCGGGCCCAAGCGGCGCGGGGTCGGCATGGCCGTGAGCCCGTTCCTCGGCGGCTATTCGGTCGGTTACGACGGCCTGCTGCTGCTCAAGCCCGACGGCCGGCTCTACGTGCAGTCGGGGAACGGCAACCTCGGCACGCACTCGGTCATCGACACGGCGCGTGTGCCCGCCGAGATGATCGGCATCCCGTGGGAGCAGGTGACGGTCACCTGGGGCGACACGAGCAAACACCTGCCGTGGACCTGCACGTCCGATGGCAGCCAGACCATCCAGGCCGTGACCCGCGCCAACCATGCGGCGGCGCGCGATCTCCTCACCAAGCTGCAGGAACTGGCGGCGCTCGAACTCGGCGGTGCGCCCGGCGACTACCGGGTCGCCGACGGGCGGGTGTCCCGAGGCGGCGGCCGCGGCCTGACCTTCGCCGAGGCGGCCACACGTGCCGTGGCCCGCGGCGGACGGTTCGATGGACACGAACTGCCCGCAGACATCCATGCCATGACGAAGGCGTCGGCCACCGCACTCGCCGGGCAGGGACTGATGGGCGTCGCCAAGGACAACTATCCGCACGACGGCGACACGCATTCGTACGTGGTCGGCTTCGCCGAAGTGGAAGTGGACGTCGAGACCGGCAACATTCGGCTCGTCGAGTACACCGCGGTCGCCGACGTCGGCACGGTGATCAACCCGCGCGGACTCGCCGGGCAGATTCTCGGCGGCAGCTGCCTCGGCATCGGTCACGCGCTCACGCAACGTGCCGTCTACGACCAGCAGTACGGCGTCGCCCTCGCCCGCCGGTTCCACCACAACAAGCCGCTCACGATCATGGACATCCCGGCCGACGGCCTGCACCCGGCCGCGCTCGACATCGCCGATCCCGATACGCCGGTCGGTGCCCGCGGCGTGGGCGAGCCGCCGGTGGGCGCCGGGTACGGCGCCGTGCTCGCGGCCATCGCCGACGCGCTCGGCGACGACATGCTGCACCGATCGCCGATCACGCCCGACCGTGTGCTGACGGCGCTCGCCAAGGACAGACACCGCCTCGACGTGTTGACCTCCCACGTCTGATCGCGGCGGTCCGCCGCCGATGCTCCAGGCGGACTTCCGCGTGCGTCACACGTCGGCGGACACCTTCGAGCCACGCGTGCGGGTCGTGCCCTTGCCCGAGGCCGCGGCGACACGAGCCGTCGTCCGCGACCGTTGTCGCAGGGTCTTCAAACGCCGCCGGGCGGCATCGAAGACATCCTGGATCACGGTCGTGAGGTCGGTGAAGGCGCCGTCGATCTCGTTGGCCTTCCTCCGCATCGGCTTCTCGTCGTCGGCGGGGGTGGTGCGCCCGGCCGGCCCCCGCTCGACGACGATGTCGGTGTGTCGCGGCAGCGCCATCTCGACGCGCACGTGGAACCGCCGGCCGTCGCGCACGTGACGATTCGGCACGTCCACCACGACACGGCAGCCCTGCAGCGTCGGGTAGACGCCAACGAGCTCTTCGGCTTTTTCGCGGATGCGGGCTTCAGCCTTCCTGAGGTGGCGCATGCGCAGGAACACGACGTCGACGGGCAGCATCGAGGTTCTCCTCCGGCGGGGGTGATGACGACACGACGGCCAGCCCCGCTGCTGAACGGTGCTACGAAACGCGTGCCAGCCGCGGGCGGTGATCGCCGATGCGAAATCGT
>CADEDM010000014.1:37180-44866 GCA_902826065.1 uncultured Acidobacteriota bacterium | reverse complement strand
CTTCCGCGGCGGCCGCCTGCCGCCCAAGGACCAGATCCAGCAGATCCGCTTCCGCACCAACTCGTTCGCCGCGGAATACCACGACGCCGGCATGGTCCGTGTGGAGGTGATCACGCGGCCCGGCATGGGCGACTGGCGCAGCCGCGTCACCTTCGGCTTCCGCGACTCGTCGCTGAACGCGCGCAACGCGTTCGCCGACACGCGGCCGATCGAGCAGGTGAAGCGCGTGCAGGTCAGCAGCCAGGGGCCGCTCAAGAAGGGCAAGACCAGCGTGACCTTCTCGGCCGAGGGCAACGCCTCGTACGACGCGCAGACGATCGTCGCGGCGACGCCTACCGGCGACGTCCGCGAGCAGGTGCGGCGGCCGAACGACGTGCTGAACACCAACATCCGCCTCGAGCACGCCCTCAGCCCGGGCAACAGCATCCGCGCCGAGTATCAGCGGCGCACCCAGGACCGCGACAACCTCGGCGTCGGCGACTACGATCTCCAGGAGCGCGCCTGGTCGAGCGATGCGACCACCGACACGCTGCGCCTGCGCAACACCCGCACCATCGGCAAGAAGGTGTTCAGCGAGCTGAAGTTCGAGTTCGTGCAGACCAGCACCGAGAACACGTCGTTCTCGGCCAGCCCGACGCTGCGCGTCCTCGACGCCTTCACCGGCGGCGGCGCGGGGCAGTCGGGCGTGCGCGACGGCCGGCAGTTCACCATCGACCAGAGCTTCGACTTCACCATCCGCAAGCACGCACTGCGCGCCGGCGTGCTGTTCGAGGCCGGTCACTGGGACAGCACGCAGCAGACCAACGCCAACGGCACCTACACGTTCTCGAGCCTCGCCGACTTCCAGGCCGGACTGGCGCGCACGTACCAGCGCCGGGTTGGCGACCCCAACGTGAGCTACTCGCAGTACCAGCTCGGCTGGTATGTCCAGGACGACTTCCGCATCACGAAGAACCTGCAGGCCAGCCTGGGACTCCGCCAGGAGGTGCAGACCAACATCGCCGACAAGTGGAACCTGGCACCGCGGGGCGCGTTCACGTGGACGGTGAAGAAGACCAACGTGCGCGGCGGCTACGGGCTGTTCTACGACTGGTACGACAGCCAGACCTACGAGCAGACGCTGCGTGTCGACGGCGTGCGCCAGTTCGACGAGGTCATCGTCAACGCCACGTATCCCCTGACCGCCGGCGCCACCGGCGACCGGCTGCCGGCCAGCCGCATCCAGGCGGCGCAGCTCACGCAGCCCATCGTGCACCAGGCGTCGATTGGCCTGGATCGCAACATCACGACGTGGATGGGCGTGCGCGCCGACTACATGTGGACGCGCGGCTACAACGTGCTGCGATCGATCAACGTCAACGCGCCGGTCGACGGCATCCGGCCCGACCTCACCGTCGGCAACGTGTCGGAGATCGTCTCGACCGGCAAGCGCGCCTCCGATCGCCTGTCGGTCGGCCTGAACCTGCGCGCCCCGCAGCGGCGGATCTTCGGCAACGTGATGTATCAGCTCGGCTCGATCCGCAACTACGCCGACTCGGCGCTGAGCCTGCCGTCGAACTCGAACGACCCCGATTCGGATTGGGGTCCGGCGGCGCAGGATGTGCGGCACCGCCTGTTCGTGATGGCCAACTTCCCGCTGGTGTTCGGGCTGCGCGCCGGCATGAACCTGCAGCTCTCGTCGGCGCGGCCCTACAACATCATCACCGGGCTCGACGACAACGGCGACACGGTGTTCAACGATCGGCCCGCCGGCGTCGAGCGCAACAGCGCCCGTGGCGCGAAGCAGATGACCGTCGACCTGCGCCTCACCAAGTCGATCAACCTCGGCGGACTGCTCGGTGGCGGCCCCGAGGGCGTGCCGATGGGCACGCCGCCGCCGCCCCCGCCGCCTGGCGGCGGCGCCGCCAACGCCATGCAGCCCGGGTCGGGCGGTGGCGGCGGGGACGGCCCGCGCATGGTGATCATGGAAGGCTCGAACTCGCGCTACCGCGCCGACTTCTACGTCAGCGTCCAGAACCTGTTCAACCAGACCAACCTCAACTCGTTCACCGGCAACCAGCTGTCGCGCTTCTTCGGCCAGGCCACGTCTGCCGGCGCGGCCCGCCGGATCGAAGTGGGAGCGACCATTTCCTTCTAGCGGCTGGCGGCCAGGGGCTGGCGGCTCGCCGCCACGGGATACAGTTGGTCGATGCCAACGCGTGACGCGGACGTGATCGTGATCGGCGCCGGCGTCGTCGGCTGTGCGATCGCGTTCGAACTGGCCGCGCGCGGGCGGCGGGTGCTGGTCGTCGATATGCGCCGGGCCGGCGCCGGGGCATCACGGGCGTCGGCGGGGATCCTGGCGCCGTACGTCGAAGGCCATCATTCAGCGGCGCTGCGCGCCGTGGGACTGCGGTCGCTGGCGTTGTATCCGGAGTTCGTCGCGCGCGTGGTGGCGGCGGCCGGCCTGGCCGTGGAGTTCTCCACCAGCGGCACGCTCGAGATCGCCGTCGACGATGCCGATGTCGGACGGCTGCAGCACTCGGCGGCCGCGCTCTCCGCGGCCGGCGTCCCGAACACGTGGATGGACGGCAGCCGGGCGCGCACGCTCGAGCCCACGCTCGACGCGGGCATCCGCGGCGCGCTGCACATCCCGGTGCACGCCACCGTGCACGTCCCGGCGTTCACGGCCGCGTGCGCGGCCGCCGCCGTCGCCGCCGGCGCGATCGTCCACGACAGTGTTTCCGTCAGCGGCTTCTCGAGCGAGCCGGACGGCATCGTGGTGCACACGACGCAGGGCGATCTCCGTGCCACCGAAGCGGTGCTCGCCGCCGGATCGTGGAGCGGCGCGCTCGCGCCACCGGGCGCGGAGGCGGCGCCGATTCGGCCGGTGCGCGGACAACTGGTGCATCTGCAGGCCGACCCAGGGGCCGTCGGCCACGTGCTGTGGGGACGCGACGTCTACCTCGTGCCGTGGCACGACGGCGCCGTGTTCGTGGGCGCCACGTCAGAGGACGTCGGCTTCGACGAACGCACCACCGCGACCGGCGTGCAGGGACTGCTGGCCAGCGCGCTCGCCCTGGCGCCCGGTCTCGCTGGCGCTGCGTTCGTCGAGGCGCGCGCCGGCCTGCGCCCCGGCACCGACGACAGCCTGCCGTTCATCGGCCGCTCGGCGGTGCTGCCCGGCCTCGTCTACGCGTGCGGCCACTTCCGAAACGGCGCGCTCCTCGCGCCGCTGACCGCGCGGCTGGTCGCGGCCCTGCTCGAGGGCGATGCCGGCGATCCGGCTCTGCCGCTGGTGGCGCCCTCGCGCGCCGGACGGTTATAGACTGGGCCGATCCCGCGCCATGGCTGCCGAACTGCTGACGTCCGACGCGATCGAAGATCGGCTGCGTCACCTGCCCGGGTGGCGGCACGCTGGCGCCGCCATTCGCAAGGAGTTCACGTTCGCCGGGTTTCCGGAGGCGGTGGCCTTCGTGTCCCGCCTGGTCGGGCCGGCGGAAGCGGCCGACCACCATCCCGACCTGGCGATCCACTACCGCCGCGTCGAGGTCACCTTCACGACGCACAGCGCGGGCGGCCTCACCGTCAAGGACTTCGACGGCGCCGTTGCCGTCGAGGCGCTGGCGCGGTGAAGCTCAAGGGCCACTACTCGTCGCGGGAAGTCGCGGCCGAGACCGGGCTGACCGCCCGGCAACTCCAATGGTGGGATCGGCGCGGGTTCTTCGTCGCGTCGGTGCCCACCCACAAGACCGCGGCCGGCGGCTATACCGAGCGTCGTTACACGCCGATCGAGCTGCTGGAGCTGATGGTGCTCGCGGACCTCCGCCGCCGCGGCTTCTCGCTGGCCCGCATCCGGCGCCTCGTTACCGCGCTGCGCACCCGTTTCAAGGTCCGTCTCTTCGACGCGGTCGAGGGCGGCAGCGGGGTGACGCTGTTCGTCGACGGCCTCGACATCTACGCCCGCACCGCCGACGGCGAGTACTTCAACCTGCTCGAGAACCCACGACAGCCGTTGCTCGTGCTGGGCCAGGAGCCGCGGCTGCGCCGCCTGACCGCGCGTGAGCAGACGGCCCGACCGAAGGGCCGGCGCGCCGCGATTCGTCCGCACGGCGGCAAGCCGGCGCCGCGCGCGTGATGTCCGCGCCGTCGCCGCCCATTCCACGACGCGACTGGATCGTGGCCACGCTGGTCGTGCTGGCGACGACCGTCGCCTCGACCTGGCCGCTCGCGACGAGCCCGTGGCTCATCGCCGATCACCAGGATCCGCTCTTCTCGTCGTGGCGGCTCTACACCTGGGCCCGCAACCTCGCCACGTTCGGCGCCGACGGCTGGTTCAACGGCAACCAGTTCTACCCGGCGCAATACGTGCTGCTCTACTCGGACGCCATCGCGCTGCCGGCGCTGATCGGCGCGCCCTTCATCCTCGCCGGCGTGCCGGTGGTGCTGGTCTACAACGCCCTCGTCTGGCTGAACGCACTCGCCGCCGGCGGGGCGATGTACGCCTGCGCGCGCGCCATCAGCCGCAGCCACGGCGGGTCGCTGGCGGCCGCGGTGCTCTTCGTGGGCGCGCCGCTGCGGCTCGACCACGTCATGCACCTCGAGCTGCTGTGCACGGCGTTCATGCCGCTCACGGTGCTGGCGACCGTGCGGGCGATGGACGGCAGCCGGCGCGCCGCCTGGGGCATCGGCGCGTCGATCGCCGGCCAGGTACTGAGCTGCATCTACTACGGCGTCTTCCTGCTCACCATCTGGCCGGTGCTGGCGACGGTGGAGTGGCTGCGCCGCCGCGGCCGCGTCGATCGCGGCGTGCTGCTGCGCGCGATCGCGGGGCTCGCCCTCGCCGCGGCCGTGGCCGGCATCTACGCGCTGCCGTATCAGCGGGCGCGCGCCATCGTCGGCGATCGCCCGGAAGGAGATCTGGGCTCGTTCAGCGGCGGGTTCTCGTCGTTCGTCCTTTCGCCGCCGGCGAGCCGGTTATGGGGGTGGACGTCCGAGGCCGCCGCCCCCGAGCGCTGGCTGTTTCCGGGGCTCGTGGGCTCGGCGCTGGCGGTGTCGGCGGTGACGGTGCCCGCGGCGCCGTTCACGGCAGCCCTCGTGGTCACCGCGGCCGTCGCCGTCGACGCCTCGCGCGGCCTCAACGGTGTCGTCTACCCGATCTTCCGCCACCTGCTGCCGCCGTACCAGGGCCTGCGCGTGCCGGCGCGCTTCGGGATGATCGTGCTGACGATGGTGTCGCTGCTGGCCGCGGTGGGCTGGAGCACCATGTCCACCGCGTTCGCGGGCCGCCCGCGCGCGTCGACGCTGGCGGCTCTCGTGCTGGCGTTGATGGTGATCGAGACGGCCGCCAACATCCCGGTGCGGGCGATGCCTCGTCACGCTCCGCCGGTCTACCAGTTCCTCGCCACGCTGCCGCCGACGGTCATCGCCCATGCGCCGCTGCCGCGTTCCAACCGGCTGCCGGGGTTCGATGCCGACTTCATCTACTTCGGCCAGTACCACCGCCATCACTTCGTGAACGGCAACAGCGGGTTCTATCCGCCCAGCTACGTGCGCCTGCTCGATGCGTCGCGCGACCTGGCGAGCGACGCGGCGATGGCGGCGCTGCGGGGCGCCGGCGTGGAGTTCCTGCTCGTGCACGAGCGCTACTTCGACAGCGAAGCGCAGCGCGGGGCGCTGACCTACCGTCTGGAGGGCCGGCGCGATCTGGAGCCGGTGGGGCACTTCGCCGACGAGCCCGAACGCGGCGACGTGCGCGTCTACCGCCTGCTGCGGCCGTAGCGCCGTCGGCTACTTCTTCAGGCGGATCGGGAACGCCTTCTCGAGGTCGTCGCCGGGACGCGGAATGACGTGTACGCCGATGAGCTCGCCGACGCGTCGCGCCGCGGCCGCACCGGCGTCGGTCGCGGCCTTCACCGAGCCGACGTCGCCGCGCACGATCGCCGTGACCATGCCGGCATCGACCTTCTGCCAGCCGACGAAGACGACGTTGGCGGTCTTCAGCATCGCGTCCGCGGCCTCGACCATGCCGACGAACCCGCGCGTCTCCACCATGCCCAGGGCCTCGCCGACCTCGGTCGCGTCGCTCACGTTCGATCCCTTCTGGGTGGCCATCCGCGCTGCCGCCTTTTGCTACGCCGTCCGTCCCCGCGCCGCGATCGGCAGCGGCTCGATGACGTCCGGACCCTCGACGAGCCACGCCGCGTCGGTCAGGTTCGAGACGACGCACGCGTGGTTCGGCACCACGCGCACGCGATCGCCCGGCTTGAGCGGCGCCGCGCCGTCGGCGACGCGGACGGTCGCATGTTCCTCCGAGAGTCGCTCGACGATCAAGTGCGGATCGGGGTCGGCCTCGGCCGAGGCGACGAGGGCGCGGTAGACGTCGCCATGTCCGGGGGCGGCGGCGAAGCCGCGGGCGCCGTCGGCGGCGAGGCTCTTGCTGCCGCAGTCGAGGATCACGCGATCCGCGGCCGGCGCGCTGACCACCGTGGCCAGCACCGACAGCGCGCAATCGCGCCGCAGCGCCGCGCCAAGGCCCACCATCGTCCGATCGAAGTAGACGTAGTTGCCGGGACGGTACTCGGTGAAGGTGTCGCGCCCGGCCGGCACCGAATGGCGGGCCGGCGGCGTCGCGCCGGCGCTGACCTCGTCGATGACGACGCCGGCGGCGCGCGCCTCGTGCGCCAGTGCGCCCATCGTGGCGACTTCCGCCTTGGCCATCTGGCGCAGCTCGTCGTCGGAGTGCGCGTGATAAGCGTGGCCGGCATGACTGAGGATGCCGCGCAGCCGCAGTCCGGGCAGGGCCGCGACGGCCCGCAGGAACGGCACCGCCGCCGCCGGATCGGGCGAGATGCCGCAGCGGTGAAAGCCGACGTCGATCTTCACGAGCACGTCGGCGGTGGCGCCGGCGGCCCGCATCGCCTCGGACCAGCCGCGCGCGACGTCGAGGTGATCGACGATGAACGACACCCGCGCCTTCGCCTGCAGCGCCAGCAGCCTCGCGGCGTGTACCGGCTGCAGCGGATAGGGCAGGCGCACGTCGCCGATGCCGGCGTCCACGAACACCTCGGCTTCGCCGAGCTTGGCGCAGCAGATGCCGGTCGCGCCGGCCCCGAGCTGCAGGTGCGCGACGAGCGGGCTCTTGTGGGTCTTGGCGTGCGGCCGCAGGGCGACGCCGGCATCGTCGGCCAGGCGCTGCATGCGGCGGATGTTGGCGACGAGGCGCGGCCGTTCCACCAGCACCGCCGGAGTTCGAAGCTCGGAAAAGGTCACTCGGCCATCATATGCGGCGGGTGAGGTAACCTTGACCGGATGGGTGGCCTGCGCCGCCCGTGACCACGCAATGGCACTCGCGCTCACGGCCGCGTCGGGCCCCGTGCTCGACCAGATCCTTCGCGACACCTACCCCATCTGGGGCGGCGGACTGGCGTTCGAGGCCTACGCGAACTTCCAGGCCGGGCAGCGCCGCACGACGTGGGGTGCGTCGCACATCGAGCGGGTGGTGCTGCTGGATGGCTCGCGGCCGCTCTCGAGCGCCAAACGCTACGACCTGAGTGCGCGCGTCGACGGCCGCATCCGCCGCGTGCTCGGCATCGGCGCCGTGTTCACGCCCCGTGAGCTGCGCGGCCGTGGCGCCGCCTCCGCGCTGATTGCCCATCTCGTCGACGCCGCCAACACCGACGGCTACGAGTTCGCGCTGCTGTTCTC
>CADEDM010000014.1:8671-37170 GCA_902826065.1 uncultured Acidobacteriota bacterium | reverse complement strand
TGTTCTCGGACGTCGGCCCCGCGCTCTACGAACGGCTCGACTTCGTGCCCGTGCCGATCGAGTCGACAGTGCTGCGCGTCACGCAGTACGCCGGCGCGCCGGCGATGCTGGTGCGGGCCGGCGACGACCGCGACCTCGCGCACATCACCGAGCTGAGCGCGGCCCGGGCGACGAGGGCGCGCTTCGCGCTCGATCGCAGCGAGGACTACATCCGCTATGCGATCAGCCGCCGCCGGCTGCTGGCCGGCCTGGGCCCGGCCGGGTTGCGCCAGACCGAGTTCCTGGTGGCCGAGGAAGGGCACATGGCCGTGGCCTATCTCGTGTGCAGCGTGCACAACGGCGAGTGGACCATCGAGGAGGCTGGCGACCGTGACCCGTCGGGCGCCCGGCTCGGCGCCATGCTGCAGGTGATGCTGGCTCGCGAGCCCGCGCTGCCGCCGCCGCGCATCACCGGCCTCTGGCCGCACGACCTGACCCCGCCGCAGTTGACCGTCGTCACCCGCCAGGCGCCGCAGGAAGTGATGATGATCCGGCCCCTGCGGGATCGCACGCTGCCGATGCCGCCGCTCAGCGCCTCAGACGTCCTGTATTGGCATGCGGATCTCTTCTGAGGCGCGTGCAGGGACCGGAGATCAGGGACCAGGGACCAGGAAGAACACGAGCCTGCTGCGAAGCGCGGTCACTGGCGCAGCCGCAGATCCACTGACTTCGCTTCGCCCTCATTGAGCGAAAGCCGCTCGGACCGATCGCGCACGCTCGCGAGGAACTCGGGATCCGAGGCCTGGCCGCTCTCGAGGCCCTGCACGGCGACGACGCGGTACGACGGCGACGCGGGCAGGCCGGCGATCGCGAAGCGGCCGGTGGTGTCGGGACGGCCGGTGGCGATGAAGCGTGACTGCGGTGTCCACCGCGTGTCGTCGTCGGGGAACACGACCACCGTGGCGTCGAGCACCGCGTTGCCGCGATCGTCGCGCACCGATCCCGACAGTGACGACGCGGTCTGGGTGAGCACCACGCGCACACCGTCGAGCCGTCCGCCGGCCTCGAGGGCGATCGCCACGTCGGTCACGTCGCGACCGTCGGCCACGATCGACTTCACGTACCAGCCGCCAGGCGCAGCGACGCGCAGGTAGCCCGGTTCGGTGAGGCCGGTCGCGGCGAAGGTGAAGTCGTCGGCCACCCGGCCGCTGGCGGAGCGGCCGTTGCGCGCACCCGGTCCCGGCATCGGGTTGACCGGGGTCATCGTCACGCGCACCTGCCCGGCTCGGAGTCCGGCGGCCTGGCCGGTGTCGGACTGCACGATGCCCGTGACGATCGGCGCCGGCGCCAGCGACACCGACAGGCCGTCGAGACTGGCGCCGTTGACGGTCACCATCGTCGAGCCCATGAGACTGTCGCCGCCGTTCGTCCACGACAGCGCCTGCAACCGATAGCGGCCCGGCGGCACGCCGCGCAGCTCGAAACTGCCGTCGCTGCGGACCTGGGCGTTGCGGAGGTTCTGCATGCCCGGGCGCACGGTGTCGGCGGGAATGGCCATCACCGCGAGGCCGCCGTCGCCACCCGCGGGCGCGAGGATCCGTCCCCTGAGTGTCGCCAGGCGCGTCAGTGACAACCCGAAGCCGACGCCGCCGACTTCTTCGGCGAGCCCGACGGTGACCCTCTGCGCATCGGCGGCGCTGGTCGTCCCCGGGAAGTAGGTGGGGGCGTAGCCGCTGTCGGGCGCGTCGTCGGCCGGGGCGCCCGGGCGCATCGTCTGCCGGTCGTCGCGCAGGGTGGCCGTGACCACGTACTCCCCCGGCGGCAGGCCGAAGATGCGATACGCACCCTGGTCGTCGGTGCGATCGCCGCCACCGGCGGGCTGCAGCCGGCGCGCGCCCTGCGCCCACGCGTAGCGCATCGCCTGCACCTGCGCGCCGGTGAGCGGCTCGCCGAACTCGTCGACGATGCGGCCGGTGATGACGCTGCCGCGCGGCAGGCCGATCACGAGTTTCTCGAGCGTCTGGCCAGAGGCGAGCTCGATAGGCGTGCCGGGTTCGCCGGGCCGGCGCTGGCCGTACTGCAGGCTGACGAAGCCGCCCTTGGACGCGCTGAGCGTGTAGCGTCCGCCCTGCAGCTCGCGCAGCTCGAAGCGTCCCTGCTCGTCGGTGAGCATCGTGCGCGTGTCGCCCGACCCGGGCGCGGACGCGCGCACCTGCGCCCGCCGCACCGGCGCGCCGGTATCGGCCGCCACCACCATCCCGCGCAGGACCGCCGTGCCCTTCGGCGGCTCCTGTCCCTGCGGCAGCATGCGCGGTGGCGGACGGAACCCGCCTCCTTGAGCGAACGCGGGCAGCGGAGCGAATGCCGCCATCGCACACGCGGCGACGAGCGCCGCGGCAGCGAGGCTGGCGATGGGCGCACCCCGGCGGGAGGTCATGTCATACCTTACGTGCCGCCGCCGGCCGTGTTTACGCCGTCGAACCCAGCGTCAGGGGCGAACCCGCAGGTCGTGCGTCTTGGTCTCGCCCTCGGTCAACGCGAGGCGTTCGGCGCGGTTGCGCAGGCCGGCGATGAAGTCCGGATCGAAGATCTGGCCGTCCTCGAGCGACTCGATCGCGATGATCCGGTAGTTGGCGTACGGCGGCAGCGCTTTGATCTCATAGCGGCCCTCGGCGTCCGGGCGCGCCGACCGCAGGAACCGCGTCTGCACGCCCATCTTGTCGTCGTCGGCGGGGAACACGACGATCGAGGCGTTGGCGGAGGCGTTGCCGCGGTCGTCACGCACGAGCCCGGACAGCGTCGTCGTGGCCTGCGTCAGCACGAGGCGAACGCCGGTGACGGTCGACCCGGCGGCGACATCGAACGGAGTGTCGGTGAGATCCTCGCCGTCGAGGAGCACGGCCTTCAGGTTCCAGCCGGGAAGTCCGCCGGCGCGCAGCAGCACCGGCTGGGTCAGGCCGCTCACGGCAAAGGTGAAGTCGGGGAGTGTGCGCGGCGGGCCCGACATCATGCCGCTCATGCCCAGGGGATTGACCGGCGACGGGAAGACACGGACCTGCGACGGCTGCGTGTTGGGCGGCATGCCGCCTTCGAACTCGATGCGGCCGGTGATGCGCGCCGGCGGGTGCAGCGGAATGACGAGGCCGGCCAAGTCCGCTCCGGCGACCGTGACGGCCAGCACGCCCACGGGATCTTCGTCCCGCCGCGGTCCGCGAGGCTGCACCCGAAGCACGTAGCGTCCCGGGGCGATGCCGGTCATCTCGAACGTGCCATCCGACTGCAGGCCGGCGCCTCCCCCGAAGCCCATGCCGGCAGACACATCCTCGAGCGACATCGAGACGAAGCCTTCGTAGGTGCCCGGCGTGCCGCCGGTCACGCGGCCGCTGATGCGCGCCACGCGTGTCGGCGTCATCGCGAACGTGATGCCCGACACCTCCTGCCCCAGCCCCACCGTGATCCGCTGTGCGTCGTTCATCGCCGGCGTGCCGGGGTAGTAGGTGGGCGCGTATCCCTGGTCGGAGCCCGGGACGAGTCCGGGAGGTCCGGACATCATCTGGCTGCGCATGGTGGCCGAGACCACGTACTCGCCGGGCGCCAGGCCGTGGAGGCGGAAGCTGCCCTGGTCGTCGGTCGTATCCATCCGCCCGGCGGGCTGCAGCCGGCGTCCGCCAGGCATGAACGCGCTGCGCATCAACTGCACCTGCGCGTCGGCGAGCGGGTCGCCGGCCTCGTCCAGCAGTCGACCGGCGATGACGCCGCCCCGCGGCAGGCCGAAGACGATCTTGTCGAGCACCGCGCCGGGCGCGACCTCCACCGGCATGCCGCGTTCGTTGGGCCGGCGCTGGCCGTACTGCAGCGACACGTAGCCGGTGCGGCTCGCGCTGAGGTTGTATCGTCCGCCGACGAGGTCCTTCAGCTCGAAGCGTCCCTGGTCGTCGGTGAGGACGACGCGGCTGTCGCGGCCGTCGCTGGTGTTGGCACGCACCTGTGCGCGCCGCACGGGTGCGCCGGTGTCGGCGGCCAGCACCGTGCCGCGGATGATCGCGGTGCCGGTGGCGTCGGGAGGCCTCGCCGGGCCGATTCCCGGAACGATGGCCGGTTGCCCCCACGCCTCGGAAGCGCCGGACGTCGCCAGCAGCAGAATCCCGACCGCGACCGACGCACACGATGCACGCATGACGCCTCCTGATGTCGGGACCCGCGCGGGGGCCACCGGCCTGGAGAGGGCGAACGGATTGTAGAACTACTCAGACGCGCCGCCGGCGGCGGCGGCCGGTATCGCTACGGCTGAGGTCGGGCGACCGCGGTCAGGCCGATCTCGTGGGTGCCGCCGTCGTCGACCCGCAGCGGCGTGGCCAGCGATCGCAGGCTCTCGAGCATCTCGGGGCGGACGACCACCGCGCGCGACGCGCCCTCCACGGCCACGGCGAGGTAGCGCGACCCCGCGGGCAGGCCGCGCACGTCGAAGCGCCCATCGAGCTCGACCTCCGACGTGCCGACGAATCGCGACGCCCGCATCCAGCGAGAGTCGTCGTCGACGAACACCGCCACGACCGGCCGGCGCGGATTGCGCTGGCGGTTCCACGCCACCGTGCCGCGCACGCTCGACACGCGGTTGGTCATGACGATGTCGAGCATGGCGCCGTCGGGCGTGACGTCGATGATCTCGTCGGTGATGTCGCGGCCGTTGAGGGCGACCGATTTCAGCCACCACGTGGTGCGGGCGCGCGTCGCCGGCGTGACGTCCTGCAGCCGCCGCACGTTGATGCCGGGCGCCTCCGCGCCGGGAATCAGCCGCGCCTCCACGGCGCGCACGCGCTGGAGTCCGAACACGCCTTCGACGCGGAACGATCCATCGGAATAGGTCCGGGCCGGCGACGGCGTCGGCGCATTGGGCCCGCCAGCCGCGGCCAGGCTCACCATCACCGGTACGCCCACGGGCTCGCCCAGGTCGTTCACGACGCGTCCGCGTACCACGCCGCCGGCGCGCATCGGCACGGCCACGCCGTCGAGGTCCTGGCCGTTCACCGTGATCTCCGTGGCCCCGTAGTACTCGGCGCCGCCCTGGCCGAAGTAGCGGGCGGTGAGCTGATAGGTGCCTGGCGCCAGGCGCGACAGCTCGAAGCCGCCGTCGTCGCGGGCGCGGGCGCCGCGCGTCACGTAGCCGTCGAGACGCTCGGGCGCGACCAGGCCGACGCCGATGTTCACGAGGCGCCCCGACGTGTCGGGCGGCAGCAGCACCGTGCCGCGGACGACCGCCAGCGGCACCGACACCATCGCGAACGCGGCGCCCGGCGTCTCGCGTCCGGGCAGCACGCGCAGCGTGCGCGCGCCCGAGAGGCTGGCCGTTCCAGGAAAGTACGTGGTCGAGTAGCCCTGCCGTCGTTCGCTGCTGGTGGCGGCCGTCTCCGCGGCAAAGCGATTGGGACGCGCGCCCACCAGGTAGTCGCCCGGTGGCAATCCCCAGACGCGGAAGCCCCCGGTGTCGTCGGTGATGGGCGTGAACGGGAACGACGTGCTGCGCACGCTTCCGCTGCCGCGATCGCCAGGCTCGCGCCGCAGCACCTCGATCTCGACGCCGACCGCCGGCTCGCCGTATTCGTCGAGCACCCGACCCGAGACGACGCCGCCGCGCCAGAGCTGCACGCGCACGCCCTGCACGCGCTGGCCCTCGGCCACCGTCTGCCAGTCGATCTCCTCGGGCTCGCCGTTCCAGATGTTGTCGTAGGCGAAGTAGCCCGACCGCGATGCCGTGACCTGCACGCGTCCGGCCGGCACGCCGGTGAACTCGAACTGGCCGTTGGCGTCGGCGGTGACGGCCATGGTGCGCGAGCTCTCGCGGTCGAGGTCCTCGACCAGCAGCGCCACGGTGGCATGACGCAGCAGGGCGCCCGAGGCGCCGTCGACGACGACGCCTCGAATGGAGGCCGTGCCCGACGCCCGGGCGGGCACGTCGCGCGGGCCGGTGATCTGACGCTCGTCCGCCGTTGGCCAGGCCGCCAGCCGGGCCCAGGGGCCGGCCGCGACGACGCCGGCGCAGGCTGCGGCGACCAGAATCGGGACGTGACGCATGAGTCCTGCAGTCTAGCGGCTAGCTCCTGGCCGCTCGCCGCCGTTCGGAGATCCGCCTGGGGGGATTGGACACCGCCGGCCGTTCTTCGGATGCATTCTGCGGCGAACCCGCGGCGTGGCCCGTCCGTAAGGACGTAGTGGGGGACGGATGAGGGACTTCCTGCAGGACCTGCGCGTCGGGGCCCGTCAGCTCGTGCGGCGCCCGGCGTTCGCGGCCACCGCCATCGGCTCGCTGGCGCTGGGCATCGGCGTCACGACCACCCTCTTCACCGTAGTGAACGCGGTGCTCTTCAAGTCGAGCCCGCTGCGCGATCCCGCCCGGCTGGTCGAGGTCTACTCGTCCCAGCGCGGCGAGGACATGCAGCTCACCACGTCGTACCCCGACCTGCAATCGCTCCGTACCGGCGTCCCGGCGTTCAGCGCCATCGTCGCGCACGCCTACGTGCGCGGCGTGCTCTCCACCAGCAGCGCGCCGATGCTCGTGACCGGCGAGGTCGTCACGGCGAACTACCTCGACGACCTCGGCGTGGCGGTGCCGCAGGGGCGCGCCTTCCGCGCCGACGAAGACGCCGTGGCCGACGGCGCGGCCGTCGCCGTCGTGAGCCACGGCCTGTGGCAGCGGCAGTTCGGTGGCCGCGGCGACCTCCTCGGCTCGACGGTGAAGCTGTCGGGTGTGCCCTACACGGTGATCGGCATCGCGCCCGAGACCTTCCCCGGCACCATGCCCGGCATCGCCAGCGACTTCTGGGTGCCGGTGACGATGGTCGACCGGCTGCAGTTCACCGGCGTGCAGTGGACGGGCGACGACGATCCGGGCACGACGCGGCTCGAACGCCGGGCGTCGCGGTGGCTCTTCGTGAAGGGGCGGCTCGCCGACGGCGCGACGATCGAGCAGGCGCGCGCGCAGGCCGACGCCGTCTTCGCCAGCCTGGCGCGGGACTACCCGGCGACCAACGAGAAGGCCGTCGTGAGCCTGGTGCCCGCCGCGAACATCCGCTTCCACCCGATGCTCGACGGCTACGTGCGCGCCGCCAGTGCGGGGCTGCTCGGGGCCGTCGGCCTCGTGCTGCTCATCGCGTGCGCGAACGTCGCGGCGTTGCTGCTCGCGCGCGGCACTGCGCGGCGGCGCGAGATGGCGGTGCGCGCGGCGATCGGCGCGGGCCGCGGCCGGCTCGTGCGGCAGCTCCTGAGCGAAGGCCTGGTGCTGGCCGCGCTGGGCGGCCTCGGCGGCGTCCTGCTGGCCTCGTGGGCGGGTCGCCTCATCGGCACCTACGCCACCGCGGTGCTGCCCATCACGACGTCGTTCGACTTCTCGCTCGATCGCGCGGTGCTCGTGTTCGCGGTCGGCGTGTCGCTGGTGACGGCCGTGGTGTTCGGCCTCGCCCCGGCCTGGTCGGCATCGCGTCCTGAGCTGGTGCCGGCCTTGAAGGACACGCTCGACGGCGGCGGCCGTCGCCGCGTGACCCTGCGTGACGTTCTCGTCGTCGGCCAGCTGGCGCTGTCGCTCGTGCTGCTCGTGTCCGGCGCACTTCTCGCCCGCGGCCTCGTGGTCGCCCGCGCCACCGACCTCGGCTTCGATCCCACGCGCGTGGCGGTGCTCTCGTTCAACGCGCAGATGAACGGCTACGACGAGCCGCGGGCCATGGCCCTGCGCACCCGCGTGCTCGAGGCGGCGCGAGCCGTGCCCGGTGTCACCGCGGCCTCCCTCTCCTCGCGCCTGCCGCTCGGCCCCGACATCAACATGAGCAGCTACGCGGTGCCCGGCCGCCACGCGGCCGGCGACGACGGCGACTCGACCGACACGGTCGCGATCGGGTCCGACTACTTCGCCGTGATGGGCATCCCGCTCGTCGATGGCCGCGGGTTCACGGAGGACGAGGCCGTCAACGATCGCCCGGTGGTCGTCGTGAACGAGACGTTCGCCCGCACCTACTGGCCCGGGCAGAGCGCCGTGGGCCAGGTGGTGCACAGCGGCGGCTTCGATCGTCCGGCGCTGCAGATCGTCGGCGTCTCGCGCGACCACAAGATCCGGTCGGCCGGCGAAGCGCCGATGCCGTACGTGCACGTGCCGATCGGCAGCGGCCGCAGCATCGACCTCGTGGCGCGCACGTCCGGACCGGCCGCGGCCGTGGTACCGGCGCTGAAGCGCGCCGTCTGGGCGCTCGAGCCCGATGCGGTCTTCACCACTGAAGGTGCCGCCACCGAAGGCGTCGACGCCACGCTGGCGCCGACGCGCATCGGCGCCGCGCTGATCGGCGCCGTGGGCGTGCTCGCGCTGTTGCTCGCTGCCGTCGGTCTCTACGGCGTGATCGCCTACTCGGTGAGCCTGCGCACGCGCGAAGTCGGCATCCGGATGGCCCTCGGCGCGGAACGCGGCCAGGTGCTGCGCATGGTGCTGGGCCAGGGCGCGCGGCTGGCGCTGGTCGGCATCGCGCTCGGCGCCGTGCTCGCCGCCGGCGCCGCCAGCGTGCTGCAGTCGATGCTCTACGGCGTGAGCACGTTCGATCCGCTGGCCTACGGCGCCGCGGCAGCGCTGCTGATGATCGTGGCGCTGGGGGCGAATCTCGCGCCGGCGGTGACGGCGTCGCGGGTCGCGCCAGCCACGGCCATCCGCACGTAGCCTCGACCGCCGAGCTGGTGATTCGCGGGTTGAGCCGCGTCGCACGCCGCCGGTAGAATCGCAAGGGCGGTGCGCACGCGGTGCGCCGCCTGCGACGTCCTCACCCCTCGATCGTCGCGTGCGCGTAGACCGCGCGCCCTCCCGAGGCCGTCGCCGACCGTGGCGCGCTGCCGCGCCCCTCAGCCTGTCCGAACGGCCGGACGTGGAGTTGCATGCACGCCTACGACCTCATCCTCACGATCACCGGAGGCCTCGGCGGCGCGCTCGTCCTCGGCTATCTCACGCATCGCCTGGGCCTGTCGCCCATCGTCGGCTACCTGCTGGCCGGCACGCTGGTGGGTCCGCACACTCCGGGGTTCGTGGCCGATGCCAGCATGGCCGAGCAGCTCGCCGAGATCGGCGTCATCCTGCTGATGTTCGGCGTCGGCCTGCAGTTCCACGTCGAGGAACTGCTGGCCGTGCGCAACGTCGCCATCCCGGGCGCGGTCGCGCAGAGCGGTGTGGCCACGGTGCTGGGCGCGTTGCTGGTGCGGGCCGTCGGGTGGGACTGGCCCGCCGCGATCATCTTCGGCATGGCGCTCGCCGTCGCCAGCACCGTGGTGCTGGTGCGCGTGCTCTCGGACAACAACGACCTCCACACCCAGGCCGGCCACATCGCGGTCGGCTGGCTGGTGGTCGAGGACCTCTTCACCGTGATTGCGCTGGTGCTGCTGCCGGCGCTCTTCGGACCGAATGCCGGCGACGCGTCGATCTGGAGTGCCCTCGGCCTCACGGCCCTGAAGGTCGGCGCGCTGGTGGCGTTCACGGTGCTGGTCGGGGCACGCGTGATCCCGCGGATTCTCGACCACATCGCCGACACCCGCTCGCGCGAGCTGTTCACGCTCACCGTGCTCGTCATCGCGCTCGGCATCGCCGTCGGATCGTCGCTGATCTTCAGCGTGTCGATGGCACTGGGCGCATTCCTCGCCGGCATGGTGGTCGGCCGATCCGACTACAGCCTGCGCGCCGCCTCCGAAGCGCTGCCGATGCGCGACGCCTTCGCCGTGCTGTTCTTCGTGTCCGTCGGGATGCTGCTGGATCCCGGCGCGCTGATGCAGTCGCCGCTGCTCGTGCTGGGCGCCCTCGGCGTGGTCCTGGTGGGGAAGCCGCTGGTCGCGTTGCTGTTCGTGTGGCTGATGCGCTACCCGTTCGGCGCCGCGCTGACGTCGGGCATCGCGCTGGCGCAGATCGGCGAGTTCTCGTTCATCCTCGCGTCGGTCGGGCGGAGTCTCGGCGTGTTGCCGGCCGAGGCCACCAATGTGCTCGTCGCCACGGCGATCACCTCGATCGTGCTGAACCCGGTCGCCTATCGCACGATCAAGCCGATCGAGCGGTGGATCGCGGCCCGGCCACGGCTGCGTGATCTGCTCAACCGTCTGCCGCCGCCGGCGGCCGCGGACGGCGATGTGGACACGCCGCGGGTCGACCGCACCAGCACCAAGGTGCGACGGGCCGTGGTGATCGGCTACGGGCCGACCGGCCGCACCGTCGTGCGCCTGCTGCGCGACAACGGCATCGTGCCGACCGTGGTCGAGCTGAACATGGACGCGATCCGCGTCCTGAAACAGGAAGGCGTGGACGCGGTCTACGGCGACGCCACGCGGCCCGAGACCCTCGAGGCCGCGGGTGTCGGCAACGCCGTCAGCATCATCCTCGGCTCGGCCGGCATGGCGCACAGCGCCGAGGTCATCCGCGCCGCCCGCGCGCTCAACCCCCGCGTCCGCGTGCTGACGCGCGCCGCCTACCTGCGCGACGTGCCGGCGCTGCGCGCGGCGGGCGCCACCAGCGTCTACTCCGGCGAAGGGGAAGTGGCGCTGGCGTTCATCGAGGACATCCTCGACGGGCTCGGGGCGACCGCGGAGCAGATCGATCGCGAGCGCGATCGCGCGCATCGCGAGCTGATCGGCGTGCCGCCGGCCGAGTCCGCGGCGCCGGAGTCGTCGCCGGCGTCGGCAGCGGCCGACACCCGCTGATCGGCGCGCCGCTGCGGTGAGCCGTCAGCGCGCGCGGAGGATTTCGCGCGCCGCGTTTGCGCCCGACCCGCCGGTGAGGCCGAGCCCGGGGTGCGTCCCTGCTCCGCACAGCCACAGGCCGTCGATTGGCGTGCGGTACTGACTCCATCCCAGCAGCGGCCGCATCGTGAAGAGCTGGTCGAGCGCCAGCTCGCCATGGTGGATGTGGCCGCCGGCCAGTCCCCATTCGCGCTCGAGATCCGCGGGCGTCAGCACTTCGCTCGCCACCACCATGCCGCGGATGCCCGGCATGGCGCGGTCGAGCGTCGTGAGCACCGCGTCGAGCAGCCGCGGACGTTCGTGATCCCACGTGCCCGCGCGCAGCGTGTGCGGCGCGTACTGCGCGTAGATCGACATCACGTGCGCGCCCTTGGGCGCCAGCAGGTCGTCGACGAGTGACGGGATCAGCACCTCGAGCCACGGCGACGGCGACCAGCGGCCGTACTTCACCTCGTCGAAAGCACGCTCCATCGCGTCGACGTCGGGCGCGATGCGCAGGCGGGTCGCGAGCTGCTCGCGATCGGCGCCCGGCACGACCGGCAGCGCCGACAGCGCCAGGTTCACCTTCACGAGCGTGCCCGCGGTGCGGTAGTTGCGGGCGCGCCAGCGGACCTCCGCTGGCAGGGTCATCGGATCGCAGAGGGCGTAGGTCGTTTTCGGGTCGATAGCCGAGACGACCGCGTGCCCGGTCTGCACGTCGCCGTTCTCGAGGTGGACTGCGAACCCCCGGTCGTCCTGCTGCGCGATGTGGGTGGCCCGCGTCGCGCCCTTGATCACGACCCCGGCCTGATCGGCGGCGCGGCACAGCGCCGCCGTCAGCGCGCCCGGCCCGCCCTTCGGCCACACCATCCGCGGGTCGCCCGCGACCGCATTGGCGGCGTGCAGCAGGAACAGCAGGCCACTGCCGGCGGACCACGGGCCCAGCATGCTGCCGAGCACGCCGTCGGCGGCCAGGGCCGCGGCGACGAACGGCGTCTCGACGTGCTCGTGCACGAGGTCGGCCACCGGCATCGGGCCCCAGCGCAGCAGCCGGTAGCCGTCGGTCGCGCCGAGCCCCCGGAACTGGCGCGCTGTCTGCAGCAGCCGCCACAGTTCCTTCGGCGCCGGCGCGTCG
This sequence comes from uncultured Acidobacteriota bacterium, assembly GCA_902826065.1. GTDB lineage: Bacteria > Acidobacteriota > Vicinamibacteria > Vicinamibacterales > UBA2999 > CADEFD01. The sequence continues at coordinate 25,334 of CADEDM010000014.1, read as the reverse complement.
ATCGACGGCGGCGTGTGCGGGAAGACGGAGGCGGCCACGCGCCCGAGCTTCGTGCGCGCCGCCATGAAGGCTGGCCAGCGGTCGGCGTCGGCCGCGCTGAAGGCGCGCAGGCTCTCCGCGGCCTTGGCCGGATCGTGCCACAGGGTCACCGCGCGCCCGTGGCCATCCAGCGCCGTCATCCACGCCTCGCGGGGAATCCACTCGAGGCCGTGCGCCTCCAGCTTCAACTCGCGCGCGACGTCCGCCCGCAGCGGTCCGACATCGTGCGCGGCCGCGGGAACGTGGAATCCAGGCGCGATCTCGCGGGTGACGGCGGCGCCGCCCGGCGCGTCGCGCGCGTCGAGCACCGTCACCTTCCGGCCGCCTCGGGCCAGCAGCGTGGCGCACACGAGGCCGTTGACGCCGGCGCCGATCACGACGACCGTCGACGGATCCGTCCCCGGCGGCGTGACGTGCGCGCGCATCCGGGCGCTCATCGCTTCGCGTCCTTCAGGATCTTCTCCGCCGCGTTCTTGCCCGGCGCGCCCATGATGCCGCCGCCGGGGTGCGTGGCCGAGCCGCACATGTAGAGCCGGTCGATCGGCGTTGCATACTGCGCCCAGCCCGGCACCGGCCGCAGGAAGAAGAGCTGCTCGAGCGACAGCTCGCCCTGGAAGATGTTGCCCTCGCTGAGGCCGAACGTGCGCTCGATGTCGAGTGGCGTCAGCACCTGCCGGTGCCGGATGATGTTGCGGATGTTCGGCGCATGCTCGGCGATGGCGCTGATGACGGCGTCGCCGAAGGCCTCGCGCCGGGCGTCGTCCCACACGTCGCCGGGCTTCAGGTGGTACGGCGCGTACTGCACGAAGCACGACATCACGTGCTTCCCGGGAGGCGCCAGCGACGAGTCGCTGAGCGTCGGGATCACCATGTCGATGTACGGGCGCTCCGAGAACGCACCGTGCTTCGCCTGGTCGTAGGCGCGTTCCATGTAGTCGATGCTGGGCGAGATCGACATGGCGCCGCGCAGGTGCTCGCCGGCGCCCGGCAGGCACGTGAACTCCGGCAGGGCGTCGAGCGCCAGGTTCACCTTGCCCGAGGAGCCGCGGTACTTGTAGCGGCGCACGCCCGCCAGGAACTCGTCCGGCAGCTCCTTCGCGTCCATGAAACGCTCGAACGTGAGCCGCGGGTCGACGCTGCTGACCACGACGTCCGCCTGGATCTCGTCGCCGCTCTCGAGAGCGACGCCGGTGGTGCGGCCGCCGCGGGTCAGGATCTTCGACACCGGCGCCTCGGTCCGGATCTCCGCACCGAGGCGGCGGGCCGCCCCGGCAATCGCATTCGACACGGCGCCGGTGCCGCCGCGCGACAGGCCCCAGGAACGGAAGGCGCCGTCGATTTCGCCCATGTAGTGATGCAGCAGGACGTAGGCCGTGCCGGGCGAGCGCACGCCCAGGAACGTGCCGATGATGCCCGAGGCGCTCATCGTCGCCTTCAGCGCGTCGGTCTCGAACCACTGGTCCAGGAAGTCCACGGCGCTCATCGTGAGCAGCTGCACCTGGTTGACCTTGTCGTGGTAGCGCATGGACCGGAAGCGCTTGCCCACCGACAGCAGCTCGAGCAACCCGCGCGGATCGAGAGACATCGGATCCGGCGGCGTCATGCCGAGGATGGGCTTCGCGAAGCGGCCCATCTCCACCATGGCCATGCCGTAGTCGTCGTAGGCGTCCGCGTCCTTCCTGCTGTGGCGCGCGATCTGCTGGCGGCTGCGGTTGTGGTCGTTCATCCGCCACAGGTAGTCGCCGTTCAGCATCGGCGTGAAGGTGCCGTCGAGCGGCAGCAGCTCCAGGCCGTGCGCGGGCAGGTCGAGGTCGCGGATGATCTCGGGCCGCAGCAGCGACACGACGTACGAACAGACCGAGAACTTGAAGCCGGGGAAGACTTCCTCGGTCACGGCCGCGCCGCCCAGGACGTGCCGGCGTTCGAGCACGAGCGTCTTGCGCCCCGCGCGCGCGAGATAGGCGGCGCACGTCAGCCCGTTGTGTCCGCCCCCGATGACGATCGCGTCGTAGCGCACGGCGACAGTCTACAGGCGGCGCATGGTCCGCGTCCCCGGAGGCGCGGAGACGGCCCACCGGATCGGGTCCGCTATACTCCGCCGGTGCCGTTCGTCGCGCTCTTTCGGGTCCTCGCTCGCCGCGCGGGCCCGACGATGCTGGCCGTCGTGGCCGCAACGGCGCTCGGCGCCGCGCAGGAGTTCCCCGCGCACGTCGGCAAGGTCAACGACTTCGCGGAGGTGCTGTCGACCGGGCAGCGCCAGCGTCTCGAGGCGGACCTGGCCGCGCTCGAACGTGAGACCTCGGCTGAAGTGGCCGTGGTCACCGTGCCGAGCCTCGACGGGCGCGCCATCGAGGACTACGCCACGGCGCTCTTCAACGAATGGGGAATCGGCAAGCGTGACCGCGACAACGGCGTGCTGATTCTGGTGGCGCCGTCCGACCGGACGATGCGGATCGAGGTGGGCTACGGCCTCGAGCCGGTGCTGCCCGATGGGCTCGCCGGCGCCGTGATTCGCGAGACGTTCCGCCCCCGCTTCCGCGAAGATCGCATGGCCGATGGCCTCGTCGAAGGCAGCGCCCGCGTGATCGACCTGGTGCGCCGCAACGAGGTCGTCACACCCGAGCAGCGCGCGGCCTACGACGCCGCGGCGGTCGAGGCCGCCGCGTCGTGGGGCATGGCCGCGTTCTTCGCGCTCTTCATCGCCGTCGGCGCGTTCACGATGGGCACCGGCGCCGGTGCGAAGGTGATCGTGCAGATGCTGTTCGGCGCCGTGTTCATGACCGGCGGCCTGTTCATGGCGCATGTCACGGCGCCGCGCGCCGCCCGTCTCGTGCTGCTCGTGATCGCCGCGGCCATCGCCGCGCTGGGCGTGCGGCTCGGACGTCGCCCCTCGTGGCGGGCAGGAATCCGCGGGACCGGCCGATCCCAGCACGCCTCGGGCTGGACGATGGGCAGCACGAGCGGGTCGACCAGCAGCGGCTCGTCGAGTTCCGGCGGGTTCAGTGGCGGCCGCTCGGGCGGCGGCGGCGCCAGCGGCCGCTGGTGACCGTCGTGACGCGGGCCGCGTTCTTCCGCCTCCACTCGTGGCTCGGCATCGTCACCGGTGTGGGGCTGCTGCTCGTGGCCTGGACCGGGTCGCTCGTCGTGTTCAACGACGAGATCGAATGGGTGCTGGACCCGGACGTGCGCGCCGATCCGGCCCGTGGCATCGCGCCGCTGAACGACGTCGTCGCCGCGATCCAGCACCGGCACCCGGGGCTGCGCCTGGAACTGCACCCGCAGATCGGGCCGCACTGGGTGCATGTGGCCTACGTCTACGAGGGACGGACGCAGCGCATGCTGCTCATCGATCCCGCCACCGCGGCGATCCGTCGCGACGACGCCATGGACGGCTACGTCTTCAGCTACAGCTACTTCCTGCGTCAGCTCCATGTGCGCCTGCTGATGGGCTACTGGGGGCGCGTGCTGGTCGGGGCGTTCGGCGTGACGCTGCTGCTGTCGGTGCTGACCAGCCTGCGCATCTACCGCGAGTGGTTCCGGTCGCTGGTGCGGCTGCGGCGCAACGAGGGCCGGCGCATCTTCCACATGGACCTGCACAAGGCCATCGGCCTGTGGAGCCTGCTCTTCAACCTGGTGTTCGCCGTGACCGGCGCCGTGCTCGGCCTCGAGAACCTGTACTTCCGGCTCTGGCCGCCGGCACGCGAGGAGGCGCCACTCGTGGCTGCGGCGCAGGTGTTCACCATGCCGCCGCCGCTCTCACCGGGGGCGTTCGTGGACGGTCTGTCGCGGATCGATCCGACCTTCCGCCCCACCGCGATCGGCGTGTCGCCCGACGGCGCGCTGGTCGTGCATGGCGATCACCCGGGCGTGCTCGCGGCCGAAGGCGCCAGCCGGTTCGAGGCGCGCGCCGATGCCGGCGTCGTCACGGCCACCCGCGACGCCCGCCGCGAACGCTGGCCCGGCTATCTGTACAACCTGCTCGACCCGCTCCATTTCGGCTACTTCGGCGAGCGCTGGGGCGTGGCCGCGGGCTACGCAGTGGAGCTGCTGTGGTTCGTCGCCGGCCTCGCCCCGGGCGCGCTGGCGATCACGGGCGGGGTGATGTGGACGATCCGGCGCCGCCGGCGGACGGTGCGCCCGGCCGCCCCTCTATAATCCACGCGTGCCCGTCGGCTCCGCCTTCCACGCCCGAACGCTGCCGCTCGCGGGCAGCCTGAGCTTCCGCGACTGGGCCGGCTACTATGCCGTCAGCGCCTACGAGACGCACCACGAGCACGAGTACAACGCGATCCGCAACGGCTGCGCCGTCATCGACGTCTCGCCGCTGTTCAAGTACCACCTGCACGGGTCCGACGCGGTGCGGCTGGTCGATCGGCTGATCACCCGCGACGCCGCGAAGCTCGCCGTCGGTCAGGTCTACTACACGCCGTGGTGCGACGACGACGGCAAGGTCATCGACGACGGCACCGTGGTGCGCCTGGCCGACGACCGCGTGCGCTGGACGGCCGCCGATCCGAACATCCGCTGGATCGACGAGCATGCGCGCGGCTTGAACGTGGCCGTCGAGGACGTCACCGAGCAGGTGGCGGCGCTGGCGCTGCAGGGGCCGACGTCCGCGCGGGTGCTGGCGGCCGTCAGCGACATCGACGTGACGGCGCTGAAGTACTTCCGCGCTGCCGCGGGCACGATCGCGGGCGTGCCGGTCGAGGTGACGCGCACGGGATACACCGGCGATCTCGGCTACGAGCTGTGGATGCCATGGGGCCGCGCCATCGAGGTGTGGGACGCGATCGTCACGGTGGGGAAGGCGCACGTGCTGCGGCCGGCCGGGATGCTGGCGCTCGACGTCGCCCGCGTCGAGGCCGGGCTGCTCCTGACCGACGTCGACTTCCACAGCGTGCGCAAGGCCAGCATCGACGCACAGATGTACTCGCCGTACGAGCTGGGCCTGGGCCGCCTGGTGGCGCTGGGCAAGAGGACGCCCTTCGTCGGGAAGGCGGCACTGGAACGCGAGCACGCGGCAGGACATCGCCGGCAGATCGTCGGGCTCGAAGTGCGGTGGACGGAGGTGGAGGCGATCTACCAGTCCGTCGGGTTGCCGCCGTCGGTACCGGCTGCGGCCTCGCGCGTCGCGGTGCCGGTCTACCGCGACAAGCGTCAGGTGGGGAAGGCGACGTCGACGGCGTGGTCGCCGACGCTGAAGAAGTTGATCGTCCTGGCGACGATCGACCGTCCGCACTTCGCCGACGGCACCGAGCTGCAGATGGAGATCACGGTCGAAGCCACGCGCTACACCGCCACGGCCACCGTCGTCCCGACGCCGTTCCTGACTCTGCCGCGCCGGACCGCGACGCCCTAGACGTCACGCGCGGTTGCGGCGCGCCTCGCGGAACGACTGGATGCCCTTGCTGAGGTACCAGGCGAGCAGCAGCACCGTCGTGATCTGCGCCAGCACCGCCGGCCGCGTGACGTCGAGGGTGCCGCCGAAGAGCCCCGGCAGCAGGCGCGACGCCGTCCCGGCGATGCCCACCAGCGCCACCAGCATCGCGACGTGCATCGCATGACGCCTCGCCGCGTCGCCGCGGGCCGCGACCCAGGCCAGCGCGATCAACGCCACGCCGAAGAATGCGGGGATCAGCGCCGTGACGCTGGTGCGTCCCGTGCCCCAGTAACTCCCCAGCCCCAGCACCGCCAGGGCGATGCCCACCAGTCGCGTCGTCTGCGTCATGTCGTCCGTAATGCTCCTCGGTGAATTGTAGGCCGAGCGTCGCCGCGACCCGCGTCCACCGGACAGGCCGGTGCTAGACTGCCCGGCATGAAGCTGGCCCTGGTGCAGCAGCACGCCACGCGCGACCGTGCCGACAACATCCGGCGCGGGCTCATCGCGGTGGATCGTGCGGCGGCGGCAGGCGCGCAGCTCGTCTGCTTCGCCGAGTTGGCGTTCGAGTGGTTCTACCCGCAGCGGCCGGCCGACTCGACCTACCGCAGCCACAGCGAGACGCTCGAAGGCCCGACCGTCACGGCGTTCCAGCAGAAGGCGGCCGAACACGGCGTCGTCATCGTGATGAACTTCTTCGAGCGCGATGGCCTCGAGACCTACGACTGCTCGCCGGTGATCGACGCCAATGGCATCGTGCTCGGGATGACCCGGATGGTGCACATCACCGACTACGCCTGTTTCCACGAGCAGGGCTACTACACGCCGGGCGACACCGGCGCCCCGGTGTACGAGACGAAGGTCGGGAAGATCGGGGTGGCCATCTGCTACGACCGCCACTTTCCCGAGTACATGCGCGCGCTGGCGCTGAGCGGCGCCGACCTCGTGGTCGTGCCGCAGGCCGGCACGGTGGGCGAGTTCCCCGACGGGTTGTACGAAGCCGAGATGCGGGTGAGCGCGCTGCAGAACGGCTACTACGTGGCGCTCTGCAACCGCGTCGGCGCCGAGGACTGCGTGACCTTCTCCGGCGAGTCGTTCGTGTGCGGGCCGTTCGGCGACGTGATGGCCCGGGCGCCGCAGGGCGAAGACCACATCCTCCACGCCGAGGTCGACTTCGGGGCCAGCTATCTCGCGCCGGCCCGCAAGCTCTATCTGCGCCATCGCCGGCCGGAGCTGTACGGGGACTGGGTGGCGCGCGCGTGAGCGCGCCGCCGACGGCTCCCACGCTGCGCCGGGCGCTGGGGAAATGGGACCTGACGGCGATCGGCGTCAACCAGGTGATCGGCGCGGCGATCTTCCTGCTGCCGGCCGACGTCGCCCGCCTCGTCGGCAGCTGGGGCCCGGCGATGTTCCTCGGCGTCGGGCTGTCGTCGCTGTTCGTCGCGCTGTGCTTCGCCGAGGTGGGCAGCCGCTTCGACAGCACCGGCGGACCCATCGGGCCGGCGCGGGCCGCCTTCGGCCGCTTCACCGCCTTCGAGGTCGGCTGGATGCTGTGGTTCAGCCGCGTGTCGAGCGGTGCCTCGGTCATCAACGGCCTGGCCGTGGCGTTGGGCTACTACTGGCCCGTGGTCAACAGCCGCGGCCCGCGAGAGGCCGTGATTCTCGCCGTGGTCCTCACGCTCACCTGGGTGAACGTGCGCGGCATCCGCCAGTCGTCGACGCTCGTCAACGCCTTCACGATCGGGAAACTGCTGCCGCTGGCGACGTTCGCGCTGATTGGCGTGTTCTACGCCGACCTGTCGCGCGTCGTGCCCACCGACGCCCCGACGCTCCAGAACTTCGCCGCCGCGGCGCTGCTGCTGATCTTCGCCTACGGCGGCTACGAGGTCACCGGCGTGCCGGCAGGCGAGGCCTCGAACCCGCGGCAGGACGTGCCGTTCGCGTTCATCGCCACCATCCTCACGGTGTCGGCCGTGATGACGCTGACGGCGGGAGTGGCGGCCGGGTTGCTGCCGGACGTCGGCGGCACGCGTACGCCGGTGGCCGACGCCTCGGCGCTGATCATGGGCGCGTTCGGCGGATTGCTCGTCAGCGCCGGTTCGGTCGTGTCGATGACGGGAAACAACATGGGCCAGCTGCTCTCGGGCTCGCGCACCGTCTACGCGCTGGCCGAGAACGGCGACCTGCCGGCGGTCTTCGGCCGCGTGCATTCGTCGTATCGCACGCCCCACGTCGCGATCCTGTTCACGGGGATCGTGCTGGTGCTGCTGGCGCTGACGGGATCGTTCGTGTTCCTGGCCGCGGTGAGTGCGGTGGCGCGGCTGGTGGTGTACCTCTCGGCCTGCGGCGCCACGCTTCGCCTGCGTGCCGCCGACATGGCCGATCGCGTGGCGCCCGCGCAGTTCACCGTGCCGTTCGGTCCCGTGATTCCGACGGTCGCGATCCTGATCTCGCTCGGCATCCTCGTCGGCGCCACCGGCCAGCAACTGCTGGCCGGCGCCGCCGCGCTCGCGGCCGGTGCGGTGCTCTTCGCGATCGCGACGCTGGGCGCGAAGCCAGCGGCCTGACCGTCGCGCTCACGCCGCCACGGGCGGGCCCAGTACCTTGCGCCGCTGCAGCCACACTTCGGTGACCAGCAACGGCACCGACCAGCAGCCCCACGCCGCCACGATGAAGCGGTCGGCCTCGGTGCCGAGATCGAGGGCGATGGTGGTGCCGAGGATGGCGCGGAACCAGACGAAGGCAAAGGTCACGACGACGCTGCGCGTCATCCACTCACGGTGCTGGTCGAACCGTCGCCGCACCGCGGTCAGCCACGCCAGCCCGGTGGTCGTGAGCCACGCGAGGTTGAGGCCGACGAGTCCCACGCCGTAGACCCACGACACGTCGTTCATCACCGCGAGGCCGAGGGCGGCGCCGCTGCTCAAGGCGATCGCGCCCAAGTAGATGCGCCCGAGCTGCCGATGCAGCGGCAGGCGCCGTCGTGTTACGCCCAGCCAGTACTGGATCGGCGCGATCAGCAGCGCCACCGTGCCGAACGCCAGGTGCGTGAACAGCCACCAGCGGCGCGGCCAGAAGACGCGGTAACTGTCGGGAGTCATCGTCAGGTACGGCACGACGAACGCCGCCACGAACCCCACGGCCAGCACCGCCGACAGCGACACCGCCACCGGACGCCCGGCCACGGCCGTCGTCATCGATGGTCGGGCCGCGTCGCCAGGACCGCGGCCGTCAGGGCGTCGAGCAGCACCTCGTCGCGAGCGTCGGCCCGGCCCCTCGCCGTCGGTCCCCAGGTCTCGTTCAACGTGGTCATGCGGGTGACCACGCAGTTCAGATCGCACACGCCGCCGCCGGTCAGGCTCATCGCCGCCGTCGATCGCGACTGCAGTTCCATGAGCCACTGGTCGAACAGACGCGCCTCCTGGTCGCGGCCGGCCGCGCCCACGTTCCAATCGAGCAGGCGATTCATGGCCGTGACGACGCGGGGATCGACCGGCACCGATCGGCGGCTGAGGGTGAACGAGAAGAGCGTGGTCTGGGTGCCGGTGAACGGCGAGTTCGGCGCGCCGCCGGACGTGACCGAGGTCCCTGGCTGTGCGTGCGCCTTGACGCTGCCCAGCAGGGGCACCATGGCGCGCGCGGCTTCCTGCCGTTGAGCGACGGTGGCGCCGATCACGATCGGCGCCGGCGACTGCGCCAGCACGGGCGCAGGTGCAGCGGCGGCCACGACGCACGCGAACACGACGAGCGGCAACAGACGGCGAAGCATGACGACTTCTCCCTGGCCCCAGTACAGCACCGCACGGCGATGCTGACAAGTGGCCCGCCGGCTCAGGCGCGCCGGCGGCGCTCGGCGTTGGCGAGGTCCGCCACCAGCGGATCGCGCTCCGCCTCACGGCGAAGGGCGATGATCGGCTCGTTGAGGAAGAGCACGAACGGCGCCATCGCCGTGAGCGTCGCCAGTAACTGCGCGTAGAAATCCGGCTGGGTCGCGAAGGTCGCGGCTTCCTCGCGCGCCGCCAGGAACTGCTTGTGGCGCAGCACGTCGGCGGCGGGATGTTCGGGGTCGAAGCCGCGCGGCATGCGCGAGACGCGGTCGCCCTGCATGGCGCCCAGCAGGCTGCGGAAGGGCTTGGCCGCGACCAGCGTCGAGAGTCGGCGGTGCTCGCTCGCGATATGGCTCCGCACCGCGTGCAGCGTCGCAGGATCCGGCGCGTAGAGCCCGCCGCCGATCCACACGTGCCCTGGGGCGACCTCGAAGTAGAGACCGGCGCCCTGCATGCGGCCGAGCGCGCGATGCGGGAACGTCGCCGCCACGTGGGTCTTGAGCGGCGGCGTGTCGGGACGGAACCGCGTGTCGTTCCACGGCCGGAACATCGAGATCTTCGCGCTGGCGACGAAGTCGGGCGCGACCCGGGCGAGGTCGTCGGCGAGCCGCTCGACGATCGCCAGCATCGGCGCCTGTACGTGCTGGTCGTAGTCGGCCCGCCGGGCGTGGAACCACTCGCGACGGTTGTTGCGCTTGAGCGCACGCAGGAAGGCGAGCGTCTTCGGCGTGAAGCCAGATGCAGCCGGAGGCATGCCTGCGATCCTAGCGCACGGTGACGGCCGCGCCTCCGCGGCGGCGGCCCCACGCTTCGGCTAACGCCGGGCCGTCGCGGCGCCGACATCCTCAAGGAGGACATTCGATGCCCCTGTCGCGCCCGATGGCGCTCCTGGTCGGTGTGCTGTCGGCCTGGCCGATCGTCTACTTCATCGGCTTCATGGCGACCATGGCCATGACCTTCAGCACCGGTGGGCCGTTCGCCGACGGGGGGTCGTTCGACCTGCTGTTCCGCGTGCACCTGCTGACCATGCTCGTCAGCATGGCCCTGCTCGCGTTCTACGTGACGCACGTCTTCAAGAGCCCACGCCTGCCACAGGATCAGCGTGTGATGTGGCTGCTCGTGCTGTTCATGGGCAACATGCTCGCGTTCCCGGTCTACTGGTATCTGCACGTCTGGCGGCGCTGATGGCCCACGAGTGGGTCGTCGTGCGCGTCGTGCCGTACCTGCACGACGCCGTCCGTCTCCGCGATCGCCTCGCCGACTCGGCGATCGACGCGCGACTGCCCGATGAGCCCGCTGCGTCGTCGTCCGGCAGCCTCGGCGCGCCCGGCGGCGTGAGGATCCAGGTGCGGGCCGACGATCTGGAGCGGGCGCGGAACATTCTCGACGACTCCTGGCCGGCCCGGCACGAGAGCCCCGCGCATCCGCCGGGGGCGCTCGGCACCTACGAGGAGTGGTCGCGCCATCTGTACGACCCCGGGCACTACCTGGGTGGCACCATCGACCCGTTGCTGCGCTCGTCGAGCATGGGCCCGCAGGCCCGCAGCCGCGCCGGCGCGATCGTGTTGGCGAATGGCTTGCTGGCGTTCATCGCGACGGCGGCGTGGGCGGAGACCACCACGTGGTGGACGATGGTGTCGCTGGCGATCCCCGCGCTGATGGTGGCCGCCGGCTGGTGGATGCTGCTCAAGCCCGGACCTCCCGACGACCCGCCGGCGATGCGGCGTCGTGCAGGATGATCCCGAGCGTGTGCCTGGGCGGCACCATCGCGCCGCACCTGCGCATCGGCGACCTCGGCCCCGGTGCCTGTCGCCGCTCGGCGCTGCTGCTCGGCGTGCCGGCCGTTGCCGCCATCGCGCTGTGGCTCTCCGACGCGGCGCTGCCGTCGGCGTGGTCGGCTGAGGCGGTCCTGTCGGCGGCGACCGTCGTGCGCTACCTGGCGGCAGCCCTCCGCATAGCCACGCGCTGACGGGCCATCCGGCCGGCATGTCCGGTTTCGCCGGGCGAATGCGTAGTTCTGGATGCGGGTCTACCGCCCCACATCTGGAGGATGCACGTGATCGCATCGATCGCCCCACGGCTGGCGCTGTCGCTGGCCCTGCTCGCCCTGACCGCGCTGCCCATCGCTGCCCAACCGGTGCCGATGGGCGTCTTCACCTGGCAACTCGCCCCGTTCTGCAACGTCGTGTCGCTCACCACGGCACAGACCGGAGCGGTCTACACCTTCGACGGCACCGACAACCAGTGCGGCGCCTCGACGATGGCGCCGGTGCGCGGCCTGGCCGTGCTCAACCCGAACGGCACCGTGGGCATCGGGCTCACCATCGTCACCTCGCCCGGCGCCCTGCCGGTGCACGTGCAGGGCACCATCGATCTCGCAACCTTCGGTGGTCCCTGGACCGACGACCACGGCAACAGCGGCACGTTCGTCTTCGCGCCCGCGACGCCATCCGGTTCACCGCGTCCCGTGGTGTCGGCCGGCATTCCGGCTGCCGCAATCACGAACGTCAAGCTGGCGCCGGATGCCGTCGACGCATCGAAGGTTCTCGACGGCTCGATCGGATACGCCGACGTGAACGTCGCCGAAGTGCAGCGGCGGGTCGACGGCGTGTGCCCGACCGACCAGCTGATGACGGGCGTCAACGCCGACGGCACCGTCGCCTGCGCGGCCGTGGCCTCGGGCGCCGGCGGCGACATCACCGGCGTCGCGGCCGGCGTTGGGCTGACCGGCGGCGGCGCCACCGGTGACGTGACGCTCAACGTGAACACCAACGTCATGCAGGTGCGGGTCGCCGGCACCTGTGCCGCCGGCGAGTCGATCCGCGCGGTCGCGGCCAACGGCACCGTGACCTGCGAAACCGACGACGTCGGGACTGGTGACATCACCGGTGTCACGGCGAGCACGGGTCTCTCCGGTGGTGGCACGAGCGGCACCGTCGCGCTGAGCGTCCAGTTCGCCGGCAGTGGCAGCGCGGCCACGGCGGCCCGCGCCGACCACACCCACGCCGGCGTCACCGCCAACAACACCGCGATCGGCATGGCGGCGCTGGCCGCCATCACCACCGGCCACAGCAACACCGCGCTGGGCGAGACGGCCCTGACCGCCGTGACGACCGGCGACCAGAACACCGCTGCGGGCGTCAGCGCCCTGGCCGCCGTGACGACCGGAGGCAACAACGTCGGCCTCGGCTTCCACAGTGCCGACGCGACGACGACCGGCTTCGGCAACACCTCGATTGGCGCGCTGGCGCTGCGAAGCAACACCAGCGGCGGCGGCAACACCGTGGTCGGCTACGCGAGCCTCAACGACCTCGCCTCCGGGGGGAACAACGCGGTCCTCGGCTACGGCGCGCTCGCGGACCTCACGTCGGGCAGCTACAACGTGGCCGTCGGCAGCAGCGCCGGCCAGTTCCTGACCGGCGGCTCGAACAACGTCTACCTCGCCAGCTGGGGGGCCGCCACCGACGATGCCACGATCCGGATCGGCAATGCCAACCAGACCCGCGCGTTCATGACCGGTGTCCGCGGCGTGACCACCGGTCAGAACAACGCGCAGACCGTCGTGGTCGACAGCAACGGCCAGCTCGGCACCGTCTCGTCGAGCGCGAAGACCAAGTTCGACATCCAGGACCTGCCCGGCGACGTGACCGCGGCCCTGAGCCGGCTGCGTCCCGTGTCGTTCCGCTACAAGCAGGCCTTCGGGGACGGCTCGACTCCCGTGCAGTACGGCCTCATCGCCGAGGAAGTGCAGCAGGTGCTGCCCGAGCTCGTCGCCCTCGACGGCGACGGCCAGCCGGCCAGCGTGAAGTACCACGTGCTGCCGGCGCTGCTGCTGGCTGAAGTACAGCGGCTGCAGGCGGCACTCGCCGACCAGGCCACGCGCACCGCCATGCTCGAGCAGGCGCTGACGGACCTGCGGCTGGTGGCGGCCGCGCGCGAGCGGTGATGCGCGCACGGTGATTGCGGACGAGTGGACGCGGGCACGGCTGCCCGCGTCTGCACCCGTGCCGCCGGTTGATGAGGAGGGCCTGCTATAACGATGGTGTGACCCGCATCGGCGAGCTGACGACCCTCCTGCAGCGGGCGGGCGAGGGCGACAGCGACGCGGCCGATGCCGTGTTCGCCGCCAGCTATCCGGTGCTGCGCCGCATCGCGCGGGCCCGGCTGCGCGGGCACGTGCGCACCCCCACGATCGACACCGGCCTGGTCGTGCACGAGGCCTACCTGCGATTCGTGAACGCCGGCGACCTGCGCCTCGAGGACGAGGTGCACTTCCGCCGCTGGGCCTCGAAGGTCATGCGCTCGGTGATCGTCGACCTGGTGCGGCGGCGCCAGGCGGCGCGGCGGGGCGGCGACGTCGACGAGGTGACGCTGCAGACCGACCTGCCGCTCCCCGATACGCGCCAGGGCGAGCAGCTCGTGCTTCGAGTGCACGAGGCCCTGCTGGCGTTTGCTGAAGTTGACGCTCGCGCCGCCCACGTCGTCGAGATGCGTTTCTTCGCCGGCATGACCGAAAGCGAGGCGGCCGCGGCGCTCGGCGTCACCGAGCGCACGGTGCGGCGTGACTGGGAACGGGCTCGGCTGATGCTGGCCGAGATGCTGCGATGAGCGATGGATTCGACCTCGACCGGCTGCGCACGCTGAACCGACTCGTCGACGAAGCCCTGGCCATGCCGGCGTCCGAACGCACGACGTGGCTCGACCGGCTCTCGACCGATTACGACGCCTTCAAGCCGCGTCTGAAGGTGATGCTGGACGAGCTCGACGCGCCCGCGTTCGAGTCCTTCCTCGACGCGCTCCCCGCCCTCGAGATCGACGCCGACGAGGTCGGCGCACCGGCACAGTCGTTCGAGCCTGGCGTGATCGTCGGCGCCTACCGGCTGGTACGGCTGCTGGCCCGTGGGGGCCAGGCCGTCGTGTGGGTGGCCGAGCGTGCGGATGGCGTCCTCGATCGCACCGTCGCCCTCAAGCTGCCAATCGGTGTGGCGCACCGGCCGGGGCTGGCCGAACGGCTGGCGCGCGAGCGCGACATCCTGGCGCGGCTCGAGCACCCGCACATCGCCCGGTTGTACGACGCCGGCGTGACGGCGGCGGGCGAGCCGTTCCTGGCGATGGAACTCGTGGACGGGCAGCCGATCGACGCGTGGGTCACGGCGCAGGCTCTCGACGCACGCGCCATCGTCCGGCTCGTGCTGCAGGTCGCCGGCGCGGTCGCCTACGCCCACAGCGCCCTCGTCATCCATCGCGACCTCAAGCCGTCGAACGTGCTGGTCGACGTCGAGGGCCGCGTCCGGCTGCTCGACTTCGGCATCGCCGCGCTGGTCGACGCGCAGGGCGCCGAGCGCGACGGACTCACCGCAGACGGCGGCCGGGCACTCACTCTCGCCTACGCGTCGCCGGAACAGGTGGAGCGGCGTCCGCTCGGCGTCGCCACCGACGTCTACTCGCTGGCCGTCCTCACCTACGAGCTGCTCACCGGCCGCCGCCCCTCCGTGCCGGCCCGTGACACCGCCGGCGCACTCGAGGAAGCGATCCTCCGCGACGCGCCGGCGCTGCCGAGCCGCATGGCCGCGTCGCCCGCGCGGCGGCGCGCGCTGGCCGGCGATCTCGACACGATCCTGCTCAAGGCCCTGCGCAAGGAGTCCGCCGGCCGCTACGACAGCGTCGCGGCGTTCGCCGACGACCTGCGGCGCTGGCTCGACGGCCAGCCGGTGCAAGCCCAGCCCGATCGCGCGCTGTATCGCGCGCGGAAGTTCATCGGGCGCCATCGCGTCGCGGCCGCGGCCGCCGCCGCCGTGCTCACCGCCGTCGTCGCCGGCACCGGCGTCGCCGCCTGGCAGGCGCGCCAGGCCCGCGCCGCGCAGCGGCAGTCCGACAGCGTCACCGCGTTCCTCGCGACGGTGCTGCGCGACGCCGATCTCGACGCGCCGGAGAGCGCCTCGGATCTCCGCGTGATCGACCTCCTGAAACGGGCGCATCGGCAGGTCGCGACGCTCGAGGCCCCCGCGGACGTGCGCATCCGGCTGCTGAACCTGCTGGGCGACGCGCTGGCCGGCTACGGCGACGCCGCGGAGTTCGCTGCCGTGACCGGCCTGGCCGTGGCGACGGCGGCGCCGCTGCCCCCCGGACACCCCGAAGCCCTGCAGGCGCAGTTGCTGCAGGCCCAGTCGCTGATGCAGCGTGGCCGCGGCGCCGAGGCGACGGCGGCGCTGGCGCCGCTGACCGCGTTGCTCGATCGGCGCCCCGAGCTGGTGACGCCGCGTCTCATCCGCGCCTATCGCTTCAGTGCCGACGCCGCCATCGGCGAGGCTCGCCAGACCGACGCCGTGGCCGCCGCCCGTCGTGCGGTGGCACAGTGCGAGCGCGTACTCGGTCCCACGCACCCCGAGACCGCCTCGTCGCTGCGGACCCTGGCACAGGCGCTGGCCGCGTCGGGGAACGACGAAGCCCTGGCGATGTCGGACCTGGCCCTCGAGCGTACGCTGGCGGCGCACCAGGCGCAGCCGCGCCATCCGTGGATCCTGCGGGCCCGCGAACAGCGGGCCGAAGCGCTCGGCAACGCCGGCGACCTCGTGGCGGCGGTGGCCGAACTCGAACGCGCGCTGGCGCTGAAGATCGACATCCTCGGCGCCGATGCCCTCGGCGTCGGGCACAGCTCGCACAACCTCGCCGGCAACCTCTATCGGCTCGGACGTTTCGCCGAGGCCGAGCGTCTCAGCGACCGGGCCTACGCGATTCTCGGTCCGCGCCTCGATCACGCCGGCGCCGACTACGTCAACGGCCGCAACCTCCGGGCCCTGATCATGATCGCCGTGCGGCGTGGCGACGACGCGGTGGCCGCCATCGAAGAGGTGCAGGCCGCGCACGTCCGGCTCCTCGGCGCCGGCCATCCGCAGGTGCTCGGCAACCGGGCGCTGGTGGCGTTGGGACACGGCTACGCCGGCCGCGTCGACATCGCGGCGCACCAGATGGCCGCCGTGCTCGCCGACATGAGGACGGCCAAGCTGGTGCTGCCTGCGGTACACGTCAGCGCCGGACGTCTCGAGGCGCTGCGCGGCCGCCGGCAGGACGCCGACCGGCACTTCGCCGCGGCGGAAACAGCGGCCGGCACGGCGGCGCCGGCCGCACGTCTGGTGGCGCAGGTCCAGGGTGAACGCGCCATGCTCCTCGCGGTCACCGATGGCGCCGCCGGCCGTCCCGCCCTCGAGCAGGCGCTGGCCCGACTCGACGCGCTCTACCCGGTGGCGACGCCGTTCCAGGCTGACCTGCACGTCGCCCTCGCGCGGCTCGATCTCGCCGCCGGCCGCCCGAGCGCCGCGCAGGCGCACACCGCCGCCGCCGCC
This sequence comes from uncultured Acidobacteriota bacterium, assembly GCA_902826065.1. Classification (GTDB taxonomy): domain Bacteria; phylum Acidobacteriota; class Vicinamibacteria; order Vicinamibacterales; family UBA2999; genus CADEFD01. The sequence continues at coordinate 8,748 of CADEDM010000014.1, read as the reverse complement.
ATCGTCTGGCAGGCGCTCGTGCCCGACGGCTCCTGGGCCGCGGCCGCGGCGACGCTGCAGCGCCGCGCCGCCGCACC